>PSRM01000258.1 GCA_003176045.1 Verrucomicrobiota bacterium | reverse complement strand
GGCCGTTTCGGCTTTCACGTCGCCCGCCGCTCCTTTAGCGGAGCGAAGGCGGGGCCCCTTACCCTTGCCATGCAGAGAACCTTGACTCCTTGAATTCCAATTCCAATACTCGCCTCAGCCCCTCCACTTTTACGAAACTTCAACTCCACTCATTGGCGGCTATTGGCACCCATAGGCGCTTCCCACGCTTGACCCCCTCCCCCTAAAACTTCGTCTTCCACTATGTCTTTCACTTTGCCTCAAGCTTTGCCCTACCCCTCCGGTTCAGCAAAGCACGATTCCCCGCATTGTAACTACAGACTAACTCAGTCTAACTCAGCCTAAAGCAGACGCATGCACTCGCCCCAAGCTCAAATTCATGCGCCCCCCTCCCACCATACCGCAGCAGCAGAAATCAGGACGCCGCGGTTGCAACTCTTCCGAAAATCCATCTTGAATTCGTGCGAACTTCGTCCTGCACTTTGTCGGACTCGAAATTCCTCTCCCAATGTTCTGGACTTGTGACCACGGCCCGAATCCTGAACCCTGAACCCTCGCTATTGACACTAATTGAGACTAATTCACGCTTTTGCTCATCTTCGACTGATGATACCCACCGCGCTTCACGTCCAATTTCTATGGCAGTGGCATCCCCCCGTCTGCGCGTGAGCGTGGACGGCAAATTTTTTCGTTTGGGCGAGAAGAAATTCTACGTCAAAGGCGTGGCGTATGGGCCCTTTCGGCCAGACCACGCACCACAGACCACCGACCACGGGGGGAGTCCAAAGTCCAAGGTCCAAAGTCCAAAGCCGGAGGAAAGTCCAAAGTCCAAAGTCCAAGGTCCAAAGCCGGAGGACCACAGACTACAGACCACGGACCACAGACCACAGACTACGGACTACAGACCACAGACTACGGACTACGGACTACGGACTGCGGACATGCAGGCGGGGTTTGCTTCACCGGACCAGACAGCCAAAGATTTTGCGCAAATAAAGGAGTTGGGGGCAAATGTCCTCAGGGTTTATCAGGTGCCGGAGAAATGGTTTCTGGATTTGGCGGCTGAGCAAGATTTGAAGGTGTTCGTCGGCATCCCGTGGAATGAGCATCTCTGTTTTTTGGATTCAGCCACGGGCCGGGCAGGCGCGCGGGAGGCGGTCCGCAACGCAGTGGTCACGTGTGGACGGCATCCTGCGGTATTCGCGTACAGTGTAGCCAATGAGCTCCCAGCGGATATCGTGCGGTGGAGTGGGGCGAGGCGAGTGGCGGATTTCATTGATGAGCTGGTAGTGGAGGCGAAGCAGGCCGATCCGGAATGTCTCTGCACCTTCACAAATTTTCCAACCACGGAGTTCCTGCGGCCGCAGGGCGTGGATTTCGTCTGCTTCAATGTTTATCTGCACCAGAAAACGGCTTTCAGTAACTACCTGGCGCGTCTGCAAATGCAAGCGCCGGGCAAGCCGCTGCTGTTAGGCGAGGTCGGGATAGATTCGTTGCGGGAAGGAGAGGAAAAGAAATGCGAGATGCTTGGGTGGCAAATTGAGCAGGCGTTTCGAGCCGGCCTGGCGGGCGCGGTGGTATTCAGCTACACGGATGAGTGGTGGCGTGGGGGGGCCGAAGTCTTGGATTGGCAGATGGGGTTGGTCACGCGAGCCCGGAAAGCGAAGGAATCATTTTGGGCGGTGCGGGAAAAGTTCGAGGCGGCGCCGTATTTTGAAATTAAGTCCAAAGACCAAAGTCCAAAGTCCAAAGTCCAGGACGCCGAAGGTGAATCCAAGGTCAGTGGTCAGTGGTCCGTGGTCAGTAGTCAGAAAAAAGCGCCCAAAGTCCACAGTCCACAGTCCACGGTCGAGGAGCAGAGGGCGGAGGTCAGTGGTCAGTGGTCAGTGGTCAGTGGTCATAAAACAGTGGTCAATGGTCGCCTTCCTAAGGTCTCGGTCATCGTGGCCAATTACAATGGCGAACGGACACTGGCGGCGTGCCTGGAATCGCTGGAGCGCCTGAATTATCCGGATTATGAGATTATCCTGGTGGATGATGGCTCGACGGATACTTCGCCTCAAATCGCCTATCAACGGCCAAAGGTCCGTTACTTTAGGCACTCGAGGAATCTCGGGCTATCAGCGGCGCGCAATACCGGCATTGGCGCTGCCACGGGCGAAATTGTGGCGTTCGCCGACTCGGACTGCCGGGCGGATGAGGATTGGCTCTATTACCTGGTGAGCGATTTGTTGGGCGGTGAATTTGTGGGCATCGGCGGGCCCAACCTGTTGCCGCCAGAAGATTCGCCGGTCGCCGCGGCGGTGATGGCTTCGCCTGGCGGGCCTGCGCATGTGATGCTTACAGACCGGCAGGCAGAGCATATTCCAGGATGCAATATGGCTTTTTACAAATGGGCGCTGGTCGAGATTGGAGGGTTCGATCCGGCTTTTCAGCGCGCGGGCGACGACGTGGACATCTGTTGGCGCTTGCAGCAGGCCGGATGGAAGATTGGGTTCAGTCCGGCCGGCTTCGTCTGGCATTACCGCCGTTCAACCGTAGCCGAGTATCTGCGCCAACAAGAGGGCTACGGGGAGGCGGAAGCGTTATTGGTGCGTAAACACCCCGAGTATTTCAATTCTCTCGGAGGCAGCATGTGGAAAGGCCGCATTTACACTACGGCAAAATTTGGACTTCTGCTTCGGCCTTCAGTGATTTACCGAGGTCTGTTCGCCAGCGCCGGGTTCCAATCTCTTTATGCGGCGGAACCTGCGCCCTCGCTGATGCTTTGCACCGCGATCGAGTACCATCTTTTTGTCACTCTGCCGCTTTGGGTTCTTGCCGCCATCTTCCAGAATCTTTTGCCGCTGGCCATTTTCGGCACTCTGTTGCCCGCCAGCGTCTGCGCCGCGGCGGGCGCCCAGGCCGCTTTGCCCAGGCGGCAGACGCGGCGCTGGTCGCGGGCATTGATCGCGCTGCTGTTTTTCTTGCAGCCGATTGTTCGAGGATATGCGCGTTACAAGAGCAGGCTGCTGTTGCCGCGGGCCGTAGTTGCGCCGCAGCAGAATTTGGATTCCATGGCACTTAGATCGGCACCAGGCTCGCTTAGAGAATTGGCGTATTGGTGGCAGACCCAAAGGAGCGCGGACAGCCTTGTCCGCGGAAGTCCTGGGAGTCCTGCCCATACGGAGGCGGCAGCCCTGCCCTCCTTTGACCGACTGGCTTTTGTAACAGAGATGCTGCGACGGTTGGATGAAAAAGGATGGCCGAACCGATCCGATAGCTGGAGCGATTATGACGTGGAGATTTTTGATGCACGCTGGAGCAAGGTCCAAATCACCACGGTCGTGGAAGAACACCCCGGCAAAGGAAAATTTCTGCACTGCCGACTTAAGCCGGGTTGGTCGCTGCGAGCGAAAGTCTCTTTCGGAACGGCGTGCGCAACGGAATTGCTTCTGCTGGGCCTGCTTTCCGCCCACCACGCATGGCCATGGTTGTTATTAATATCACTACCTCTCTTTGCCTGGTTTTTGCATCATCAGGGCAGGGCTTTACAATCGGTTCTCGCCGTATTTCTGGATGAGTTGGCCAAACAGACGGGATTGGTCAAGGTGCGCGCAGAGGAAGTTCAAGCTCCCAAGCCCGAAACCCGAAGTCCGAAGCCCGAAGTCCAGACTCCACAGTCCACGGTCCAACTTCCAAAATCCGAAGTCATTGAGGGTCGCGGAAAACAGCTTCCGGCATCCAGTATCTAGTATCCAGCATCCAGCATCGCGTTTGCGTTTCACGTTTTACGTTTCACCTTTCCCTGCTTGGATTAAGACCAGGAGAAAGATTAGGATTAAGAAAGATGTCCCGGCACATAGAACCTGACACTTGATACCTGACACGTAACACAAGCTAACGAATGACCCAATACCTTCAACTTCTCCGAACGGTCCTCGAAGACGGCAAAGCAAGGCCGGACCGCACCGGCACAGGCGTGTATTCGGTTTTCGGCGCTCAGACGCGGTTCCGGCTGGCAGATGGCTTCCCGTTGCTCACGACCAAGAAGCTCCATCTCAAATCCATTATTTATGAATTGCTTTGGTTCTTAAGGGGCGACACAAACGTGCGCTACCTCAACGAGCATGGCGTAACGATTTGGGATGAATGGGCCGATGCGGAAGGGAGCCTGGGCCGCATTTACGGCGCGCAATGGTGCGACTGGCGTGCACCAGAGGGACGCTCGATCAATCAAATTGACGAGGTTATTTCCCAAATCCGTAGCAATCCCTCCAGCCGACGCCTCATCGTCTCGGCCTGGAACCCGGGTGAGCTTGATCAGATGGCCTTGCCGCCATGCCACGCTCTGTTCCAATTTTACGTTCAGGACGGTGAGTTGAGTTGCCAGCTTTACCAGAGGAGTGCCGACGTATTCCTGGGTGTCCCTTTCAACATCGCATCGTACGCCTTGTTAACGATGATGGTTGCGCAGGTATGCGATTTGAATCCGGGCGAATTCATTCACACGTTCGGGGATCTTCATCTCTATCGCAATCACGAGGAGCAGGCACGGTTGCAGCTCACGCGCGAACCTCGTCCTTTGCCGCGGATGAAATTAAATCCGGAAGTGAAGGACATTCATCAGTTCGATTACGAGGATTTTGCGCTAACCGGCTACGAGCCTCACGCGGCAATCAAAGCGCCGATAGCCGTCTGAATCTTAATTGTAATCTTTCCCCTAATCTTAATCTCATTTGGATTTACGATTTTCAATTTGCGATTTACGAGATCGTCGGAATTTCGCAGTGTTCGCACGGACAATCAGGTGCTCCAGAGTCGGGATTAAGATTAAGAGAAAGATTAAGATTAAGAAGGGACGGCTCAGACTGACTTGGAAAATCATAAATCATAAATCATAAATCATAAATGCAAGGGAGGCCCTTCAAAGCCGTTGCGGCCATGTCACTGAACCGGGTGATCGGGGCGGGAAACAGAATTCCGTGGCATTTGCCGGAGGACTTCAAATGGTTCAAGAAACTGACCATGGGGCATGTGCTGGTGATGGGTCGAAAAACATTTGAATCCATCGGAAAGCCGCTGCCTGGACGCACGACGTTAGTATTGTCTCGCTCTCCCCAGCCACCTTCCGGAGTGCAGACGATCTCCGGGCTTGAGCACATTGATTTAGCAAACGGAGCATTTGCCGGCCGGCAGATCTTCATCTGCGGCGGCGCGCAGGTCTATGAGCAAGCGCTGCCGCTTTGTTCCGATTTGTATCTCACCCTCGTCAAGCGAGTGGTGGAAGGCGATGCCTTTTTTCCGGCATTTGAAGATGCTTTCGAGGTGGTTGAGGAAATCGCGGAGCACTCCGACTTTAAGGTGACGCATTATGCGGCCCGGATTTAACGCAAAGACGCAAAGAGCCGAGGAGAAACTGACAGAAAGATTTTTGGACAGAAACATTTTCCTTTCCCCAATTTTCCTGTCAGCCTTGCGCCTTTGCATTAAAGCTCCGCGCCTACTCTCGGCCATTTGCGATTTGCTATTCCGAAACCTGAACCCTGAACCCTTCCCCGCCACAACCATGTCTTTTATACGCCGCTTACCTCCGTATAGTTCAGTCCTGTTCTTGCTCCTGTGCGCAGCCCGGCTCCCGGCAGCGACGAATTCTGACACCTACTCCGTACTCGATTTCGGCGTCAAAGGCGACGGCAAGAGCGATGATACCGGGGCGTTCCAAAAGGCGCTGGACACGGCTGGCCGGGAGGGCGGTGGCGTGGTTTATGCGCCGAGAGGAAACTACTTTTTTGCCGGCCATCTCTTCGTGCCGAATGGCGTAACGCTCAAAGGCGTTTGGGAATCAGTACCCTCACATCCCGGCATCAGAAACCCGGGCGCCGCGAAGCCCACGGACAATGGAACCACCTTTCTGGCCACTGAAAGCCGAGGCAAAGAGGATGGGCCGGCCTTTATCTCATTGCAGAGCGATAGCACGCTCAAAGGCGTGGTGATCTATTACCCCGAGCAAGACACAGCAGAGGAGCCCAAAGAATATCCGTGGACCATCGCGATGCGCGGCCACAATCCGGCCGTGCTGACGGTCGAACTATTGAACTCGTATAACGGCATTGATGCGCGGAAAAATGATCGCCACTTGATCAGGGACATTTCGGGCCAGCCACTGCGGCGCGGCATTTTTGTGGATGATATTTACGACATTGGCCGGATCGAAAACGTCCATTTTAACCCCTGGTGGAGCATGAAGCCCAAACTGTTCAAGTGGCAGCAGGAACACGGAGAGGCGTTCATCTTTGGCCGCAGCGATTGGCAATACGTGTACAATACGTTTTGTTTTGGATACGGCATCGGCTACAAGTTCATCCAAACGCGCGCGGGTTTGTGCAACGGCAATTTCCTGGGAATCGGCGCCGATGATTGCTTCAGCGCGATGGTGGTGGAGAATTGCGCGCCGATGGGATTATTGATCTCGAATGGGGAGTTTGTGTCATTCCATGGACCGGATCCAACGATGGTTCGAATCGAATCGAGCAACTCCGGCAGCGTGCGTTTTTCGAACTGCGCCTTTTGGGGGCCGTGCAACCAGATCGCGAAGCTCGCGGGTTCGGGAACGGTCGGCTTCGGCGATTGCACGTTCGTCCAATGGGACCGCAACCGGGAAGGGCGGCACGCGTTGCAGGTCGAAAGCGGAACGGTGTTGGTGCGCGGGTGCGAATTTCGCGAGAACCACCCGCAGATCGAGTTAGGGGAAAGCGTGAGAAGGGCGGTGATCACAGATAATGTGATAAAAGGAAAAGTGCGAATCACAAGTCCGAGTAAGTCCACCATTAGCATTTCGAACAATGTTGGGGATTGAGCCAAAGCGCCCCCGATGCATCAGGGGCGCACTCCAAAAGCTTCGCCAAGATCCCAAACGCGTGGAGTCTCGCGCAGTCCCGCTCAGCGGGAGAGTGCGCGGCATTCCCGCGCTTTTCATAAACGGGGTCTCGCGCCTGATGGTACTGTCAAAAACGAAAGCGGTCCCGATTGCTATCGGGACACTCCAAACGCTCCGCGAGCTTCGATGGCCTCTTGGGGTTTCATCAATGTCCCTGGTTGGCGCACTGATAACTGCCGGGGTGGCAGATAACCTTCGAGCTGCCAATCCTGCACGAGCTGTGTTTTTCGTCGCCACCAATGGAAACGATGGCTGGTCTGGCCATTTGGTGACGCCGAATCGCAGAAAAACCGACGGACCTTTGGCCACAGTGGAGCGTGCCGTCAAGACGACTCGAGAGTTGAGGCGGAAAAGCAGCGGGGTGCTGTCAAGCCCCGTAGAAATACAAATCCGCGATGGCACATATTTTCTCCCCGAACCGCTGGTGCTTGGACCGGAAGATTCCGGCCTTAAAATTAGTGCGTATGAGCAAGAGCAGCCGGTCTTGAGCGGAGGCCGGCGAATCGAGGGATGGAAGGAGGCCCATGTTGAAGGCAAAAGATTTTGGACAGCCCAGCTTCCGGAAGTCCGATCAGGAAAGTGGTTCTTCCGGGAACTATGGGTCAATGGCAAGCGGGCCACGCGCGCTCGGCATCCAAATCACGGCTATCTGACCATCGCCGAATTGCCGGACAAGACGCCGGATTGGACCCAGGGCCACACGAGAATTCGGTTTCGCGAGGGCGACTTTCTTGCATGGCCTTCGGTCACAAATGCAGACGTTGTTGCCATGACGCGTTGGGTGGAGTCGCGCCTGCCGGTGGTCAGCGTGGTTGACAAAGAGCGCATCATCAGTTTCAGCAAGCGATCTGTATTCGAGTTAATGCCAGGCGACCTCTACTATGCGGAAGGCGCTTTGGATTTTCTGGATGAGCCGGGCGAATGGTGCCTGGATCGCGCAGGGTCACTCTATTACATGCCGCGTCCGGGCGAGAGCATCACCAATATCGAGGCGATCGCGCCGGTTTTAGACCAGGTGCTGCGACTTGAAGGTAGGCCCGAGTCTGGAAATTTCATCGAACGGCTTCGCTTCAGCGGCCTAACCTTCTCACATACCGAGTGGAGCCTTCCGGAGACCCCTTTGACAGGAAACGAAAAGCCTGAAATATCTCCTGAACCGCAGCCGGAAATCGGTGGCTTCGCGCAGGCCGCGATTGGTGTGTCCGGTGCGGTTTGGGGTAAAGGCGCGCGCAATTGCGTGTTTGAAGAGTGTCACTTTGTTCACTTGGGCAACTATGGACTTGATCTGGGGTGCGGTTGCTTCCGAGACCAGATTCTTGGTTGCGAGTTGTCCGATCTCGGAGCCGGTGGCATCAAAATCGGAGAAACACGCATCCGCGAGATGGCCGACGAACAAGCGCGCGAAAACGAGATTCGGGACTGCTCGATTTCCGACGGCGGCAAGATGTTCCAAAGCGCGATCGGCATCTGGCTGGGCCAGACTCCTTCCAATCGCATCGTTCACAATTTGATTCACGATTTTTTCTACACCGGTATCTCAGTCGGCTGGACCTGGGGGTACGGCCCGTCGCTGGCAACCAATAACCTCATCGCTTACAACGAGGTGCATCACATCGGAGTGAAGTCCGACGGTGATGGACCGATCCTAAGTGACATGGGCGGGATCTACACTTTGGGGCGGCAGACCGGAACCACCATTGACCATAATCTTTGGCGCGATATCGCCGGTGTACGATACGGTGGCTGGGGGATTTATTTCGATGAAGGCAGCAGCGGCATCCTCGCGAAGAATAATATCGTGTACCGCACCACTCATGGCGGATTTCATCAGCACTATGGAGAAACCAATATGGTCTGGAATAACATTTTCGCCTTTGCGCGAGACCACCAGCTTCAACACACACGACCAGAGCCGCACAGAAGCCTCAGCTTTCAAACGAATATTGTGTACTTTGATTCCGGCGTCCTGCTCGCCGGTGATTGGTCCGGGGACAGGTTCGAGATGGATCACAATCTGTATTTCGATACCCGCTCCGGCACAAACACAGGCGCATTTCCCTTAGGCGCAGGAACGTGGAAACAATGGCAGGCGCGAGCGCATGACCGCAATTCTATCCTCGCGGATCCGCTGTTTGCCGCAGAAAAGGAGAATGATTTCCAATTGCGACCTGGATCACCGGCCTTCCAAATCGGATTTCGGCCGATTGATTTAAGGAACATTGGACCTGACACGAGCCCAGAGCCGGTCCGTCTCCATCGGTTCCAATTTACCAGCGGCCACATGGGCACGCTGTTCACAATCACACTTTACACGACTAATCAGGCACAGGCCGAGGCCGCCGCGGAAGCAGCGTTTCAGCGGGTGGCAGCGCTTGAGGATGTGATGAGCGACTACCGTGCCGACAGCGAGCTGATGCGCTTGTGCGATCAACCCTGGGGGAAGCCGGTTCAGGTGGGTGAGGACTTGTTCGACGCTCTGGAACAGGCGCAAAAGTACGCCCGCCTTTCCGGGGGCGCGTTCGATGTGACTGTCGGGCCATACGTGCGTTTATGGCGGTTCGGCAGGAAACGAAAAGTGCTTCCAACATCAGACGAGCTTGCGACTGCAGCCAAAGCAGTCGGTTACGAGAAGCTGCGGCTGAATGCGAAAAACCGCTCTGTGACTCTGCTTGCCCCGAACATGCGGCTGGACCTCGGCGGCATCGGCAAGGGTTATGCCGCAGACCAAGCTTTGAAAGTGCTCAACAGCCGAGACATTCGACGCGCTCTGGTGGCGGCCAGTGGCGACATCGCCATCGGCGACCCGCCACCTGAGCAAAAGGGATGGAAGGTTGACATCACCGGCATCGGGAGGCATGACGACAAGGCTGTGCGTTCGATTTTACTGCACAACTGCGGCATCTCAACCTCCGGCGACACCGAGCAATTCATCGAAATCGGCGGAGTGCGTTATTCCCACATCATTGCTCCGAAGACAGGACTTGGGCTGACCAATCGCATCCAGGCTACTGTGATCGCCCCGAACGCCACCATGACCGACGGCCTGGACAATACCCTGTGCGTTCTTGGACCTCAGCGCGCGCTTTCGCTTGTTGAGAAGTTGCCGGGAACTGGCGCAATGATCCTGGTGAAAGATGGTGAACAAACTCGAGCTTTTGTTTCAAAAAGGTTCAAGCGGCTTCTCAGCAATCACGAATGAACAATTACAACTGCATGTCGTCCTCTTCGGCGAATTCTTTTATCTTCTATCTCCTATCTTCTAACTTCTATCTTGGATTTAACGAAGCAATCGGCGGCTGCCCCATTGCGCTTTACAGCAGAGCCTTTCAAGCTAAAGAATTGTCGTGATGGGCAATGGTCCCTTGATTCTTCTTCTCATCGCAGCGCTTGGCCTTGGCCTGGTGGCGTGCGTGGCAGCGCTATCGCCCCGCGCACGGCTCCGCAGGCGCCGCCGCAGGAGCCATAGCCGCCTCATCTCGAAAGCCAGGCGGCCCATGGTTCGTTTTAGTGTGCGGGTTCCTAAGAGAAAATGAGCAGATGAGCAGGCGAGGGTTTGACAGCTTTGGGTAAATGTGGTTTGCTAAAGCCAGCTAAGATGCAGATGGTTAGGATTAAGTTCGCCGACCGAGCGAAAGAAGCTCAAGGTTTCGTAGCACTTGCGAAGCGGTTGAAAGTGCTTTGTTTTCCCAATAACACCTACGAATTTGCCAAGTCGGGTCTGAAAATCCTCGATCAATTGGGAATTGCCTACGAGGTGCTAACGGAGGAGGGCTTCGACGGTGCCTGCCACGCGCTACGAAATCCTGCTGCCTCTAAGGTATAACGACGGGCAAGACGTCGAACTCGAAAAGTTCCTTCAAACAAAAGAGGACCTTCTGCGGAGATTTGGCGCGCTCACCGTCAATCCGCAACCGGTCGAAGGCGACTGGATCCAAGAAGGCATTCCTTATCAAGACGTGCTTTTAAAGTACGTCGTTGACGTAGAAGTAGATTCTCAAGAAGTTGAGGAGTTTTTCAGAACGTTTAAACAACTTTTGAAGTCCCGTTTCCGGCAGCTAGAGATCTGGATTGTAGCCTCTCCCATCCGGATTATCTGAGTAGGGATGAATCTTCCGAATTACTTCTTAGCCGACTTACCGTCCGATGCGACACTCAGCCCGGCATTGCTCCGCGAGGCGTGCCAAACACTCAAGTACAATCGCGAGCGCTATCTTGCTGACCGTTCAACCAGGAGCCTGGTGGATTTACTGGATGGCTTGGCGGAAGATTGGCTAAAGGAAAATTTCCCGTTCCGCGCCATGGCGCTCGAACAGGGACCTGCGGCAACGGGCTTTTCCGCCGCCACGCTGGCAGCGGGCCTGGATTCGTTTTTTAAACAGCTCACGAAAGAAAACCTGCACTCGCTCCTGGAGCAAGATTTAGGGCACGTGGACCGTCTCGATGAATTATGCGCCACCACGCCGGAGCGTGAGGGGAGCCGGTCGTCGAAGGCGGTCGGCCCCGAGTTCCTGTTTCACATAACCGCCGGCGGCCTCCCCTCCCCTGCCCTTTCGAGCATCATTCTCGGACTGTTGGTGCGCTCCGCTCAATTCGTGAAATGCGCCAGCGGCGCTTCGCTGGTGCCGCGTCTTTTTGCACATTCGCTCTACGAAACGGAGCCAAAGCTGGGAGCCTGCCTGGAGCTCGCCGAGTGGCCCGGCGGAAGCGCTCAACTCGAAGAGGTGCTGTTTGCCGAAGCCGATTGCGTGACAGCAACTGGCACTGACGAAACACTCGCTGCCATTCGGCTGCGAGTCCCGCCCAAAACGAAATTTCTTGGCTACGGGCATCGAGTTAGTTTTGCGTTCATTTCCAGTAAAGCGCTCTCCGCACGGGCCGCCCACAAGCAGGTTGAGCGGGCTGTAGCAGACGTGGTTGCCTGGGACCAACTAGGATGCCTTTCACCTCACGTCATTTACGTCGAAAACGGTGGGCACCTTTCGCCAGTGGAATTCGCCCTTGCGATGTCCAAGGAATTGGCTCAGCGCGAGCTGAGAGAACCAAGAGGGCGAATTTCGGTCGAGGTCGCGGCTACCATTGCGTCACGGCGCTCTTTCTATGAAATCCGCGCAATCGAATCGTCCACGCAACTCTTTTGCAGCCCGGGTTCAACGGCGTGGACGGTAATCTACGAGGAGGACCCGAGATTCCAACTTTCCTGCCTGCACCGGTTCATTTATGTAAAAGGCGTAAAAGATCTGAATGAGGCGCTACAAAGTGCCGACAGCGTACGAGGCCTGGTTTCGACAGTCGGCTTGGCCGCAGCGGACGACGAGGCGCCGGACCTGGCCCGCGAGTTGGCCGATTGGGGAGTTCCTCGAATCTGTCCTGTGGGCCAAATGCAGAATCCGCCACTCACCTGGCGCCACGACGGCCGGCCTTCGCTGGGGGATTTGGTGAGATGGACGGATTGGGAGAGGGAATGATGGAAAGCTGGAATGTTGGAATACTGGAATATTGGATGAATGGATTAATGGCTTGATGGACTAGGTGGCTGCGTGGGTGACGGCCTTCCGTGTCCAAGTGCCATTAGCGTTTATTAGCGAAGATTAGCGGTTTAAAAATGAGACTTGAATTAAGAAAGTGTTTCCAGTTTGAGGCTGCGCATTTGTTGCCGCATTTGCCCAAGTCGCACAAATGCCGGCGGCTCCATGGCCACAGTTTTGTTGTCGAGATTGTCATCGCCGGTGAGTGCGACGCCAAACTCGGATGGGTCATGGATTATGCGGACATTTCCAAAGCGTTCACCCCGATTTGGGAGAAGCTCGACCATTGTTACCTCAACGAGATCCCCGGTCTCGAAAATCCGACCAGCGAGAACATCGCCATTTGGATTTGGCGCAGGCTCAAGCCGCGCCTGCCGGCATTGACCGAAGTGGTTGTCGCCGAGACCTGCACCGCCAGATGCGTTTATCGAGGGGAGTAATGCACAATTGCCGAGCCAGGGGAAAATCGCTAGCAACGTGGTGAATGAGTTAAAAAAGTTAAATGAGTTAAATAGGTTAATTATGTTAAATGGCCTGCGTTAAAACTGTCGGCCCTCGGCCAATATGCCAAAGCGACAGAGGACTGCCGCACTCCAAGACGCTGGCGCGCTTTCGTGGGCGCCTCGAATTACCGAAGGTTTTGGAGTGCGGCAGTCCTCTGCCGCTTTGGCTTGCACCACCAAGGGCGCCGACACTCCTAACTGCATTCGCGTGACGATTCCGCGTTGCGTGTTTTGCGGGGAAGCGTTATGAATCTTCAGATTCAAATGAAGACACTTAGGATGCTTGGCATCGTTAGTCTCCTTACATTCCTGTTGGTTGTTCCGGCTTATTGCGCCGACTGGGTGGAATACCATGGCGGCAAAGGACCTGGCGCGGGCAAACGCATTGTGTTGCTTGCCGGTGACGAAGAGTATCGTTCAGAAGAGGGCCTGCCGATGCTGGCGAAAATCCTGGCGGAGCGGCACGGATTTAACTGCACGGTGCTGTTCTCTATAAATCCGGCCGATGGGACGATAGACCCTCTGAACCAGACCAATATTCCGGGAATGGAGGCGCTCGATTCGGCTGACCTGTGCGTGATGCAATTGCGGTTCCGCGAGCTGCCCGATTCGCAGATGGCGCATTTGGTGAATTATGTGGATGCCGGGAAACCGATTGTCGCCCTGCGCACCAGCACCCACGCGTTCATGTATGAGCGCTACAAGCAGAGCCTTTATGCCACTTGGGATTGGCGGAGCAAGGAGTGGCCTGGCGGCTTCGGTCAGCAGGTCCTCGGCGAAACCTGGGTGAGCCATCATGGCGACCATGGCAAAGAAAGCACGCATGGGATTGTTAACAGGGAATTTGAGAAGAAACCAATCCTTCGCGGAGTCTCTGATATCTGGTGTCCAACGGATGTTTACACAGTGGTTCACCTCCCGAAGGATTCAACAGTGCTGGTTTGGGGCGAGGTGCTTTCAGGAATGAAGCCGACCGATCCGCCTGTTACCGGTCCAAAAAACAACCCACTCATGCCGCTAGCCTGGACGCGGCACTACAATGATGATGCCGGACAAAGTTCCAGAATTTTTGCCATCACCGCAGGTGCGGCCGTGGACCTCGAAAATGAAGGCCTCCGGCGACTAATTGTGAACGCCTGCTATTGGGCTCTCGGCGCGGAAAAGCAAATCCCTGCGAAAGCAGACGTGAACTATGTAGGCGAATACAAACCGAATTGGTTTGGGAACAACAAATTCAAGAAGGGCGTGAAGCCGGCCGATTTAGCGCTTCCTTAGTAAGAGCGGAATTCAACGCAGACGCAAAGGAGCAGAAACAACCGCGAATAGACGCGAATGAACGCGAATCACGGAAATCATTCGCGTCGATTCGCGTTCATTAGCGGTTAGTTTTTTTCCTTTGCGCCTTTGCGTTAAAAACTTCGGTCTTACGCCAAATGCGGCACCACGCTATCGTAGGTCAGCGGCGGCACGACTTTGCCGTTGCTCAACTTGACTTGCCGGGTCTTCTCATCGAAGAACAGCGCCAGGCCGAGACGCTCGGACATTTCGGCCATGCACAGAACGGTATGGCCGCGAATTGCCAACTCGACGTTCGCTTTAGGCGTGTCACCGCTGCGGATACAATCGAAGAAGTTCTTCTCCAGGACGGGAATCTTTTCAGGCGGCTGTGGGTCGGAGAATTGGTCGGCTTCGAGGCCTTCATCTACAAAGAGGCTCTCAGGTTTGAGTTCGACCTTGTTCTGGCTGGATGAAAAGTGCAGCGTGCCCTTCTGGCCGCGCAGGATGTCCGGCAAACCCTGCTCATTGACCGTTGAGCCGGCCACGACGAGCGTCAGGCCATTGGGGAATTCGGCAAGCAGATGCGTGGTGTCGTTTATCTCCCGGTCGGTCGAGACTTTTCGCGTGCCTGTGCAAACGACGCGCCTTGGAAATTCCGGATTCCCGGTTGCCAGCATCATCGGATAAAAGCGGTGCGGAAGCAGGTTGCCAATAATTCCTGAGTTGTAGGCATAGAATTTGTGCCAGGAAAAATAGTGCTCCGGGTTGTAAGGAATCTGCGGTGCGTGCCCGAGCCATCGTTTCCAGTCGAGATTCTGTTCGTTGGCGTCCGGATCAATATCGAAAGTCCATTCGCTCTTGTGGTTGCGGCAATAGGAACCCTGCCCCCACACGAGCGGACCGATTTTGCCTTCCTTAATCCACTTGGCCGCCTGGTGCCATTTTGCGTCCATGCACCCTTGGGAGCCAATGACATACGTTTTTCCGGTTCGCTTAACCGTGTCATAGACCTTGAATGCCTCAGCGAGGTAGCGAGTCATGGGCTTCTCGCAGAAGACATGTTTGCCCGCTTCGAGGGCGTCAATGGTCACCTGCGCATGCCAGTTGTCCACCGGAGCGGCTACGATGGCATCTATATCCTTGCGCTCGAGCAGTTTGCGGTGATCGCGAAAAGCGTCTGCGTCTTTCAAACCGATGTAGTCCCTCGACTTATCCAGATGTTTCTGAAAAAGATCACAAACCGCCGCCTGGACAATATTGTTTTCCTGGCAGAATTGTTTCTGGAATTTCACGTGCTCCATTCCCTGTTTGCCAGTGCCGATGTAGGCGACGGCAATGCGGTCGTTAGCTCCTATTACGCGGCCTGGTGACGGTGCCTGGCTCTGGCCATAAACGGGTGTTTTGAAAATATTGGTGGCACTCACCGCGGCAGCAGCGGTCGCCGCTTTTTTGATGAAGTTGCGGCGTGTGCCGGGAGCGGCAAGGGAGCCCAAGTCAGATTGTTCAGAAGGATTGGATGGAGTACCAAGCGGCGAGTTCATAGCATTGACTAAGCTTTAGCAGCAATCATAGTAGCAACAAGTCAGACGAATAAGCAATTGTTACATTCAACTCCCAACCTTGGAGGACGTATTTGCCGTTTCCATCCAGGATGCTCAGGCACCCAAGGTAGCGCAGGTTTCCAACCTGCTGTATCGCCGACTTCCAGTCGGCTGGCCGGGCAAGTTTTGGGCGCTGCTCGAACTGGCGGCGCGTGTGCGGATTGGAAATCCGCGATACAGCAGATTGGAAATCTGCGCCACGTTTCCGCGGCTGTATGCCTCTAGAAAAACTGTCACCTTGTAAAGTCAACCTGCTGCTGAACATCCTTGGCAAGCGAGCGGATGGGTTTCATGAGCTTGAAACCGTGCTGCACCCCGTGCAGGTATGCGATCTTCTGAGCTTTTCCCGCACCGGGCGTAGCGTGGAACTAACATGCAGCAATCCCGAACTGCCGACCGACTCGCGCAACCTGGTTTATCGAGCGGCGGCGATGTTTCTGGAAAAGGCGCAAATCCGGGACGGCGTCCTCATTCAGCTCGAGAAAAGGATCCCGCTGGCCGCCGGATTGGGCGGAGGCAGTGGCAACGCGGCAACCACTCTGCTCGGGTTGAACGAGCTTTTTGGCGGACCGCTGGCGAGCGAACAGTTGCATGAACTTGCTGCTGCCCTTGGTTCTGACGTGCCATTCTTTCTGCAAGACAAGCCCGCACTCGGGACTGGGCGTGGTGAGAAGATTGAGCCGCTTGAACCTTTCCCTGCCCTGGCAGGCGCGGCCTTCTTGCTCATACATCCGGGCTTTGGTATTGAGACCGCGTGGGCCTACAAGCAGTTGGCCAAGTTCCCTAACGCCCTCAACGGCCAACCGGGACGGGCAAAACACCTCATTTCCTTGCTGCGGGGGAACGACACAAAGGCGGCTGTTGGGGAGTTTTACAACTCTTTGGAAGCCCCGGCACTGCAGAAATACCCAATTCTGGCATTGTTCCAGGAGTTCTTAAGGAGTGAGGGTGCAATTGGAACGTTGATGTCTGGTAGCGGTTCGACGACCTTTGCGGTGGTGGAGTACACCAACCGTGCGGAGGCAATCGCGGAAAGGTTCAAAGGGAAATTTGGGGAGCGAAACTGGATATCGATTGTACGGGTTAGTGCAAAGCCATGAATCCTGAAAATCATTTTTTAATTTTTCTGTCCAAAATTTTTCTGTCAGTTTGCTTTCGGTCGAAGGTGCAAAAAATATGAAAACCAAATCACGGCTTCTGAAGCATAAAATCACATCACGTTTCCTCTGCGCGGTTGCCGTATTCGCCACCCTACTAGTTCGGCGCGAATCCTGCGCACAGTGGCATCCGGCGGAAGGTCCGCTGCAGACGCCATGGACCAAGGATGTTTCTCCTTCAAAAGCGCATCCTGAATATCCGCGTCCCCAAATGGTCCGCAGCGAATGGCTCAACCTGAACGGCTTATGGGACCTTGCCATCACGGCCAAAGACTCCAAGCCAGAGACTTTTTCCATCCAAATCCTGGTGCCGTTTCCTGTCGAATCGGCCCTATCGGGTGTGATGAAACCTGTTACCGAAAATGATCGGCTGTGGTATCGGCGCGCGTTTGAGTTGCCGAAAGGGTGGCTGGGGCGGCAAATCCTGCTGCATTTCGGCGCGGTGAACTTCGACAGCAAAGTCTGGGTAAATGGACACGAGATCGGGGGGCATCGCGGCGGATACGACGCGTTCACGTTTAATATCAGCCAGGCAGTCCAGCCAAACGGGCCGAATGAATTGGTCGTCAGTGCGGTCAATCCCATGGACGCCGGCACTCAGCCAAGGGGCAAGCAGGTCCGGCACCCGCACAGCATCTGGTACACCTCAAGCAGCGGGATTTGGCAGACGGTGTGGCTGGAGCCCGTCGCGGCGGCCTATATCAAGAATATCGAGATCACTCCCGACATTGACGCAGGTTCGGTCACTGTTCATCCAGACACTACGTTGCCACTGGGTGACTTCCGGATAGAAGTGAGTGTTCGCGATGGCCCGGCTGAGATTTATAACGCCTGGGTTACCGCGCCGGGCAGGCTTACTTTGCCGGTCAAAAACACAAAGCTCTGGTCGCCCGAACATCCTCATCTTTACGGCCTGGTGATCAAACTCAAGCTCGGCACGCGCACCGTGGATCAGGTGGATAGCTATTTTGGCATGAGAAAAATCTCTCTCGGTAAGGACGTGAAAGGGTTTACGCGGCTGATGCTGAACAACCAACCGTATTTTGAATTTGGCCCATTGGACCAGGGTTTTTGGCCTGATGGCTTGTACGCGGCGCCGACCGACGCGGCGCTTCGCTACGACATTGAAATGACGAAAAAAATTGGATTCAATCTTGCCCGCAAGCACGTAAAGGTCGAACCAGAGCGCTGGTATTACTGGTGCGACAAACTCGGCCTGCTGGTCTGGCAAGATATGCCCAGCGGCGACAAGTTCATCGGGCCAAAAGACCCGGACATCGAACGGTCTGCGGAATCCGCTTCTGAATTTGAGACTGAACTCAAAGCCCTGATTGAAGGCCGGCACAATCATCCATGCATCGTTATGTGGGTGCCCTACAACGAAGGCTGGGGCCAATGGGATACGCCGCGCATCGTTGACATGATCAAAAAACTCGATCCCACCCGTCTTGTGGACAACACCAGTGGCTGGACTGACCGGCATGTGGGAGATGTGATGGACATGCACAAGTATCCCGGCCCTGGTGCCCCCGAGCCTGAGACCGCCCGCGCAATTGTGCTGGGCGAATTTGGCGGGCTCGGCTTGCCGGTGCATGGCCACACCTGGCAGGCCGAAAAGAATTGGGGATACCGCAGTTACACCAACTCAGCTGCGCTGACTTCTGCCTATCTCGATCTGATCGATAAGCTTTTCCCGCTGGTCGCCTCAAAGGGACTTTCGGCCGCCATTTACACACAGACCAGCGATGTGGAAATCGAGGTGAACGGGCTTATGACTTACGACCGCCAGATCGTGAAAATGGATTTGAAGAAAATCGCGGCGGCGAACCTGCGCCGGAAAACGGCTGGCGGGCCGTGACGACCTGGGAGCGCGGGCATCTTGCCCGCGGGTCTGGAGCGCGGCCTTTAGGCCGCTTCAACGTCCATAGCCAATGAGCGGACCATGTAACTCCGGCGCCTCGGTGGCTTCGGAGCGTGAAGCGGCCTAAAGGCCGCGCTCCCAGGTTTTCCGATGCTTGCCATGCGTCTGCATGTAACCGATACTTCGTGCGTGCAGGCGACCGTAAATCAGTTGGCTGAGATGTTGATGGCCTCGTACGCGAAAGCGGGGGGAATCAATCATCTGGATGGAAAGAATCTCCCTTCTAAAACCGCAATTGCGCGGATAACAGAGGACCTGCTGCGGCTGACGTTCCCCGGCTTTTTTAGCGAGAAACTGATCCACTCGTCAGAACTCAAGCCTCAAACAACGTCGCTGCTCGCGGATGTTCTGAGAGATCTGGAAGAGGAGATCTTCAAGAGCCTGGAATACAATCCACCCCCTGAACTGCCAAAGAAGGATCGGCGGCCAATCGCGCGGGCCTTTACGGTGGAGTTTCTGGAGAGCATTCCGCGAGTGCGCGATCTGCTGCAAACGGATGCTGAGGCGGCCTTCAATGGCGACCCGGCGGCCCTGAGCAAAGAGGAGGTCATCGTGGCCTATCCTTTCATGGAAGCCATCTCTGTGCAAAGGCTGGCCCGCGAACTCTATCGCAAGAACATTGCCCTGATCCCTCGTATTATGACGGAATGGGCGCATGGCCGGACGGGAATGGATCTGCATCCGGGCGCACAGATCGGAACTCATTTCTTCGTGGACCATTGCACGGGGACGGTTATCGGCGAGACGAGCATCATCGGCGATCATGTAAAGATGTATCAGGGCGTAGGGCTGGTAGCAAAGTCGCTTGCGGCCGGCCAACTGCTGCGTGGACAAAAGCGGCATCCGACGATTGAGGATCGAGTAACGATCTACGCAGGGGCAACGATCATGGGAGGCGATACGGTGGTGGGTGAAGGCAGCACAATTGGCGCAAATGTGTTTTTGACCTCGAGCGTGCCTCCGCATTCACTGGTGATCCAGGAAGAGGCGAATGTGAAGGTGATGAGCAAGAAGGACCGGCAGCGGCCGGTAGCGGATTTTCAGGTGTAGCAGACTGATGAAACCACGAATAAACACGAATAAACACGAATAAAAGCAAGATGCCTCCAGGTTTCTGAATTTGTGTGAATTCGTGTTCATTCGTGGTTTCAACCCTAAAACCGAGTCAGCTTCTGCAGCTCCTTCGCTCGTTTTTCTATCTGGCCACGGGTAAGCCGGGCAGTGCGCTGGAGGCCGAAACCCTCGCAGCAGAAGGATGCCACAACGGCCCCATAAACCATGGCACGCCGGATATTGTCCTCGACTGAGCCTTTGGCAACTGCCAGGCAGCCAATCATGGCGCCTACGAATGAGTCCCCTGCTCCGGTCGGGTCCACCACATTGTGCAGTGGATAGGCCGGGCAGATGAAAAATCCGCGCGGGCCGGAAAGGATTGAACCGTGGGAACCTTTTTTGATGATCACGTACTTGGGCCCGAGTTTGTGGATTTGTTTGAGCGCGGCGAAAACGTTGTCGGTTTGCGTCAGCTGATGCGCTTCGCTGTCATTCAGCACGAAACAATCAAGGCGTTTGATAAGGCGCAGGAGATCGGGCAGAGCGATGTTCAGCCACAGATCCATTGTGTCAGCCACGACAAACCTGGGGCGCTGCATTTGGCTGAGGACGTGGGACTGTAGGGAAGGCGCGATATTGGCCAACAGAACAAAAGGAGCGCTCTGGTGCGAATTGGGAAGTGTGGGCGTGAAGGTTTCGAAGACGCCCAATTCGGTCAAGAGGGTGCGGCGATTGTTCATGTTGATCTCGTATTCCCCCGACCAATGAAAGGTCTTGCCCGGCAAGATTTGCAATCCTTCCAGATCAATCTTGCGCCGTTTGTAGAGTTGAATGTAGGGCTTGGGAAAATCGTTTCCAACTACTCCGACGAGTTTTACCGGGCTGAAGAAGCTGGCGGCGACGGCTGCGTGACTGGCCGAACCGCCGAGCAGGCGCGGATTCTCGGCCTTGGGTGTTTTGATTGAATCCAGGGCGGTCGAGCCGACAATTAGAACGCTCATTCTGTATTAGTTAAAAAGTTAAATGAGTTAAAAGGTTAAATAAGGCGGCGAGGTCCTTACAATCTTGAAATCTGTAACGCCGGGTGAGGGCACCCGGCCTAAATGTCCACAGCACTGCGCCTGTAGGCCGGGTGCCCTCACCCGGCGCTTTGCTCCGATAATTAACAAATCGGAAGTCCGAAATCCGATAATGACCGGAGCCCGGTTACCTTGCTCGTAGTCTCTCCTTGAATGCTCGGCAGGTGGAAACAACATTTTGCGAGTTCAGAATGGCCGAGACTACACAGACGCGGCGGGCGCCAGCGGCCAGGACTTCGTCGAGATTTTGCAGGGTAATACCACCAATGGCAAACCAGGGCGGGGTTACGTTTGCAGCAGCCCAACGGACGTATTCGAGAGTAACGGGCTTGGCTTGCGGTTTGGTTGCAGTGGCGTACACCGGGCCTACGCCGAGATAAGCGGCCCCAGCTTCTTTGGCGCGCCTGGCTTGTTCGGGTGAGTGGGAGCTGAGGCCGAAACGTAGGCCTGGCGTCTCGCCTTCCCAGGCAGTTTTGGCACTGGGGGGCAGGCGGGACGCCTGCCCTACTTTAAAAAAATCCTCCTGGCCGAGATGACAGAAGTCGGCGCCAACCTCCTGGGCAATGGAGGGATGATCGTTGATGACCAGGCCGACATTGGCCTGTTGGGTGATTTGGTGGAGGGCCGCCGCCATGCGGCGAATCTCTTCTAAGGAGGATTGCTTGGCGCGGAGTTGGATCAGGTCTGCTTCTCCGTCACAAAGTTGTTGAGCGATGTCTTCGGGGGCACGGCCATGCAGGTATGCGGTATCCACAAAGGCATAAAGATGGCAATCGGAGAGCGGTTTCATAGGCAATCGGTCACTGACGCTGAATTTGGGAGTGCGGCGACATGTCGCCGCTTTCAGACTGCGCGACATGTCGCGCAGTTCCAAAGCGCGGACATGTCCGCGCACTCCAAATTTCCGGCTTCATCGAGTCTTTGCAAACATCCAGCGCCAGACGAGATCAGAGCACAACACAATGTGAGCCAGGCGCCCGCGGTCGAGTAGCGTAAACATCATCCATTGGAGACATTTGGCCCACGCAAGACGTTGAGCAAAAGCTGCATCGCAATCACGGGCTATGCGAATCTGAGCCTGGCTCCAGGAGAGTTCGTTGCGGCTATAGGCAGCGAGTGGTTCAGCAGCAATCTCTGCTGACTCGAAAGCCATGGACATTCCGTTGCCAGTGACAGGCGGAATCATAGTCAACGCATCGCCAATGCAACATTCAGAACTGGCGCGAGCGCGGCGCGGGCGCAGAGGGAGGGCGGCGACTGAACAAAAAGAGGCTTGGTCGAAAGAGGCGTTCTCGACGCGATGGCGGTGCGCTGAGTCTTTTTGGCCTCGAAGCATTTCCTGCCAGGGCGGCGCGGATTCACTGCCAGCGGCAGGCCGACGAAACAGGCCACAAATGTTGATCTCATCGCCCGGGAGCCGAGACATCCCGACATAACCCTTGGATGAGCCGTGCATCTCGAGGTCTGCCGTGAGGGGGACATCGCGAGCGTGGATTTTGAGGCCGAACCATTTCCAGCCGTTTTCGTGGGCTTGGATTCGTCGTCCGCTGGCGCGCACACAGCCTTCGCTCAAACCAGATTCGCGCCACGATTGACGCTCAAACAGGTTGCCGCCCAATTCTCGAAAGCGCCCCGCGAGGAGAGCGTCGAGAACAAAGCGCGAGATGCAGAGCGCTGGTCGGGGGATGGGCCGGACAGGTGAGGCAGTGTCGCCAAGAAAGAAGATCGCGGTTTTAGCTGGCACTGTGCCAGCCTCGATCAGCAGGTCGCGCAAGCCGAGCCGGGCCAAAGCATCCTGGCCGCGGCCGCTGATGAATTCACCGCAGACCCGATGTCGTGGGTAATGGCCTGACTCGAACACGGTGACTGGGACGCCCCGCTGGCGCAAGCCAATGCCCAGTGTCAAGCCTGCCAACCCACCGCCGATTATGTTTATTTCACGCAACACTCAACACGCAATCCACGGGACAGATTAAGATTAAGAGAAAGATTAAGATTAAGAATTATGAGCCGTGGGCGAGCCCCTGTTTAACCCATCTAACTTTGCCGTTCACGTTTCACGTTTCACGTTTCACGTTCACGTCTCCACTTGGAGCAACGCCCCATGACAACTAAATCCGGCTCCAAACGAAGACATCCACCACCGCCCATTTGGCGCGGAATCGGCAAAAGCTGACTTGAGCACGAAGTAGAGAGACGCGCTGCTGAGGTTGCCGTACTCCCTCAAAACGGACTCGCTCCAGCGGAGGTCCGTGGCACTCAGGCCCAGTTCCTGGCGCAGAGCGAGCAGGACATCTCTACCACCCGGATGGAACACCCAACCCGCCACCTGCGAGCGAGGCAGATCGGCTTTTGCAAGTGCCCCGGAAAGGACTTTCTCGGCATACCGCGCTGCCAACATCGGCACCTGTTGGGCCAGGCGGTTGCGGAGCATCCCATCCTTTTGCTCGAACCGAAGCAGGTCGCGGTCGGCAGGTTCGAGCCAGGAACCACTGGTTTGCCATTCGATGCGCCGATCTGCCGCCGGTTCATTGGCGAGCACAGCGGCGCCGGCGCCATCGCCGAACAGGCATGCGCTGATGAGGACTCCTGGGTCATTGTCGAAAAAGAGGGCGGCGCTGCAAACCTCGACGCAGATGGATAGAACGTGATGGCATTTCCCTGCCGTCAGCAATGCTTCAGCAGTACGCAGATTGGGAACGGCAGCGGCGCAGCCTTGGCCGACCAAGTCGAGCAGTGTGGCGTCTGGACGGAGTTTCAGCCGTTCGCTGACATAGCTGGTTAGCCCGGGGCATAAGTAGCCAGTGCAGGTGCTGATGATTAATGCGCCAATGTCTTCCGGACGGACGCCTGCATCTGAGAGGGCTTTCTCTGCGGCTGTAGATGCGAGCATGGGTGCGTACTTCGCGAATCGAGCGTGCAGGGCATCAGGGGTCAAATCGAAGGCCTCGTTAAGATCGTCGAGCGCAAGATGACGAGTTGCGATTCCGTTATCGCTGGTCAGGACCTTTTTGAGAATGGCGCGCGAGCGGGTCTCCAGCTCGTAGAATTTTTTAGACTTAAGGAGAGTGTCCCAACATTCCTTTTGGGAATAGCATTGCGGGGGAGAGGCAGTCCCCAGGCCCGTGATGAACATGGCGCAACTTAATGCTTGTAGGGGCAGAACGCCAGCCGAGGAATTCGCTTAAAGCCGCATTACGGTAACCAGATTAAGACAGGAAAATTAAAGACAGGAAAATAATGACAGAGGGATTTTCCCTTCCCATTTTCCTGTCTTCAATTTTTCTGTCCTCAAATCTTTCTGTCGGTTTCGCGTTCGCTACCCCTTCGGCAGCAGGTCACCGACCATAGAGCGTTCTTCTTTGAGTTCGTTTACGGTGGCGTCAATTTTGGCGCGGCTGAATTCGTTGACGGGCACGCCGCGAACGACTTCGAGCTTCTGGCCGACATTCCGGACCGGGAACGAGCTGATGAGGCCTGCCTCGACGCCATAGGAGCCATCAGAGCAAAGGGCGACGCTGTGCCAATCGCCGCCTGACGTGGGTTCGAGTATCGAGCGGACGGTGTCCACTACGGCATTGGCGGCGCTGGCAGCGCTGGATGCGCCGCGGGCTTTGATGATGGCTGCGCCGCGTTGTTGGACGGAGCTAATGAACTCGCCCTTGAGCCAGCTTTCATCCTTGATGACTTGAGTGGCGGGTTGGCCGTTTACTTTTGCATTATAGAAGTCGGGATACTGGGTAGAGGAATGATTGCCCCAGATGGCCACATTGCTGACATTTGTAACATCGGCGCCGGCTTTTCGGGCCAGTTGCGATTTGGCGCGATTTTCATCGAGGCGGGTCATAGCAAAGAACCGGTCGCGCGGGATTTCGCGGGCATTGTTCATGGCGATGAGGCAATTGGTGTTACAGGGATTGCCGACGACCAGCACGCGGACGTCGCGCGAGGCGTTCTTCTGGATGGCCTGGCCCTGGCCGATGAAGATTTTGCCGTTGATACCGAGCAGTTCCTTGCGTTCCATGCCGGCTTTGCGCGGCACACTGCCGACGAGCAGGGCCCAATTTACGCCGCGAAAGCCCTCGTCGAGATTGGCCGTGGGCACGATGCCTTTTAGAAGTGGGAAAGCGCAGTCGTCGAGTTCCATCACGACGCCATTGAGTGCGTTCAATGCAGGTTCGATTTCGATCAAGTGAAGGATGACCGGCTGTTTGGGACCGAACATACCGCCGGAGGCGATGCGAAAGAGAAGCGCATAGCCGATTTGGCCGGCGGCGCCTGTTACTGCCACTCTGAGGGGGCCTACGTTCATATAGTGAGGTTAGGGTTAAAAGAGTTAAATGAGTTAAATGAGTTAAATTGTTAAATGGTCAACGGACGTCGAAGGTGAGAGTGGCAATCAAAAAGCAGAGTTAAATAGGTTAAAAGGGTTAAATGGTTAAATTGCCTATCGTGGCTCAAAGGTGAGACTTGCAATCCAAGGCTCCAGATCGTCATCGGTGTCTCCATAAGGAGTAGGTGCGTCGTGGAGCGTAAAGGAGTCTCCCGTCTTGCGGTCACGAAGATGTCGAAGATAGCCATTGATCAACCTAAGGACATGCCAGCCGCGCTGTTTGAGTTCAGCCACCTCCGGCGCGGGGATGTACGATTCGTCCTCACGCGTGTTCAGATCATCTATAAGTTCCTGCAAAGATCCCCGTGCCTGAAGAAGGAACTTTATATGATCGAGCCAGTGCCATCGTCCATGGCCTTCGGCGATGTTGTTGGTGAGCGACACTGCGGCCCGTCGGATCTGGCTTGCCAGCTCAAATTTCTCAAAAGATGGCAAGCGCCTGCTCACAGCATACATACCTTTGCGGAAAGCACGAGCCGCTTTGTACGTTTCCAAGTCCTCAAATGTTTTGAATTGTTGATTTGCTTCCATTGCTTCTTCCGATTTAACCATTTAACTCATTTAACTCATTTAACCTTTTTCACAGTCCAATCGGGTGCCAGGCGGTCTTGAATTCGATCGTATCCAGGATCCAGTACGGGTCTTCGGCTTTCTCGGAGGACCAATCGGCCGAACTCAGAGAACGGCGGGCGTAGCGCTTAAGGTTCTGGGCGGTGCCGGACTGCAACTTGGTGCCGGCTTCGGCATCGCTGGTGGCATCCACAATTGCGTTCACGTCCATATGGCCGGCGATGTGCTGGATCAGATCATTGCGCTTTCCGGTCAAAAGATTGACGACTCCACCGGGCAGATCGCTGGTGGCGAGGATTTCGGCGAAGGTGATTGCGGGGAGAGGGTGTTTGTCTGAGGCAATAACGATCGCAGCGTTGCCGCTTAGAATAACAGGTGCTACGAGCGAAACCAGCGGGACCAATGATGGTTCATCGGGTGCGAGTACCACAACGACTCCGGTCGGTTCGGGGGTAGTAAAATCGAAATGTGAGCTTGCGACCGGGTTTACACTGCCGAAAATCTGGGTGTATTTATCTGTCCAACCTGCGAAATAGACGAGGCGATCAATGGTGAGATCCACTTCCTGAGAAGCCTCAGTTTCAGGCACACTGGTCGAGCGAGCAATCTCCCTTACGAGCTCCCCTGCCCTGTTTTGCAGCATTTCGGCGGCGCGGTACAAAATTTGGCCGCGCAGGTAGGCGGTTTTCTTTGCCCAACCTGAGGACGCGGTTCGGGCTGCGGAGGCCGCGTCACGGAAGTCTTTGCGGGTTGAATGGCAAATGTTGTCCAGGCGGTCACCACTGGCCGAGACAGCAGGCAAATAGCGTCCGCTCTCGCTGCGGACGAAGTTGCCGCCGATGTAAAGTTTGTAAGTTTTGCGAACGTCGAGACGGGTGCTCATAGGTTGCGATTCAACAGGCGCGACGAAACTAGCAAAGACCCCCTATTTTGGCAATCTGTCGGAGATTGCCGATTGCTTTTTCAGCTAGGGGAGAGCCGGAGACGTTTCCGGATTTCTGCAGCGGAATGAGTTGCCAGCTGGCGGCCTCGCCTGTCCAGGAATCTCATTAAATCCGGGTTGTGGCGTTGCAATTCTATTTCACGGTCGAAATCGTTGATTTCGGCAAGAATGAATTCTGCCCCTGTCGGCGAGCGCAAGATGAGACTTTCGCGCTGGGCCTTGGCCAGCAACTCGCTCAATCGCCTGGAACGTCTCGTTACTTCAATCGTCTTCATAGCTCAAATTGGTCGCCGTGCAAAAACAGCCGACTACCTTTTTTGTAGCCCACAGCGACGACTTTGACAAGTTGTTCGTCCGTCATCACTGCAGTTGGGATCAATCAGAGTCGTTCGCACGAAAAGCGGCGGGATACGCCGCACTCCAAACGCTTCGCGACTCACACGGCGCCGCTACCTCGCGAAGCGTTTGGAGTGCGCGGCATTCCCGCGCTTTCGTTTGAAGCCACTGCGATCCCTTTGGACTCCGAAACGGTCCTGGCTGAAAGAGTTTCGCTAGTCTGCTTTGAAAAATATTTCTCGATCGTTGGCTGAGTGGGAGGTCGGGTGAGCAAGGAGAAAATGATCATACAGACGGCGGAGCCGAGGACCATCGGGACGACGGGGAGGAAGCCGAAGACGGTGACGTTGGCGGAGGTGCGCTCGAAGAGGTGGCCTAACCCGACGTTCGCTAATTCGGGAAAAATGATGAACGGAGGGGCGCCGGGTTTGGGGGCGGAGACGTCGGAGATTTTTTGAAGGTACCAGGTGAGCACAAGCCAGGCGGCGACCCAGAGTGTGGAAGCAAGCGCGCCGTATTTCGTGCTGCGTTTCCAGAAGAGGGCGGCGATCATGACGGGGCCCATGGCAGCGAACCCAGAGAAGGCGAAGCGGACGGCTAGCTCGAAAATGGTCTCCCGGGTGAGGAGCGCGATGATATAGGCGACGACCGTGACGATCAGGATAAACGCACGAGCGAAATAGACGCTGCCGCGTTCGCCATATTTGTCTTTGCCGCCGTAATGGGCGAAGAGGTCTTTGGTGAACATGGTGCTGAGGGCAAGGACTTGGTGGGTGTCGGAGCCCATAACGGCGGAGATGATGCCGGCGCCGAGGATGCCGGCCAAAATCGGCGGGGCGTAGTCGCTTAGCATCACCAGGAGCACGCCATCGGGTTTCGCAAGGCCGGGCTTGAGGAAGGCGCCTATGACGCCGAGGAATATGCAGGGAAGCCAGATTGCCATGATGGCCAGTGGGTAGAGGACGACGGTTCGCTTGAAGGCGGTGACGCGGCGGGCGGCAAAGCACATGATGGCCATGTGCGGGAACATGATCGAGGAGAGCGGAATGAAGGTATAGCTCCAGAAATAGCTTTCGGACATCCTCTCGCGGGTAACAAGGAATTTGGTTTTGGGATTCGCCGCGATTTTGTGGATGTACTCGCCAAAGCCGAGCGGCAGATTGTGGCTAATCACAGCCAGAGCTATCGCTCCAAAGATCAGGAACATGCTGGTTTGGAGGATGTTCACCCAGACAGTACCTCGCATCCCGCCGAAGAAGACGTTCACTGTAACCACCAATGCAACGATGGCACAGCCGAGAGGGTAAGAAACCATGTCTTTGCTGATGTCGGCGAGGACGCGGCCACCGCCCATGATGCTGATGATCATGTAGGGGACGAGCATAACCACGGTCAGCACGAAGATGAGTGTGCCGATGGCGTCACATTCCCAGCGGTCGCGGAAGAAGGCGACCTGGGTTTGGTGGCCGAAGCGTTTACCGATGGCCCAGAGGCGGGTGCCGATAAAGAAAATCGTTAGTGGGATAAGGAAGCAGGAGGAAGATGCCATGAGGCCATAAATGCCGATTCCCTGGCGGTAGGCCTGGCCTGAGCTGCCGAGGATGGCAAAGGCGGTCATGTTCGTGGCGAAAAGAGACAGGAAGAAAACCATCGAGCCGACGCCGCGGTTGGCCAGGAAAAAGTCCTCGGTGTTCGCCTGAGACCTGCGGAAAGCGAAGCTGCCGATGATGGCGATGGCCACCAAATACAAGCAAATAACCGTTAGGGGAATCATGTGGCGATGCGGGAAGGGGGAAGGTTAAATGAGTTAAATGAGTTAAATGGGTTAAATAAGTTAAATGGTTACATGGTTACATGGTTACATGAACAGGAAGTCAGTGATTGGAAGGTGGGTTTTGGGGTGGAGGTTCGTCCTGGGCGCGTTCGAGATGGGAGGGCCAGGCAAATTTTACGAGGATGGCCATGAGGATGGCGCACAGAATTGAATAGCCGGCGTGGTAGGCGAGGCCGATGGGGAGGAAGCCGAAGATGAGCGGGTCGGAGATCTTCCAGTTCCAGCAGTCCTGGTGGACGAGATAGACGGCGGAGATGAGGAGTGTGAGGAAGGTGGCTTTCATGGTGGATTTTTACCGCGGATTACGCGGATTACGCGGATGTCAGTAGTCAGTAGTCCGTAGTCAGTGGTCCGTGGTCTTGTAGTCCTGTGGTCCGTGGTCAGTGGTCTGTGGTCCGTGGTCTTGTGGTCTGTGGTCTGTGGTCTGCGATCAGAGTAAGACTAAGAGAAAGATTAGGATTAAGAGGGACTGACTACGGAAGGGTGGTGTTGGCCGTGGAGAAGGCGAACAGATGGGTGTTGGAGGCGACGTAGAGGACGCCGTTGGCAACTACGGGAGTGGAATAGACGGGGGCGCCCAGGTTCGTTTCGCTGAGGATCTTCTTTTCTTTGCTGGCGGCGAAGACCATCAGGTCGCCGTCTTCATCGCCGATGTACACTTTGCCATCGGCGACCATTGTAGAGCCCCAGATGTGCGCTTTGAGGTCGTGGGTCCAGTGGACTTTGCCGGTGTCGGCATCGAGGCAATAGAGGTAGCCCGAGAAATCGCCGATGAAGAGCAGGCCGTCGGGCGTGATCGAGGCGGTGCAAATGCTGCGATGGATTTTGTCGAATGACCAGATCTTGCCCGTCTGGGTAATGTCGCCAGTTTTGGTGGCGTCAATGCAGGAAAGAATTCCCACGCCTTCGCCATGTTCCGGGTCCTGGCCGACGGCGACGTAAATGCGGTTTTTGTAAAAGACCGGAGTGGAGTTGATTTCGCTGGCGCCTTCGGCATCGGGATATTTGAACTTTTTGCGATCGGGCGGATTGCAATCGTATTTCCAGATGGTCTTGAGGAACAAATCGTCACCTTCCTTGACCGGCTTGGGATCGAAGGCATAACAAATGCCGTCGCCGCCGCCAAAGAGAATTTCTTTGCGACCATTTACGACAGCAAGGGAAGGCGAACTCCATTGGCCGTGGAAAATGCGCCGGCTGATGTGAGCGTCATCTTCGCCGAGGAACTCGCCGGTTTTTTTGTTTAATGCAATGAGCGTGGGCGCGTTTGGTGAAGGGATGTTCGAGTGGGTCCAGTCCTGGCCGTTGGAAGTGCAGACATAGATGATGTCATCCACGATGAGCACAGAACAATTTGACGCATTGTGTGGATACACACCCAGTTCATCAATCATGTCATAGCGCCAGATGATATCGGCGTCCTTGGGACCGGGTTGCACGGGCGGGGCCGGGTGTTCGGTAGGTTTGCCACGGTCGAGCAGGACGTCTTTGACGTAGTATTTAGCCTCATCCTTGTAGGGCCCTTGGTTGCCATTTTTCATCCCATTGGCATTGAGGCATAGCACCTCGCAGCGGCTGGTGACCAGATAGACGCGGTCGCCTTCGACGGTCGGTGAGGAAAGAAGGCCCAGATTTTCCCAATCATTAACCTTGCCGGCGGCGAGCTTAGGAACGACGAGTTGCCACAGGAATTCGCCAGTTTTTTCGTCCAGGCAAAGCAGGATGCTGCGGTCGCCGACGTGCTTGGGGTCGCGCGGGTTTTCGTTATTGGTGCCGATGAAGATTTTGCCACCGGCCACGGTGGCGTTGCCGTAGCTTTGAGAGCCGAGCTTGACGACGTATTTGAGGTTCTTGGCGGCTTTGGCGTCCACGTCTTCGGTGCCGGGTTTGAAGGCAATCTTGCCGAAGGTATCGGGGAGGCCTTTCTCGGTGGAATACATGTTGCGCATGGCGCGGCCGCCCCATTGTGGCCAGTCTTCGGCGCGGGAGGACAAAAGCATTAACGCAAAGGCGCAAAGGTGCAAAGGCGCAAAGAGAGGGAATCTCTTAATCTTAATCTTTCTCTTAATCTTAATCTTCATTGTCAGAAATTCTGTTTTATAGAGAGTGACCAACAAAGAAACAAAGTAACAAAGATTTCATCATCTTCGTGCCCTTGGTTTCTTTGTTGTTAAATCTTTTGCCCGTCAATTCGCCGTCACCTCGATATTATCAACATACACCGCCATATCCTGGGGGGAAAAGCCGAAGAGGCCGGGGGAGCCGTTTTGATGGGCGGTTTTGTGCGGCACCTCCAGGGTCCAGGCGTCGGGTTCAGGGTCGCTCTTCTTCCAGGCTTTGGCGCGAACAACGCCGGCGCCGTCCGGTGTTGTGTCCACACGCGCCTTGAGGCGGTACCAGGTTTTGGGTTGCCATTTGAAATCCTGATCCACGCGAAGGCGGTCCTGGTTGGAGTTGATCTCAAGCTTTTGGTCGTTCCCTTTGAGGACGATGATATAGCGTTGGTTTACCAAGCCGATTTCGGACATTTTGCGGCGGTTGCCATCGCTCATGACGTCGGCTTCGATAGTATAGTTGCGAGCGGTCGGCGCGCCGATGAAGACCGTGGCCCGGCGGAAGAAGCCGTTGTCGGTAGTTTTGGCCAGGACTTTGTTAGCGTCTTTATCTCGAACTTCAAATTTGAATCGGGCGCCGATCCAAGGCAGCGGCGGATAAGCGAATAGTGTTCCTTCGGAATTGGTTTCTGTGAGAGTGAAGGATTCGAAATCCTGCTTGAGCGGGAGATAAGCGAGGACGCGGCCTCGAATGTAGCCTTTAAGATCGCCATAAGTGGCTTCGAAGGCCCCAGCGGAGGGTTTGGTTTCGTTGTCAGCGACCAGGACTCCTTCGGCATTGAAAGTAGCCTTCATCGTGGACTTCACTCGAGCGGTTGGAGGAATGAAGCTGGCCCATTTAAGCTTTTCTTTGATGTCCTCAACCGGGAGGCCGTTGGCATCTATGGAGCGGGCCGAGAAGGAGACGCTTTGGCCGGGGCGAAGCAGGACTTCGGAGGGAACGAT
>PSRM01000274.1 GCA_003176045.1 Verrucomicrobiota bacterium | reverse complement strand
AAATGAATTGAAAAGTGTTACCCATGTCTATGCGCAAAGTGTTACCAATGTCTGTGCGCCGTCCCTGGGACAAAGCTGCCTTTTGGGCCACTTTAACGGTTTCGAAGTCCGTCGAAGGCCGGTCGTGGCCGTGATTGGGCGCTTTTGGGGCCGATTGAGCGAAGGCACAAAGGAACGGAGGGCATTTAGGATCAGGCTCCAGAGGAGCAAGCGAATGGGGCGGCAAACGAATTTTCAAACCGCTAATAAACGCTAATGGACGCTAATTCAACAGGATGGGGGCGAGTGAGGGAAAAAGACTGTGACAAACGAATGGGGTCAGACGAATGATAATATTTCATTCGCTTGTCGCAATGAGTTTGTCGTTCTCCATACGAAGGAGCGCCCAACTCCGTTGGGCGAGAGCGAGATCTATTCGCTTGTCGCAATGCAGTTTGTCGCTTCATAGGGATGATAAATGGCTAAAGGGCTCGATTAAGTGATTAAGTTGGGGGTTGAATTGAGGACAAAGTTAAGGACAAAGTTTATGGGAAAAGGGTTATGCCCCGGAACAGGAGGCTAGCCAGGACAACCCCGCTCTTACCCACGCGTGGGCTGGGCCAGCGCCAGGCCTGCGAAAGCAGGCTGAGGACAATCGCGCAGGGTTGGAGAGTTGTCAAAGGGCTAAGGAGTGTCAGGTGCCAAGTGTCAGGTATCAGGAGTCAGTAGTCAGTGGTCAGTGCGCAAAGGAGTGTCAGGTGTCGAGTATCAGGTGTCAGGTGTCAGGAGAGGATTAAGATTAAGAGAAAGATTAGGATTAAGAAGTGTGGGTGCGTCCGGGGGGAAAAGGCCGTAACAGCGTAACAAGCCGCATTTTACGGGGAGTTTTTCGCGAAAAAGGCGTAACAAAAGGCGTTACGCGGGCGGAAATGGGGCGTTACGAAACGGCGCGCAAAGGAGTGTCAGATGCCAAGTGTCAAGTGTCAGGTATCAGGTGTCAGGAGGGGATTAAGATTAAGAGAAAGATTAGGATTAAGAAGTGTGGGTGCGTCCAGAGGAAGGGCTGGTTGGACCAGCATCTGGCGGCCGGCTAAGCCTTAACCAGGAAGTTGAACATGAGATAACAGAGAGAACAGAGGCACAAACATGAATTCTCGTGATCCGGCTAGGTGTATGCTTGTCTTCGAGGATACGGCGTTGCAGGTTAACTTCCATGGACGACCTCGACGAACCCGTCCACATCATTGACTATCGGGCTCAGTGGGCCACGGAAGCAGTGGCAGAAGCCGCACGGATTGCGAAGGCCATCGGCAGACCCCTGGCCGACCTGGAGCACATTGGCAGTACCGCCGTGGTCGGCCTTGCAGCTAAACCAATTGTTGATTTGATGCTCGGCGTGCCAGAGTACCCAGCTCCCTCAATGCGCTCCGCACTCACGGCGCTGGGATATGAAGATCTCGGCGAGGCTGGAGTTCCGGAGCGCACCTACTTTCGCCTGCGAGGACACGCAAGTTTCAATGTGCATCTGGTGCTCAAGGGCGGCGCCCACTGGCAGCACAATATTGCACTGCGCAATTACCTGCGAAGCAGTCCTACGGCTCGGCAACGATACACGGAGGCCAAACAGGCAGCGCTTTCATCTGGACAAACTAACCTTCTCGCGTACTCCGCGGCCAAAGGCGCGGTAATAGCCGACCTGTTGCGGGAGGCTCTCGCTGCCAATACCTGTTGAGCTAAATCGAATCCATCAATTATCCAAACTGGGCTGCCATCAATTTGGGAGAGCACGCTCAAATGCCTACCGCGTTCTGCTAACCCGCGCCCGCCAATGCATGGTCCTGTTCGTCCCGCCGGGCGATGCCGGGGATCGAACCCGTCTGCCGGAGTTTTACGACGCTACATACAACTACTTGCGTCTTGGAATCCCGGAGGCGCTGTCATAGCGCAGAAATTCCTTTTCAAGAGTCAAGAGGTACTAAAGGCTACGCCGATGAGACATTTGCAGCGATGCAATTCCAGGTCTTAGTTGATGGCGACCCAAGGCCGGTTGAGGTGGCGTTCGGCAGCGCGCGCGAGCTTGCGCTGGTGGATCGCTGGCGGGCTCCTTCTGCGATCCGCTCGGTACGTGGCGTTCGCGACTCGATTGAGTTCGCGCGACTGGCCTCCAAACGTTGGCGTTACTATCGCAAATCCATTTCTACCGCCACAGACCTGGACCTGTTCAGATCAATCGTAACACGCGACGCGCGAGCGGAGATCTCGCTGCTGCTGGTCGCTCGTGCGAACTGGTTTTCCCGCTCGCCTATACTGGGACTCGCTCAATGCCGCCGCACGTATTGCAATCACCTTATCCTGGAATTTCTCTCCGTTCATCCTGCAATTGTTGGCGGCGCGATTCCTCGCGTGCGCGGTGTAGGCGCGGGTCTGATTTACAGCTTGGCTGAGGTCGCGGGATTAGTTGGCGTGCCCCTCATTTGGGGCGAGGCTACACAGCATTCCGCACCGTTCTATAGCAAGACTTGTCGGCTAACGCAACTCGCCGACCATTTTTTCATTCGAGCCAAATCGCTCGCGCACTGTCGCAAGCAATTTCGCACGAGAGCTCACGGTGTTGCTTGATAGTTTCGTGAGGCGGAGTATGCTGTCATTGCGATGAAGAAGACCAAAACGAAAGCCCAAATCGTAAAGGATCTGGAAAAGGCCTATGCTTGCGAGGACTACTTTCCCGGCGTCCTTGGCAATCCAGTCACGTTTGCCGCCCGATGGGGTCTTCCTCTATCGAAGAGTTATCTGAAGTTCAAAGAGCGCGAGCTTCGCAGCGCCAACCGGCGCCGCATTTCATTGGGTAACCACAATGGCACGGCTCATACGACCAGGCGCAAAGTCGCAGATTGAGCGCGCCAGCAGATTCGCATTAGGAAAGGAATTTACGAAATGATGATAACGAATCACGCGGTGAACGATTGTGAAACCGGCATTTTGCAGGAGGCAAGGTGGGATGACAGAGACCGTGAATGGAAATTTCAAGTTTTGACGGCAGATCATCGGTTGCTCTACTGCACGAGCACAGCATTAATGCGGAGTCATTTCTGGGAGAAACCGTTTCCAGCGAAGAAGGGCGACAAGCTCTGCCTCAGAATCCACACAATCCTGGAACCAAATGTGTACTTTATCGAAGTACCTGAGCGTGCTGGAGTCCTGAGCTCCGCAGAACAGGCGCTGGGTTGGCCACGGCCCATTAGGTGAGGCTGACTACGCTATTGGAAGCTTTCTGAATCCAAAATGCGTTTCCTCTCGACGCGGGGAGCGCATCGTTTCACCCAGAGTTGCCTCGATTATAGAACGGGCTCCTGATGCGGAGAGGCGGAAGTATTCACGGTCGTGGGCATCCCGATACAGGGCAAGAGCATTGTGAACCTTCTTTTCCGCCGCAGCCAAGTCGTCATATATCGGCAAATACAACTCAGGCGCGAAGTCACGTGGAACCCCCGTCGTCTTGAGCTGCTTCAGGCGCTTCTCACGACTGATGCCTTTTCGCGAGTTTTCTTTCGCTTCATATCAATAGAATAACTGCGAGGAGGGAGCTTTTAAAGCGGAAATGGCAAAAATGGGTCCAAAGTCCAAGGTCCAAAGTCGAAAAAGCGACCACGGACTACGGACCACAGACCGCAAGACCGGAATGGCAAAGGCAGAGTGGGGGACAGAGGACGGAGGACGGCGCGCTTGGAGTAATTTAGACAGTCTCTTGGGAAAACAGCTTGAAAAGCCATTTGGGCGTGGCACAATTGAGGCATGACAGAGATGTTCAGATGCCGTGTTGAGAGGCAGGTGCTCAAGGAGGCTCAGCAGATTGCCCAGGAGATGGGAACTTCCGCGAGTGAGTTGGTGCGAATTTTCCTCAAGGCACTGGTGAAGCGGCGTCAGTTGCCGTTTACTCCGAGCGCGGAAACCGAGGAGGACGAAGTGGCCGGACCGGTGGCGAGACGCCAGGCACTGCTGGACTACTTGAGTGAAAACTAAGCCAGGGGAGGTTTATCTCGTTGATCTGGGTTTGGCTGCCAAAGCCCGTATGGTGCTGCTTGTCTCTGTCGAGGACGACAATGCTCCGTTTAGCGATCTCGACAGGCCTTTCGTTGACGCGTCAGTATCACCAGTCCAAGTACCGAGGTCGCATTGCCAAAGCTGCCCTGGATGCGAGAGTATAGTTTCGTGAATGCGCAAAGTCTGAACGTGTTCAAGCATCGCGAGCTGCAACGGTGCCTGGGCAAGCTGGATGCGAAAACGATGCAAAGCGTGCATGATGCCATAAGACGCTGGCTTGCTCTTTAGGAAAAAGGGAATCGCCAATAGATTAATTAATTTCTGCGGTAAGTAATCTCAACCGGCACATTGTGCTCTTCGCTGTGGCTGCGCACAACAACTCGGGCCTGGCGTTTCGCGGTTGCTGAGCGCGGGGGCAAGGGGCTGCCGGGCATGGCTTGACCGGAGGCGAGCTTTTTAAGGCATCCACCTTCGCTTCCTCCGCCGTCGTGCCAAGTGTCAGGTGTCAGGCGTGCAAAGTCCAAGGTCCAAAGTCGAAAAAGTGGCCACGGACCACGGACTACAGACCACTGACGTCTGGCTCCTGATTAGTGAAGCGGGACGAGTAAGATTAAGAGAAAGATTAGGATTAAGAGGGCTGCCTTATTTGAACATGAGATAACGGAGGGGGAGGACGGAAGAGGGAAGAGGTCGGAGGGACGGGGGCGTGCGGAGGATTTCAGATTTCAGGATTTCAGATTTCAGAGCCGGAATAGAGTCGTTAACCCCGAATGAACGCGAATGAACGCGAACTCCGATAATTCGCGAGCAAGGTGAACGCTTCTTAATTGTTGGCTTATTTGAGATTTTGCAGCAGAAAGGCGTAAGCATCTGCCATAGCGCCGATGCGTTGGCTGGTGGTCGGCCCTCCGCCGTGGCCGCCAGATAATTCTACGCGCAAAAGAATGGGTGCGCGACCGGCCTGGGCTGCCTGAAGGGCTGCGGTGAACTTGAAAGAATGGGCCGGCATGACGCGGCTATCATGATCGCCGGTAAAAATAAGGGTTGCTGGATATTTGGAGCCTTTATGAATGTTGTGATACGGTGAGTAGGCGTAGAGTGCCTTGAAATCTTGCGGATTTTGCGGCGAGCCGTAGTCTCCTTCCCAACCGGTGCCCTGGCCGAATTGGTTGAATCGCAACATGTCCATGACGCCGACGTGCGCGAGGACAGCGCCAAAAAGATCCGGTCGCTGCGTTTCGCACGCAGCCACGAGCAAGCCACCGTTGGATCCACCCTCAATGGCCAGTCTCGAGGGTTTGGTATAATGTTCGTTCACGAGCCACTCGGCCGCGGCGATAAAGTCATCAAACACCTTTTGTTTTTGCGCACGGATGGCCTGCCGATGCCATTGGTCGCCGTATTCGCCTCCGCCTCGAATGTTGGCGATCGCAAAGATTCCGCCTTGCTCAAGCCAGACCATTCGCGCGGGGTCGAACCTGGGCAGTGTTGAAATGCCGAACCCGCCGTAGCCATACAAGAGCGTCGGGTTTGTGCCGTCTCTATGCAGGCCCTTTTTCGACAGCAGGAACATGGGAATTCGTGTGCCGTCTTTGCTGCGATAGAAGACCTGCCGGGATTCAAACTGTTTCAAATCGAGCGAAACCCTCGGCGCCTTGAACACGCTGCTCGTCCTGGTGGCGAGGTTCAGCCGAAAGATTGTCGGCGGCGTGGCGAGGTCGGTGTAGCTGTAAAAAGTTTCGCTGTCGGAGGGTTCGCCCGAAAATCCCCGGGCTGTGCCCAGGCCGGGCAGCAACACTTCACTGCGCAACGAGCCATCCAGTCCATAGACCGTCACCTTGCTATGGACATCGTGCAGGGTGACTGTGATTAATTCGTGGTTGACCAAAGTCACGCTCCCGGAAGCGATGTCGAGGCTGTCGCGGCCTTGTGGGACGACTTCCCTCCAGCGCGACCGGTCCGGATTCCGGGGATCAATGGCAATGACACGTCCGTTTGACGCTTCGAGGGTTGTTTGGAAAAAGAGAAGCCCGCTATCGCTGCCCGCGTAAATGTACTCGGCGTCGAACCCTTCAATCAAGGGTATGACCGGAGAGCCTGCCGCGCCGAGATCGATCACATAGACGTTTTCCAAACCCTTGTCGCCGACCTCGCCTTCCCCCACAGTGAGGACCAGCAGACGGCCATCGGGACTGAGGTGCGGTTCGAATTGCCAATCCGGGTGGTCCGGGCGTTTATAGACTGCGCGATCTGCAGAGGAAGGAGTGCCGAGGGCGTGGTAATAGACCGCATGCCCCAAATCGCGCACGTGGAGTTCCTGGCCTGCCGGCGGTTCTGGAAATGCGCTATAGTAAATTCCGCGGCCATCAGGGGTAAACACAGGATGATAATATTTCGTCCAGTGCAGTACGTCCGGGAGATCATGACCGGCAACCAGGTCGCGAATACGCCAATCCGTCCAATCCGAACCGCCCTGGGAGACGCCGTACGTGAGGAGTTTCCCGTCGTGACTTGCCACATAGCCCAGGACAGCCAGGCTGCCGTTTGTGGAGAGAAGATTGGGATCAACCACGGTTACGGGTGTACCGGAAAGGTTGGTGACCATGCACAGCAGGCTTTGCTCCTGCAGCCCGCTGTTGTACGTGTAGAAATAGCGACCTGCCCGCTCGAACGGGATTCCAAATCGCTCGAACTTCATGAGCTCGGATAAGCGCTGTTTGAGCGTTTCACGGGCGGTAAGCTGGCTGAGATAAGACTTGGTTAGCCTCGCCTCGGCCGTCACCCAGGTCCTGGTTTCGGCTGAATCCAGTTGCTCCAGCCAGCGATAATGATCCTCGACCTGTACCCCGTTGTAATTATCCACGCAATTCTCCCGGCGCGCGGATGGATACGAAAGGGGGGCGCTGCTGAGCGAGTTGACGGCCGTGGGCGCGACCAAATTTTGGCGGTGCTCCGAACAACCGGCGAGCAGCAAATAGAGGCTGGCGGCAAGGAGGCGCATGTAACAACAGTCAGGACTTCACACGTTCCCATTTTCCCTGTTTCGCGGACTTAAGGACTGCGTCGCAAACGTATTGGGTTTCCAGCGCATCGCGGAAAGTGGGACTTGCCGGCTTTCCTTTCGCCACGCCGTCGAGGAAATCGGCCACCTGATGGACGAAGGAATGTTCGTAGCCGATTTGCAGGCCCGGCACCCACCATTTGCCCATGTAGGGGTGGTCGCCGTCGGTGACATGGATGCTGCGCCAGCCGCGGAGGCGGCCTTCGTCGCGATGCTCGAAATATTGGAGCCGGTGCAAGTCGTGCAGGTCCCAGAAGATGGAGGCGTGCTCGCCGTTGATCTCGAAGGTGTAGAGGGCTTTGTGTCCTCGTGCGTAACGGGTGGATTCGAACGTCGCCAGGGAGCCATTCTTGAATCGCGCCAGGAACGCGCAGGCGTCGTCAATGCCGACCTTTTCGACTTTGCCGCTCAGGACGTGCTTGCGTTCTTTGATGAAGGTTTCGGTCATAGCATTGACCTTATCCATGGGACCGTTGAGCCATAGGGCTGTATCAATGCAATGGGCCAGGAGATCGCCCGTGACGCCACTGCCGGCAACTTTTACATCCAGACGCCACAAGCCGGCGCCGCCCTGGGGCAGGTCTTTTGAGATGGTCCAATCCTGGAGGAACTTCGCGCGGTAATGAAAGATGCGGCCCAGTTTGCCTTGTTCGATGAGTTCTTTGGCGAGTGTAACGGCGGGAATGCGGCGATAGTTGTACCAAACCATATTCGGCACGCCGGCTTTTTCGACGGCCTTGACCATTTCCAGACCTTCGGGTCCGTCCATGGCCAGCGGTTTTTCGCACAAGATCATCTTGCCGGCCTTGGCGGCGGCGATGGCGATCTCTTTGTGCATGTCGTTGGGGCAGGCGATGTCAATCAGGTCAATGTCTTTCCTGGCGATGAGCTTGCGCCAATCAGTTTCCTGGGTTTCGTAGCCCCAGCGTTTGGCGAAGGCGCCGACTTTTTCGGGGCTGCGAGCGCACGCGGCGCGGAGGACCGGCTCGTATTCCAAATCGAAAAAGTTGCTAACCCTGCGGAACGCGTTGGAGTGCGCCCGCCCCATAAAGCCGTAGCCGATCAAGCCGATATTGAGTTTTTTCATGAGTTAATGTGGCGGTAGGAAAGCGGGTTAGGAAGAGGCTGGCAAGAAGAAAGGACCTTGGAGTGCGCGGACATGTCCGCGCTTTGGGACTGCGCTACATGTCGCGCAGGTCCATTCAGAAGCTCCGATAGGCGCGCCATGTTTATAGGAAACCAAGCGCCAATGGACACAAGCTCCGTAGGAGCGGCATGAAAGTAGGTTAGTAGGTTATCCTTGGCAGGGTTTCTGGAGGAATCACGGGACATGCCACTTCGAGGGAACCCCTCACCCCGACCCTCTCCCCTTCGGCCCCGTCCCCCTGACGAAGGGGAGAGGGAGAGACCTCGGCCGCGCTTGGTGTTCTTTGGCGCGTTGTGCCGCATTTGCGTTGGCGTCTCCTGCAGAGCTTGCGTAATTTCGGTGGTTGGCGTGGCTATAAACATGGGGCTCCTAGCGGAGCTTCTCCCCGGACCTCCCAGCGTTCGCGCCGAAACGGGGTTCGGCGCTCCGTTACCGCTGGATCCTTGCCGAGCCGCCTTTGGCGAAGGCGCGCACCTGTTCGACGGTGGCCATCGTGGTATCGCCGGGGAAGGTGGTCAGCAAGGCGCCGTGTGCCCAGCCGAGATTGACGGCTTCCTGCGGTGGCTGGCCTGTGAGCAAACCATAGAACAAGCCTGATGCGAAACCGTCTCCGCCGCCGACGCGGTCCAGCACATCCAACTCGCAGGTCGGTGCCACAAACGATTTTCCATCAACCCACGACACTGCGCTCCAACTGTGTCTGTTCGTCGAGTGGACCTCGCGTAATGTCGTTGCCACAACTTTGATCTGCGGATACTTCTTCACCACGCTTCCGATCATGCCCAGAAAGACCGTCGGATCGAGCTTCCCTGACCTCTGAGATCTGAGATCTGACCTCTGACCTCTGACCCCTGACCTCTGACTTCTGACCTCAGACTTCTGCTTTATGCCCAGCCCAAGTTGCAAATCTTCCTCGTTACCAACCAGGACATCCACATTTTTTACGATACGGTCAAGAACGGCCACGGCGCGCGCTTGTCCTCCGGAAATGTTCCAAAGCTTGGCGCGGTAGTTGAGGTCGAATGACACGACTGCGCCCAGCGCCTTGGCGGCTTTCATGCCTTCGACAATTAACCCGGCGGTGGTAGGGGACAGCGCCGCGAAAATGCCGCCGCTATGGAACCAGCGCACACCGCCGGAGAATATTTGTTTCCAATCGAAATCGCCCGGCTTCAACTGCGCCGCGGCTTCATTGCAGCGATTGTAGAAAACTACCGGCGCGCGCAAGCCCTGGCCGCGATCGCTGTACACCGTTGCCATATTCGGGCCGTGGACGCCGTCGTGCTTGAAATGTTTGTAAAACCCTTGCGTTCCCATGGCCCGGACCCGCTCCGCTATCAGATCACCGATTGGATTATCCACCATGGCTGAGACGATGGCGGTTTTCATCCGGAAGCAGTCGGAGAGATTGGCCGCCACATTGAATTCGCCGCCGCTGACATGGATTTGGCAATGGGTGGCCTTTCGGAAAGGGACGACGCCGGGGTCCAGGCGATGGACGATTGCGCCGAGGGACACGAAATCCAGAGAGCCGGTGGCGGGAATCTTCAAGCCGTATTTCATGATGGAGAAGAATTAAACCACGGATGAACTACCAAAGGGGTTAAATAGGTTAAATAAGTTAAATAGTTAAATGGGTCACAAGGTTACATTGGAAAAATCTGCGCAGGTTGCGAAAACTTTTATGCATAGTAGTCGACACGGATAAAACACCAAACACCAAAAACCAAACACCAGAGAAACACCAAGCTTCAAACATCAAGCCCGGTTCGTACGCCGCTTGAAGTTTGGTGTTTGGAGCTTTTTTGGAATTTGGTGTTTGCCTGCGTCACAGGTACACCAGCCCAAGAAGAGCCGGCGGGCTCAATGAGTACCGCTGGCGCCTCCGGCCAAAAGCTCCTTTTCCTCGGGCAATAGAGTCGCAGTCCGGGCCAGGGTGAAGTATCGTGCGGCTTTGCCAGTCTGTCCGTCGGCAGAGAGCAGCAAGCCATAGTAGAGGGCAATATCCGGCGTCTCGAGTTCCTCGGCCTTTAGCTTTTCCATAACTGCTAATCCATCTTTGGTTTTATTCTGGAGTTGCAAGGAATAGGCGTAGGTCGAGGCGATAACGGGATCGTTTGGACGTTCGTTATAAAGTTCCCGGGCGGATTTGTGGGCATCGGCGAGGTTGATCTTGAGCAGCAATGAGGTAGCAGTGACTTCATTCTTGGCGAACTTATTTGCGGAATCGTAAATCATCACCGTGGTATAGAGCTTATTGAGGCCGCGCGTATTGCCGGCTGCCATGAACAAGCGCTTCAGCTCGGCCAAAGCCCAGCGCTCCGTGGGGAAGCGTTCGGCGATTGCCCAAAGCAAATCCTCTCTCGCTTGTGTACGGCCCCAGGCGTCGGCTAGCGACAGCAGGGCGGCCAAAGAGCCGAGCCGATCCTCGCCTTTGTGCATAGCGGTGCGCCACCGCGTATCGGCTACGGCATCCTGATGTTGTTGCAGGGCAGACTGAGACAGGAATGCGAATCGAAGAAACTCAAGTTCATTCCATTTTTGCTTCTGGAGGTAGGTCTCCAACCCCGTCCAATCCTTTTTCGCCTGGTAACAATTTACCCTGGCCAGCGGCACGGGCTGCTCATCCTGCGTTTTCTGGGGCAGTTCGTTGTGCCAACGCAGCGCCTCATCTGCCAGGCCATGGCCGAGCATCCATCCGGTCATCGTGTAAATCTCAAGGGCGTTGGTTCCCGCGGCTTTTTGCAATGAGGCCAGATAGGTTTGAGCCTCCGCTCGATCGCGCTGTTGCAGGATCGCGAGGTGTTCAAGGCGGTCGTCCAGGGTCGCGTTCGGCGCCGATATCAGTTCGTTGGAAATCTCCTGAGCGGCTTTCAAATCCTTGCGATTCAACGATTCGGCCAGCAGCCAGTGCGACGCCACGTGGCCCACCTGCGGGTTATTGCGCAGTTTCACCAGCGCCTCATGGGCCTCCGCCAGGGCTGCGCTGTTGGTCGAGCCGAGGCGCAAGGCGGCGAGGTCCAGTTGGTTGGTCTCATTGTTGGGTTCGAGCCGGATGGCTTCCGCAAAATATTTCTCCGCCAGTTGGGGATTACTCTGTCGCAGCGCCAGTTTTGCGCGCACGGTGTAATAGGGCGCTTTATCTTTCGCTGCTTCGGCAAGTTCATCCAGAACCTGTGTGGCCAGCCCAAACGGCGGTCCTTGAACATCCAGGGCGGTGGCCGCCAGAAGGATCTTGTTGTCCACAGTCGGCTCCAGTTCCGTCAGGCGCTTGCGCCAGTCCAGCGCGGCGGGCAGATGCGATTTCTCGGCAATCTCCGCCAGCAATCGGCAGGCTTCAATATTCTTCGGATTGATCTGGCAGGCCTGGCGCGCGCTCAATGAGGCATTGCGGTAATCGCCCTTTGCAGCGAACGTTCTCGCCAGTTCGAGCGCGCGCTTTTCTTTATAGTGCCGATACGCGGGCCGCCCCAGAAACCACAGCCCCACCAGCGCGCAGACCGCCCCGAACGATCCAACAAGTAAAATCTTCTTCATGCTTTATCGCGGCTACTTAGCCACCAAACCATGATGCAGTAAACCAGAATCGAGCGTATGCAGCAAGCTTCGAGCCAGTTCTTCAGTTCTTAGTTCAAAGTTCAAAGTTCAAAGTCCAAGGTCCAAAGTCCGTAGTCAGTGGTCAGTAGTCCGTAGTCCCATTTATCGCAAAGGCGCAGCGCGATGGAGCCGCGACTAAAGGACTGACATCGCGCAGGGTTAGAGAGCTGTCAAATGCTGGGATAGATTGGAAATCTGCGCACGGGATTTGTCACCGGCGCGCCGTCCGTACTTGACCCTACAACATCTTGGTTGACACGCTGGGGTTTTTCTGATGTATTTACAGAGAACTCTTTAACCCGAGTTCTCGAAACCGCTAGTCATCTTCATTCAACGAGAGGAAAGAAATTATGACAATTGCCCAACGCTGCGTTTATTGCGCGGCACTTATCGGCGTGGCCGGCGCTCCTGGCGCTTTCGCCCAAATCAGCACCATCAATACGGCCGTGTACAGGCCACGGGTGTACAACGACATCCCCGCAGCGACGCTCACCATTGTGAGCAACTACCCGTCGTTGATCTCGTTCGAAGAGGACAACGTGAGCACCACGAACGCGGTGTACGCGAATCGGGATTCGTGGCATTTCGCTGTCAGTTCGCCAACGTCAGGGACGCATCCATTCCTCTTCGGCAACAGCGATGCATTTACGATCACGATGGACGTAACTCTGACGGGAGATACGATCTCCCCGCGCAAGGAAGCTGGAATTGTGTTTAACAATCCCCTCAACGACGGCGGAGAATTCATCGTGGACAGCGATGGGCATGAGTTTGTGGCGTTCGGAGGTTTCCTGCCGTTCTACGCCTTCCCAAGGAATTTCAATTTAGGTGACACCGTAACTATGGGGCTGACGGTTTTCCGAGAAAGCAGTGGCTCGAATGCGATCATTTATTTCGCCAAAACGGCCACGACCTGTTTAGAGAGCCCGCCGTTAGCGTTTAGCAACCTCGAACAGGGGGTCATCCCCGGCACCACGATTGGCGGCTATTTCCAAATCGTCAATTCTCCTACCATTAAGACTAACTCCGGAAAAGCCGTATTCCAAAACATCAAGATCGGCCCACCCGACCAGGATTTCGATGGGGTGCCGGATTCTGCGGATGCATGTCCAAATACTCCGCCTTGCTCGTTTGTGGATGCCAACGGCTGCAGCCTGGATCAATTGGCGCCGTGCGACGGTCCGGCCTCGGGCGGCACCTGGAAAAATCATGGGCAATACGTTGCTGCGGTGGCCCAGGCGGTGGACGGGTTCCTGGCGCAAGGATTGATCAGCGATGCCCAGGCGGAGGCAATCCTCGGGGCGGCGGCTCAATCTCCCTGCGGTGGGAAAAAGTAGAGTGGCGCTGATTAGCAGCCGAGGTGACGAGCCTCTGGACAGAGGTCAGAGAACAGAGGTCAGAGGTCAGTGGTGGTGGGAAGGCATAAACTGTTGAAACAGTTTATGCGAGTTTCAGCCGCTCCACCTGGCTGAAGCCAGGTGTTAATGAGATTTCACCATCACAGAGGCATCAGCGTGGCAAAAGCACCAGGTTTCCTCTCAATAATAACCGGCGGCGTCTTGATCTTCGCGTTGCAGGCAGGTGGGCAGACTTTTAGCGTGTTGCACACGTTCACGTCTGGCTCGGGTCCTGACGCAACCAACTTTGACGGAGCCAATCCATCTGGCACTCTGATTTCAGCAGGCGGCACGCTGTATGGGACTGCTATGTATGGCGGCGCATTGGGCTGGGGAACAGTCTTTTCCGTCCAGACCAATGGCGAAGGGTTCACTGCCGCGCACAATTTTACTGGAGGTGTTGATGGCGCCAACCCCTCCGGTGGGGTCATTCTCTCCAACAACACCCTCTACGGAACGGCAGGCGCCGGAGGTATCGCGGGGGCCGGCACGGTTTTCGCCGTCAACACCAACGGCTCCGGTTTTTCCACATTGCACAGCTTTACCGCCACGGTAAATGATTCCTTCGGAGTTTACACCAACGTGGATGGCGCTCATCCGCAAGCCGGCGTCATGTTATCAGGCAACAAACTTTACGGAGCGGCGAACAATGGCGGCGCTTCGGGGCAAGGCACCTTGTTCGCTCTGAGCGTCACAGGCGCTATTTTCACGACGCTGCATGGTTTCAGCAGCGGCAGCGGCGGCGCTTATTCGTCTGCCGGTCTGATGCTGCTGGGAAATATGCTTTACGGAGTGAACTATGGCAATTTGGGCAATGGCACGGTGTTCGCCATCGCCACCAACGGCACAGGATTTACAAATTACTACGCTTTTACCGTGGGCCACGCCAATGGCAGCGGCATCATTACCAATAGCGATGGAGCCAATCCCTACGCCAAATTGCTTTTGTCCGGCGGCCAGCTCTATGGAACCGCACAGCATGGCGGTAAGTCGGGCAATGGTACTGTCTTTGCCATCAGGCCGGATGGCACAGGGTTTCGCACGCTGATTAGTTTCGCGCCAGGCGCTTTCAATTCCTCGGGTCTCTACACCAACAGCGACGGCGCCAACCCATCTGCCGATTTAATTGTGTCAGGCAGTACACTGTATGGAACGGCGAGCGCCGGCGGCCGTTTCGGCAACGGAACAGTCTTCCAAATCAATACTGACGGCACGGCCTTTACGAACCTGCACAGTTTCACCGCCACGCCCCCTTATCCTCAGCCTCAAATAAACCGGGACGGTGCTAATCCCTCAGGTGGGTTGGTTCTCCTGGGCAACATTTTGTATGGGACGGCCGCGTCTGGCGGTTGTCTGGGTAATGGCACGCTATTCACCATCGCATTGGGGCCAGTGAGCGTGAGCGCGCCGATGCTCAGCATCATTCCTTCCGGAGCCTATGTCATTGTGACGTGGCCTTCCAACTACCCAGGGGCCCTCCTGCAAACTGCGCCAGCCATGGCCGGCCCGTTTACCGATATCCCATGCGCAACATGCCCCTATACTAATGCCGCGGTCGGGTCACAGCGGTTTTACCGGCTGAGCAGGTGAAGTGGCGCCTTTGGCGTCGAGAACTAATTAACCGGCTTACCACCCCCCAGTGCCACAGCGGCGAGATTGGCGAGATCATCGTAGGATTCTCTCCAATCCAGTTCTCCGGGTATCTCAGGTGCGATCAGTTCGAGAATTTGAAGGCGGCTCATGATCAATGGCAGGTCGTCCAGGGTTGGGTGTTTCGGGTCCGGCAGGCCTTCCTCGTTCAAATCATCAATCAAATCCTGCCGCTCCGATTTGGGAAGGCTGGTATCGTAAATGGCCTCCAACCAGTAGGCCTCGGCATCCTCATCAGCACCCACCAGCGTTAATGCCTGTCGAGCAAAAGGGTCTTCAAAGACCTTCTCGTCCCCTTTCACCGGTGCTGAAGCAGTTTCTGGTTTCGGCTTCGGCGAATTCCCGTCTTTCTTCTGCGCCGCCGGCGGCTTGCTGTCAGAAACCCCCGACTTTGCCTCCTGAACTGCAAACTCCTTTGTCGCACGCGGGGCGGCCGACGGCACGGCCATAGTCTTCAGCTCGCCGGTGGCCTGAGCGGGAGCCTCCACTCGAGTGTTGAGAACTGGCGTCTCTCGCTTGGCATGTGTGACAAACATAACAAGGATTGCGCACACGATGACCATCACGCACGCGGCCCACACAGCCCTTTGTTTCGCCGAATTCGCTCTCCTGACTGGTTCTTTATTCGATCCGCTCGTTTTCATTTTATGTCCACTTTTCGAAAGTTTGTTGCCGCGATTATGGTAAGTGATCGTGACACAAGAATAAATTCTCCATGACAGTTTTGTCATGTATTAGCACTCGCGATGGGAAAATACCTTTGCAAAATCCGGTGATCGACTTGATTCGGCAAAATTCATCTTGACGTTGTCCGAGCTGATTTCTTATGCTGCACCCATGCTGGGAACGCGGAGAACCGAGGTCTTGATCCTGTTTCTGTTCCAACTGGCATCCAGGACCCCGGCTGCAGTGTTCTACGTTAATGCCGGCGGCACAAACCCGAGCCCTCCGTACGCCTCGTGGGACACCGCAGCCACCAACATTCAGGATGCGGTCAGTCTGGCGAGCCTCAATGACCTGGTCCTGGTGACCAACGGGCTTTACCAATACGGAGGCACCGCCCAGCCTTCCGGCAATCCCTCCAATCGTGTGTACGTGAGCCGGGCTATGACGCTGCAGAGCGTCAATGGCCCGGCTGTCACAACCATCCGCGGGATCACAAACGCGAACGAGTTGATGCGCTGCGTTTATCTGGCCGATGGCGCCGTGCTCTCCGGGTTCACGGCAATAAATGGAGGCGGCGGTGGAATCTATTGCGCCGGCAAAAGCGCCCTGATCACGAACTGCATCATCATGGCAAACTATGCCAGCGGTTCCGGGGGCGGCATTTTCAGCGGCAGTGTTTTTGGATGCTCGATTTCCAATAACATCGGCGGCCTGGGCGGCGGCGGCGCATTTTCTTCGGCGCTTACGAACTGTATCATAGCGGGGAATGGCGCCTTAATCGGATCAGGTGGCGGGATTTCCGGGGGCAGCGCCTTCAACTGTTCCATTTCTAACAATTCTTGCATAAACGGCAACGGCGGCGGCGCGGCTTCCAGTTCGCTGCTCAATTGTCTATTGATCAGCAATTCGGCGGAGTGGGCGGCGAATTCCGGCACGGGTGGAGGCGCAGCGTCCAGCTATCTCACCAACTGCGTGCTGATTGGAAATCGAGCGGGTTACATAGGCGGTGGGGCATCCGGCCAGGTGCTAGTCGGGTGCCTTCTTTATCGGAATTATTGCAACAACTATGGAGGGGCGTGCAGCGGAACTTTGATTAACTGCACCGTTGTAAGCAACTCATCTCCCGATACGGGCGGCTTATACACGGGAACTGCTTTCAACTCAGTCCTTTACTACAACAGCGGTGCATTCGGCGCAAACTACACTTCCGGATACGGGTTGACCAACTGCTGCACCACGCCGCTGCCGGCCAAAGGCGTGGACAACTTCACCAACCCGCCAGTCTTTGTGAATCTCGCAAGCGGGGATTTTCACCTCCGGTCCAATTCTCCGTGCATCAACTCGGGCAATAACAAGTATTGGCCTTTATATCCCCCCGGATTTATTTTTCCAGCGATCACCAATGACCTGGATGGAAACCCGCGCTTTACCGGTGGAACCATAGATGTCGGCGCCTACGAATTTCAATCGCCTGCTTCGATCATTTCGTACGCCTGGTTGCAACAATACGGCTTTCCAACCGATGGCTCGGCGGATTTCTCGGATCCGGATGGCGACGGCATGAATAATTGGCAGGAGTGGATCGCCGGCACAGATCCAACGGACGCCCAATCCGTTCTCACCATGCTGCCGCCTTCGAACAGCGTGTCGGGCCTGACGCTGACCTGGCAAAGCGTCACCAATCGAACCTATTATCTGGAGCGCGCGACCAACCTTTTATTGCAGCCCGCCTTCACACCAATCGCAGGCCCTATCACAGGCCAGCCCGGCGTTACCGCCTACACCGGTATGACTGCGAGCAACTCGCCCGCATCATTCTATCGCGTGAGCGTTCAGCGGTAGGATCGGCATGGACCTGCCTTCGGTGCGGGCAGAATGACAACCGCGAATAAACGCGAATGAACGCGAATGGCGGGAACTTTCGTGTCTTATTCGCGTGGATTGGCGTTTGGAGAAAGCTCGCTCGCGATCTGCTGCCCGAGTTCAACCGGTTCTTTGATGCTGCGGGTAGCTTCTGCTCGGAGCATTGGCCCATTGGCGAATGAAAGCGCCCGCATTCGCATTTTGGTTCCATCCACTTCAGCATAAGCGGCTACCGGGCTGGCGCAACCGCCGCCCATTGCCGCAAGAAACGCGCGTTCGGCGGTGACGCATTGGAAGGTGTTGAAATGATTGAGGCGTTCACAGATAGTGGCGATTCGTTCATCATCGGCGCGTACTTCGATGCCCACCGCACCCTGACCTACGCACGGGAGCATGACATCGGTTTCAAGGACTGTGGCGAGCAAGCCATCTGGCACAGCATCGCCTTCCAAGCGGCCTTGGGGACTGATACGGAAGTTCAACCGGGTGATGCCCGCCAGCGCTAGAATGGTGGCGTCGAGGTCCGCATTGTCAGCCACCTTCGTGAGGCGCGTGACCACATTGCCTCGGATTTCAGGAACCTTGAGGCCCGGGTTGTGCGCCAATACCTGGGCCTTGCGGCGCGTGCTGCTGGTGGCCAGCACGGCACCTTGTGGAAGGTCGGTTAGGGCTGACTTCGGTCCGAAGCCGCGGCGGCTCGATTGGCCGGGGGTCCATTCGACTGAATCTTTGTCCGCCTCGGCTGCCTTCAGGTATTCGGCATCCCGATAGATGAGAACGTCACGAACATCGGCTCTTTTGCCGACTGCCCCGAGCTTGAGGCCGGCCGGCAATTCGGTGGGCAGATCTTTGAGGCTATGGACGGCCAGATCGGCGCGCTTTTTAATCAAAGCGACTTCGAGTTCCTTTGTGAAGAGGCCTTTGGGCAGAGAGCCTCCCTCCTGCGCCAGCGAGGCAGCCTGGAACTTGTCGCCAGTCGTTTTGATGATCTTGAGTTCGAACTGGAGCTTGGGAAAAGCGGCGCGGCACTGAGCGAGGACCATGTTGGCCTGTGCCAGAGCCAGAGCGCTGCCGCGGGTGGCGATCAGGATGGGGGGAGTGGGCATAAGTCGTGGAGCGTGAGGAGCGTGAGAGCGTGTGGAGCGTGTTGCGTGGTGCGTGTTGCGTGGTGCGTGTTGCGTATTGCGTGGTGCGTGTTGGGCGGTGTGGGTCAATCGGGCATGGGAACATTGGTAAGGAGGTCTTCGAGGCTGGGCGTGCCGCCATACTCCACTGGTTCTTCGCGTAAAAACGAGCCGCGCTCGGCGGGAATTATGGTTAACCACAATCGTATGATGTGTGTCAGCAGGCCGATGCGATGCATGGCGACTTTTTCTCCGAGCACATGCCGCGCGGGCCAATACCAGTTCCGCGCCTCACGCGCAGAGCCCAGGGCGTATTCGTAGTACCTCGCCTGATCCTTGCCTGACTGGCGACTGTAACCTTCTGAAATATTGGCGCTCACCGAACCCGCGCTCCTGAAGAGCTGATCTGACAAGCCGATCGTTCGTTTGTCTTGAACGAGCTTTGTCACATCTGGCCACGCGAGATCCTCAGCGAATACGCTCAACCTGTACACCTCCATTTTCCAAAGAGGATCGTTTTTAAACTCGTGGGGCACAGTGGTGAGCCATTCCTGGTATGTCATAGTTGTTGCGTGTTTCGCGTTGCGTTGTCCGTTTAGGCGAGAATTGTCCTTTGGGAGCACGCAATACGCAACACGCAACACGTGCATCAATGCCCCAGCGCCAACCGCACATCTAGACCACTCAGCGCACGGTGCCTAAGCATCGCGTCAACCTTCTCGCGAATGATCTGCTCGCACTTCGCGGCTTCTTCCTGGCGCTGCTTGAGGTAATCAGAGGCTATGGCCTGAAGATCGTCTATGTTGTAGAGGAAGACATTTTCCAGGAAATTGACCTCAGGCTCGATGTCTCGGGGCACTGCGATGTCAATGAGCAGCAATGGTTGGTTTTTGCGGCGTTTCATGAGTGGCGTCAACTTAGCGCGGTCCAGCAGGTAATGCGGTGCGGAGGTGCTGCTGACGATAATGTCCACTGTCTCAAATGCCTCAGTCCAATCTTCGAACCGAATCGCGCGCCCACCGAGCTCGGCGGCCAGGGCGACAGCTTTGTCATGTGAGCGGTTCGAAACGATGATGCTGCGCGCCCCGCGGGAGAGCAGCGCGCGTGCGGTTTTTTCGCTAGTGTCTCCTGCGCCCAGGATCATGACCTGATGCCGGCTGAGATCGGAAAAGATTTTCTCGGCGAGTTCGACCGCGGCTGAAGCCACAGAGATGCTGCCACGCTGGATGTTTGTGCTGGTGCGGATGTGCTTGGCCACATTGAAGGCGCGCTGAAAGGCTTTATTCAATCTTGGGCCAGTGTGCCCACCCTTGAGCGCGAGATCATAAGCGCTTTTAAGCTGGCCAAGGATCTCCGTTTCGCCCAGAACCATTGAATCCAGGCCGCAGGCTACTCGGAACAGGTGCTGGAGGCTCTTGGGCTCGCTGTAGGCGTAGATCTCATCGGTCAGAGCATCCACGTAATTGTGGCAATTAAGCAGGAACTCCTTCAAAGCGGCGAATCCTGTGGCTGGCTCCAAGGAAGTAGCCGCGTAGATTTCCACGCGGTTGCAGGTCGAGAGGATGACGGCTTCGTTTGCAATGTTTGTATCGCGCAGGGCTTTCAGCGCTTCCGGCAGCCGCGCTTCGGGGAAGGCGAATCGTTCCCGCAAGGCTATGGGCGACGAATGGTGGCTGAGACCAAGGACGAGGAGCATGTCAGAGGGCGAGTATCACGTTTCACGTTTCACGTTTTAAGGATGATGCAGTTGGGACAAGGCATTCGTGCCCCAGAACGTCAGCAAGACGAAAACAAAACTCCCGATCGCTCCCAGTGCGAAGCGCCGTCCTGCCTGCGCGAAGCGCCAGCGCATCAGGATCAGGCCCAGGTAGAGGAACCAGACCAGCACGGACCACAGAATTTTGGGGTCGCCGCGATAAGCTTGCGGATTGGCAGCGTGAGCGAGGGTAAAGGCGCCCAGAACCAGGCCCGCTGTGAGCAGAATAAAGCCACTGAGCAGCGTCCGCTCGATGACTGTCTCCAGGCGCTGGATGGGCGGCATGAGGGAGAAGATGGCTTGCAGTTTGCGCATTTTGAGATTGCGTTCCTGCGTCAGGTACATCACGGCTGCCACCGAACTTAGTGCGAACGCCGCGTAAGCCAGGAGCGGCAATGTAGCGTGCAGACTTGTCCAGATGGGCGGGAACTGGTTTTTGGCGCTGGACGGAGGATCAAGGCTCGGCATCAAGGCAAACACACCAATGGCGAAGAGAATCGGTGATGCGAACGCGCCGAAAAATCGCACGCGAGACCAAAGACCGATTACCAGGTAAACCGCGACAATCGTCCAGAGCACGAATGTGGTTGCCTCGTACAGGTTGGATATTGGGCAGCGTTGCCGCACGGACCCGCGCATGAGCATGGCTGTGGTGTGCAGTCCAAAGCCCGCCAGCAGGAGCAGGTAAGTCACCCGGCTGTCCTGGCGAAACCCTTTGCGCCAAACGAACACCGAATGAACCATGCTCAATCCATAAACTGCGACCGCCAGCAAAAAGAAATGCCTGTCTGTAAACCAATCCACGGTGACAGGGTAGCAGAGAAAAGCCAAATACCAAACACCAAAGACCAAAGACCGGGTGCAGGACAGAATTGTGGTAGCCGGCTCGGGTTCGAGGACTTTAGGCGGCCAATTTAAGCGGATAATTTT
>PSRM01000119.1 GCA_003176045.1 Verrucomicrobiota bacterium | reverse complement strand
CACCAGGCGGCGGGCACGCGGATCGAGCCGGCTGTGTCCGTCCCGAAGGCCACGTCAGCCATTCCACTCGCCACCGCCACCGCGGAACCGCAACTCGAACCACCGGGGAGCAACTCATGCGTGTTGCTGAGCGGACTTCGGGGCGTTCCGAAGTATTCGTTGTAGCCGGAAGGAGCAACCGCAAATTCGCTCAAGTTCGCCTTGCCAACGAATTGGACGTGCCGCTGTCGCGCGATCGCCAGGCATGGAGCATCCTTTTCCGCTCGTACGCCTTTCCTGGCCAGGCGCTTGGAGCCAGCCGTCGTCACCTCGCCTTTCACGTCGATATTGTCTTTCACGGCCAGCCTCAACTGATTGGTGTTCCCTTTCGGTGGCCAGTAAAGGATAAAGGCCCGGTTTCCGGGCAAGCGCTCGTGGAAACTCGGCAAGAGCGAGCAACCGCTCAACAGAGCGATCGATGTGGCACCGAGCAGGAACGATTTGCGAAGAAAACCTCCGAATACTGTCATGCAGCCTTAATCATTCTACTGAAGCGCGAGATAAACCCAAGAAGTGTTTGTGCCGGATTTTAATGATGCCCAGCGATTTTTCAACTTAGAACCATGCCAATGTCTCGTGCATCCCACGAGCCCTGCCAAACAGTCATTTTCGCTCGTTATTGTTCGATTGACAACAGTAAGTCCGACCATTACAAACGGTTTGGCGAGAGCGCATTTGGGATCGGAGAAAAAACTATGAACCAGGACGAAATCAAGTTGGCAGAAAAACAGATCAACCGTCTGCGCGAATGTTGCCGCGCGTTGCAGGAACAAATGGCAACCGTGCTCATCGGGCAGAACGAGGTGGTGCGCCTGCTTCTGACGGGGTTGATGTCGGGCGGGCACATGCTGGTGATCGGCGTGCCAGGCCTGGCCAAGACCATGATGGTGAAGGCGCTGTCGGATCTGCTGGGGTGGAATTTCCGCCGGATCCAATTCACTCCCGATCTTATGCCCGCGGACATCACCGGAACGGAGATATTGCAGAGCGACGAGAGTGGACACCGGCGGGAATTGGTTTTCCATCGTGGCCCGGTGTTCGCGAACTTGATCCTGGCCGATGAAATTAACCGCACGCCGCCTAAAACTCAGGCGGCGCTATTGGAAGCCATGCAGGAGCTGGCCGTGACGGTGAATGGGAAGACCTACCGGCTCGAATCACCTTTCATAGTTGTGGCAACGCAAAACCCAATCGAACAGGAAGGCACTTATCCCCTGCCGGAAGCCCAGCTAGATCGGTTCATGCTCAGCATTCAGGTGGACTATCCCGAGCAGTCAGACGAACTCTCGATTGCGGCGCGCCCGATCCGGAGCAAAGCAAGTCAGCTTTCTCCGTTGGCCAAAAAGGAGGAATTCGAGAGCTTCACTGATATCGTGGATCAAACGCCCATCTCGCGCCACGTTTTGGAGCACGCGGTTGCGATCAGCACGGCGAGCAGGCCGAAAAATCCGGGCGCGGATGATTTTATTCGCAAGTACGTCGCCTGGGGCGCAGGACCCAGGGCAACGCAGCACTTGGTCACCGCAGCGAAAGCATCGGCCTTGTTGGATGGCCGTCCGAGTCCTGAGATAAACGATTTGAACCGGATTGCCGCGCCAGTACTGCGACATCGGATTATCCCGAACTACAATGCGCTGGGCGAAGGCATCGAGGCGGATGCAATTATTGAGCATCTGCTGGAAACAGTAGGCGAGCCGGTCGCCGCTTAGGCCAATCCGGAAAACGAATTTAGCCGCGAAAGAACGCAGAGAACGCAAAGAATCATTCAAATTAAAAAGTACGCGATGAGTGATACTTTTCGTCCTTCATTCAGTGGCCGCTTGGCCTCTGTCTTGTGTAGTTTCTTTGCGGTCTTTGCGTTCTTTCGCGGCTAAATCCGTATGCCCGGCGTTTCACATCCTTACCTGGACCTGGCGGGAATGGAGGCGTTGCGGCATGTGCGTTTGCGTCCACGCGGAGAGGCAGAGGGGACTTTTGCCGGACCACACAAGTCACATTTTCGCGGAACGGCGGTCGAATTTGCGGACTATCGGGAGTACACACCGGGCGATGACATTCGTCTGGTGGATTGGAAGGTATTCGCGCGAACGGACCGGCATTATGTGCGGCTTTACGATGCGGAGAGAAATCTCCTCACCTACATCGTGATAGACAAAAGCGGGTCCATGGAATTCAGCGGCGCGGTCCGGAGGACCCCAGCGAAACTGGAGCATGCCTGCCGGCTGGCCGCTGCGCTGGCCTACCTGGTTGTCCGTGAAGGTGACGAGGTCGGGCTTTCACTTGCCGACACAGCCTTGCACGCGCACCTTCCGCCTTCAGCCTCCTGGGCGCAGCTCAACCGCATTCTCGATTCTCTTGGACGCACTGCCGCCTCGGGTCAAACCGACCTTGCCGCTTGTCTGGAGCAAGTCTTCTCGCGGATAAAGCGGCGTGGAGTCCTGGTGGTGTTTAGCGATTTCCTGGATGTTTCCGCGTCTTTTTGGAAGCGCATTGACCTCTTCAGGCGTTCACGATTCGATGTCATTCTGTTTCACGTCGCGCATCCGGAGGAACTGGAGTTGCCTGCTTTGAACTCGGCGCGTTTTCTGGAGACTGAGGGCGGGCGTGGCCACTTCAATGCTGAGCCGGAGGCGGTGCGCGCAATTTATAGGAAGCGCTTAGATAATTTCTTGCGGGAGATCAAGGCCGGTTGCCAGGCACGGGGGTGTGACTGGTTTTTGGCGAACACGGGTGACGAGCCGTACGAATTCCTGCGGAGGTGCTTTTTGGAACGGGATTTTTAGCCTCAAAAAGATTTTTAACCGCCAAAGAACGCACAGAACGCAAAGAGGACGATGAGTTTTGCCAATCCATGGCTTCTGGTTGGACTGACCGCAGTGGGCCTACCCGTGCTCATTCATTTTCTGACGAGGGCCAGGCCGAGGCGGGTGGCATTTCCACCATTTAAGTTTCTCGTCGAGGCATGTGCGGGCCAGCAGGCTGTGCATCGGCTGCGAACGACTGTGCTGCTCACGATTCGCACCCTGGCTGTGGCTGCGCTGGTTTTCCTTTTCGCGAGACCCTTTCTCAACCCCATCGGCGCAGGATCAAACGCGCTGGCGAGCCAGCGGGTTGTGCTGGTACTGGATGCGTCGCTTTCCATGCGCGCCGTCCAGGGCGGGATTCCGTTGTTTGCGCGGGCAAAGAGCGAAGCAGCCGACGTCCTGCGCGGCCTGGATTCCGGCGCCGAGGCCGCCGTTGTGCTGGTGGGAATCAAACCTCGGGCGCTGCTGCCGGCCTTGTCGCGGAACTTGCCGGCGCTCCACGAAGCGCTCGTGAGGGCCGAACCAACGTTTGAACTCGGTGACTTCAAGGCGGCCCTGGCCATGGCCGAACATCTCCTGGGCGGAGCGGGTACGATCTACATCTTCAGCGATTTCCAGAAGTCCAACTGGGAAAATGCAGGCCCACTGCCTGCCGGCGTCGTATGCCGTCTGCGGCCGGTGACATCTGAGCCTGTGAATAACGTGGCCCTGGTGGGCGCGCGCGTGATGCCCGAAGAGCCGGTGACAGGCGAGACGGCGGAAGTGGTATGCTCGGTATTCAATTGTAGCGCCCTGCCACGCGAGGAAACGGTAAGACTGCAACTGGGAGATTTCGCGCAGGAACGCCGGGTCACGGCGCCGCCTTTTGGAACGGTGGATTGCGCGTTCAACGTCACTTTTTCGAAGCCTGGAGTTTTTATCGGCAAGGCGTGGATAGATCCCGATGATTTGGCGGAGGACAACACGCGCTATGTGGCGCTGCGCGTACACAAGGCGCTTCAGGTATTGCTAATCAGCGATGCCGATCCTACGGACTGGCGAAGCGCGGCATTTTTCGTGAGCCGCGCGCTGGTGCCCTCTGCCAAGGCAGCTCCGGGCATTAACCTCGTGCGACGTCACAGCCAGGAGACTGACCGCGGCATCCTTGAGACAGCCGACCTTTTTGCCCTCGTGGCGCCTGCAAGCCCCACAGGTGAAACCGTCGAAGTCATTACCCGGCGCGTGCAGGAAGGCGCAAGGTTTCTTGCCATAGTGGATGGTCCGACTGGTCCGTCTTTGGTTCCAGCCGCGCTGAACCCGCCGTTTCAGCTCACTCGCATGGTCCTCTCTGAAGCCGGCGATTCTATTGTCTCCGGACAGCGTCGCTTGTTTTTGGATAACGAATTGGAGGACTGGTCGGCGGTTCGTTTTCGGCGCCACTACCAAAATCAGGTTTCGGCAAACCGAAAGGCGGAAGTGATGCTGTCATATCCAGATGGTTCGGCGGCGGTAACGCTCTCGACTGTCGGCAAGGGCTTGGCCGCATTTGCCAATCTCCCCCTGACGCCCGATGGAGGAGACTTCGTTGGCAATCCAATGTTCCCTGCCACGTTGCACGAGTTATTGCGCGCCCTGCGGCTTAGTTCTGAAGGCCAGGCAATAACTCCGGGAATCGGTTGGGTATGCGAAACGCCGAGCCAGGGAGAAGGCGCACCCATCATGAGCGACCCGGAAGGAAAGACCATAGAAGCCCAGGTACTTACTAGTGGCCGAACTTCCCGGCTGGCGTTACCACCTGCCAAGTCACCAGGCATCTACCCCGTCAAACACTCCGGCGTCATCGTAGGCGCTGAAGCGGTCAACGTGGATGCGCGAGAGAGCGATACCCGCCTCATTGCCCTGGAGAAGATCAAAGCCGGCCAGGGCGCATCTGTCAGCGTTGTGCGTGGGGAGGAGGATCTGTTGCTGGCGGGCAAAGCTATTCCACTCTGGCCCCAACTGGTCGCGATCGTGGCCGCGCTTTTGGCGGCCGAGATGTTGCTGTTGACGCTCTGGCCTCGAAAAAGAGCCGCGGGTGTGAATGTGTAACCACCGACTCGGAAAATCACGAATGAATACAGCGCGGGAGAGCCGCAAGAGAACGCAGAGAACGCAAAGATTATTACTTCTTTGCGTTCTCTGCGTTCTTTCGCGGCCATCAGACCATCAATGAGCCTGATCTATTTTCCACCCTGGAGCGCGCGCGTGATTGCGGCGTTAGCTCTGGCGCTGGTGGTTCTGGCGGCCGTGCGTTGGTGGCGCGAGATGGCGATTCCTTCTTTGCGTTCTGTGCATTCTTTCGCGGCAATCTTCCAGCTCTCGGTTCTGCTGCGCCTAGTCATTATCGGCCTGTTGGTTTTCGTCATCCTCAATCCTCAGGCAATTATTCCAAGAGAACACAAAGACAAGTCGAGGCTCACGATTCTCCTGGACAGTTCCGCCAGTATGAACACGCGCGACGCGCAAAGCGCGATCGCTCCCACAGGCTCCGGAACTGTTCCACGGTATTCGGCCGCGATACGCTGCCTAACAAATCCTGCGACTCTTGTCGCCTTAAACAAGGAATTCCAGGTTGACCTCCGTCTTTTCGATCGCGACACCCGGCAGTCAGACCTTAGCCGTATCGGCACCAACGCTCCGGCCGGGGACGTTAGCGACATTGGCAAAGCCGTAATGAGCGCGGCGACAGAACTTGGCGAAACGAAAGCACAGGCTGGGATACTGCTCGTATCCGACGGCCAGGCCACCACGCTGAACACTGAAGAGGCGGCCCAGTTGGCGCTTGCCCGTTCGGTGCCCTTATGGACATGGACCGTTGGCGGACCAGTTTCAAGGCACGATCTCTGGATGGAAACGGCCTCGTCCGAAGTGCTGGGCTTCAGCGGAGCCGACGTCGAGTTGGCCGCAACTCTTCACCAGGCGGGTTATCCTGATCGCAGCTTCAGAGTTGAAATCCTTCACGGCGGCCAGGTAATCGAAACCAGGGATGTGTTACCCGGCACCAACGGCACAGGCCGCGTAGCCATTCGTGTGAAAGCACCCGATGCTGGCGAGGAACGCTACGTGTTTCGCGTGCCGCCCCAGCCGGAAGAGGCCGACGCCGCCAATAACGAGCGGGCAGTCTTCGTGCGTGCGGTGGGTAAGCAAGTGCGGGTGCTCGTCGCCGAGGGTCAGCCGCACTGGGACACAAAATTTCTCGTGCAATCCCTGAAACGCGATCCGAAGGTAGACTTGACCGCTGTTTATCGTCTCAATGCAAGCCGGCGCGTGACTGTACTGTCCACTGTAGGCAACGAGACACGGGTCGAATCGGATCTTTTCCCGCGAACGCAAGAGCAGATGAACAATTTCGACGTCATCGTGCTCGGCCGCGGCGCCGAGAGTTTTTTCGATGCGCAGACGAGCGCTTTGCTGAGCGACTTTGTGGGGCGGCGAGGCGGCAGCCTGGTTTTCGCTCGCGGAAAACCTTATGGGGGCCGCTTCGAACCGCTGGCGAAACTGGAGCCCGTAGCGTGGGGCAACGGGCTGACACCGGTGGTTAAAATGCGGCCAACCGAAGCGGGTAGGGACAATCCGATCTTTGATCTTGGATCAGCCGGAACGCTGGATGAGTTACTCGAGCGCCTGCCAGCTCTTGATCAAGTGAGCGTGACTCTTGGCGAAAAACCGCTGGCCGTTGTCCTCGCTGGAGGCGATAACCGCGAGGCTGGAGACGTGCACGCCTCGGGAAGCGAAGGGCCCGTACTCGTCGCCTATCAACGATATGGCCAGGGCAAAACTCTTAGTTTGAATGCTAGCGGGTTGTGGCGCTGGTCCTTTCGCGAAACCGGCCAGGAGGAAAGCGAGGCCGCTTATCGCAGATTTTGGCTGTCGTTGCTGCAATGGCTGCTCGCGGGCACTGAGTTCCTGCCGGGTGCGGATGTTTCGCTTTCAAGCGCCCGCCGCTATTATTCGAGTGAGCAACCTGTGCAATTCTTGATCTCTACCCGGAACCTCGATCGTGCGACGTACCAGCCGCACCTCGTAATTCAGGGGCAGGGTCAGAGCGTTGAGGTCCAGCCCCGTGAGCGGGGCGAATCGTTTATAGCCGAGGCTGGACCGTTGACGCCCGGAACGTACAAAGTTACGTTGCGAAATAACGTTGGCAAACCCGCCGAACTCTCGCAGGACGTAGAAGTGGTTAGCGCCTCCATCGAGAAAAAAGAGCTGAGCGCGAATCCTGAACTCATGCGAACCCTGGCGGAAATAAGCGGTGGGGCGGTGGTCAAAGAGCAGGACGTGGCGCGCTTGCCCGAGATCGTCAGGCAATGGGAGGCCGCCCGGCAGATAGCGCATCGCCAACAACCTGTATGGGACCGGTGGTGGCTTATGACGTTGTTGCTGGCCTTGCTTGGGGCGGAGTGGTGGGCGCGGCGGAAGGAGGGGCTTTTGTGAAATCAACCGTTCTTGAATCCCTCCGCAACCGTCTCGGTGGCTGGCTTGTTCTGCGGCTTTTCCTGACGCTCCTTGGCTTATTATGGACGGGTGCTTTGGCGCTGGTGTTGCTTGACGCTGCGTTGGACCTGCCCGAGCGCGCCCGGTTATTGGCTCCGGGTCTGTTGGGCGCCCTGTCCTGCATTTTGGCGGGCGCGGCAAATTGGCGTCTGGGTAAGTTTGAAGAAGAACGTGTCGCTCGCTTGTTTGAGAAAACCAACCTTGCGCTTGGCAACAAATTGATAAACGCAGTGCAGCTCTCAAAGGCGAGCAGCAGTACCGCAGGTGTTGGAGAGTTGTTACGATTGGAAGCGATTGCCCTCGGCCGCAAGGCAGCCGCGGGAGTGACCGTCTGGCCGGCAGTACGGCGAGGGACGAAAGCGGCTGCGTGGCTCGCTGGCGCAGGCTTCGTTGCCTGGGTGGTTCTTCTCGGCACGGCGGACGATCTCGTTCGGACCGTGGCCCCGCGTTTCCGTGATCCGTACGGCGATCATCCTCCTTATAGCAAATTGCGCATCGAGGTCGCTCCCGGCGGCGCCCAGGTGCTGTATGGAGGCCAGATCGAAGTGCGAGCACGAGTAAAAATGAAACGAGGCGAACCTGACATAACCGGAATGTCAGTTCCAAAGTTATGGCTGGTTGCGCAATCAGGCACGAATTCGCTGCGAACAGTCATGTTCCTGGCGCCGGACAAGAGCTTCTTCCAATCACTGGTGAATCTGCGCGAGCCCGCCAGTTACTCTGTCACTGATGGACGGGCGCGAAGCCACCGGTTTCCAATTAATATCCGTTACACGCCTCAGATCACGCTGGTCGAACTGAGCACGGTTTTCCCGGAATATACTGGCCTGCCGTCCCGCGCCGCAAAGTTGAGCCCTGACCCGCAGGCGCTTCCGGAGGATACCAAAGTGGTCTTTCGAGTGACGAGCAACCGTCCACTCAAAGGAGGGCGCGTCACGCTGACGCCGGTTTTGGGCGGCAAGAGCTCTGAAATTGATTTGAAGACCGTAGAAGTGCCGCAAGGCAATCCGTCCGCTTCAAAATCTAACGCAGACTCGAAAGGGCAAGCTCCGTTGGTCAAGCAGGCCCACATCGTGACCGGCGCCTTTACGTTGACTGAGCCTGTAGTGTTTTCGATCAGCGTACGCGATGTGGCGAATCTGGATTCCGTGGACCCGGCTCAAGGCCGATTCAACATTCTGCCTGACGAGCGCCCACGGCTATTCGTTCTGGAACCGGGCCGGGATGCGGTCGCCACTCCGACCATCCGGGTGCCTGTGCGGGTTGAGGCTACCGACGATTATGGCGTGGCGCGGGTGGCCTGGCTGCGAGGACTCAACCGATCCATTGAGCGCCCCTTCAACATGAAACTGAACCTCAAGCCCGGACCACAATCAGTCGAGGCCACGGGCGCGTTCGATTTCGCTCAACTCGGGGTCCGCGAAGGCGACGTGATCGAATATTATTTTGAAGCAGCCGACAATTATCCCAAAGGTCCTAATGTTGCCCTTAGCCGTCTTTATCGGGTGCAAATCATTTCAAAGGAGCAATACGAAGCCATTCTGCGGCAGGCGGCCGCTCGAAAGGCTCTTTTCGAACCCTACTTCCGGATGGATGCGTGGCTGCGCCGCCTGGCCGAACGGGCGCGCAAACTGGACCAGCAGGCGCAACACGGCTCGGACGCTGAGCAAAAGGCTGCCGCGAAAGAGACCGAGGCGCTCGCCGAGGACCTGGCAAAATACGAGAAGGAGCTGGGCAAGCTGCTGCAGGAAGCTGTTCTGTTCGATGTCGAGGAAGCCTTCCGCAACACCCTGGTTGCCCAGCACACAGCGATCGGCGAGGCCCGCAAGGCTCTCAAGGCCGCCATGGGCAGCGGTCAACTTGATTTGAAAAAGCTGTCCGAGGCCGCCAAAGAATTGAGCGAGAGGGCCCAGAGCGGCAACGAGGACATAGGCCAGCCGGCGCAGCAAATTGCCAGCGTGGCGCGCGTATTGGCGAAGGCCGACACTTTCGTAAAGCTGGCCAAACAACAGGCTGCCCTCGCGGATCTGCTGCGCCGATTTTCCGATCGCAAAGGCGATCTTTCCCGAGTGGAGCAGATGGAGATGGATGAACTGTCCTATCAACAGCGCCGGATCCAGGAGGGATTACGTTCCATGCTGGATTCTCTTCCAGGCCTGCTGAGTGCTCTGCCCGATGACCCGCAGTACGAGACGCTGCGTGCCGATGTAAATAACTTTGTCAAAGCCGTAGCTGATGCCAAAATCGAAGACGACCTTGCGCAAAACAGCAAGAACCTTTCTGCGCTCGATGGAAAATCAGGCTATACACTCGCCCAGCAAGTCGCTGAGAAAATGGATCGGCTCATCAGCAAATGTTCCGCCAACGGATTGTTGCCCGATGCGAAACAATGCCTGCACTTCAAGCCGACCATCAAGCAGGCCCTCGGAAATACCCTCGAACAAATTCTCGGAGCCATGGGCGCCAGCAGCGGCAACGGGCAAGGAGGCAAGGACGGTTACGCTTTGTTCAATGACGATGTGGCGCTTTATGGGCCGAATGTGGAACTGGCCGGAGAACAGGCCGGCGGTCGCGGAGAAACGGGCCAGGCCGTAACTGGCCGAGCCGAGCGCGTCACCGGCGACACCCGTGATCCTGGACTTAAACAACCCGCCATTCAGCCGCGTGTTCGGTTGCAGCCGGATGCCAAGTTCCCCCTGCGCTACCGCGAATTGGTCGGGGAGTACTTCAAGGTGATCGGGGAGACGCAGACTCAGGAGGGAGGAAGGAAATGAAAACACCAAGCATCAAACTCCAAACACCAAACACCAAACTCCAAACACCAAATACGAAGCCCCCATTCAGGGAGAGGCGCCGATTGGTATTTGGTGTTTGGTGTTTCTTTGGTGTTTGGTGTTTGATGTTTGGTGTTTGCTTTTTGGGTTCGGCCGCCGAACACACTGGCGACGCCGTGGAGTGTGCCAATCTCATCTACGCCGGCACAAAAAGCTCCGTCTGTTTCAGCGAGGAGTTCCTGTCCACTGTCGCCAGTGAGACGAGCATCAACACTTCCCGCAAGTTCAAGCCAGTCAAATTGGGCGAGAAGGAGGTGTATCGCTTCCCGTTCGCCGTCATGACAGGCGAGGGCGCGTTTAGCCTCACTGAAGATGAACGCAAAAATCTCAAGCTTTATCTTGAGAAAGGCGGATTCCTGCTCGCTAGCGCCGGCTGCAGCAGCAAGGAATGGAGCGATTCATTCACACATGAGATGCAGGCGATTTTCCCCGAGCGGAAGATGGACGAGGTGCCGCTGAGTCACTCGATTTTTCGCACCATCTTTGACATCCCTCGCCTGGACACCAAACAAGAGGACGCCAAACTCTTCGGCCTGACCATCGGCGGAAAGATTGTCGTGATCTATTCGCCGGACGGCCTGAACGACACCGCCACGATGCACGGCTGCTGCTGCTGCGGCGGAAACGAGATTCATAACAGCCAGAAAATCAACGCTAACATTCTGGTTTATGCGTTGTTGCAATGAGAAGATGAGCCGCCAAATAACGCAAAGAGCGCAAAGCGCCCAGCCAGTTGAGGCTGTCGCGTGTTGTCCCCTATCTTTGCGTTCTCTGCGTTCTTTAGCGGCTATCTCCCTTTTATCTCTTTCGTTGTGCGCTGCGGGCGCCACGACGAATGTTCCTCTGTTCCACGTCAATCTCAAGGCGGCTTCCGAGGCGGCAGTGGCTGACCAGTCGCTCGTTCTCCTGATCTTCAGCGCAGACTGGTGCGTCCCCTGCAAGCAGCTTAAAGCAAAAACCCTGGATTCCCGCGAGTTCAAAGAGCAAGGGGGCGCCTTGCACATTGCCGAATTGGACGTGGACGTGCAGGCCAACGCTGCTCGAGATTTTAATGTAACGGCCGTGCCCACTCTCGTCCTGATGACCGGCGACGACAAAATTGTTGCTCGGCAGGAAGGCTACATGGCCACTGCGGAGCTGCTGCTCTGGTTGCGCGAAGGGCGTGATCTGGTCAAAGAAGGGAAATGGGAGGGCACAGCGCCCGGATCAAAACTCAGAGCACTCACCGCCAAAGCGGCGTCGGACACCCTCGACACCAATGACATCGCCCGCCTGGTGGCGATGCTCGGCGAAACCGATCCCGCCGAACGTCAATCGGCGCAGAGCCTGCTCATCGAGCAGAAAGAGGCCGCCGTCGCACCGCTCATCGAGGCCCTTACGAACTCTTATCTCGGAGTTCGCATCGCTGCCAGCGAAGCTTTGGATCAGCTTCTTAGGCTGGGCGAGCGTCCGGGAGCACCATCCGACGCAGCCACCGAGCGGGCCAAATTTGCGGCGAGCCCCCCTGTGCTTTCAATTGATCCCTGGCTCTCCCCCGCGGAATTGGCTACATCCGCAGCTACTCTCCAGAAATGGTGGGCGACAACTGGAAAGCTTCCGTCGCTTCCGCAAGATTCCAGCTCTGCATCGGCGGCGCAATCCGGCGGCGCAAAAGGCATTTCCTCGATTGCCGAGGCGTTGGATGTTCTCTGCGGCAATTCTCAGCGACGGACAGGCGAAACTCTTCGCGACGATCCCTCCCGGCGCACACGGGCGATGTCCCTCCTGGCCTCGCGCGGCGCCGAGGCCCTTCCCGCCATTCGCCAGGCCATTAAAACCTGCGAGAAGAACGGTGACCAGCGCAGCCTCACCCTCCTGGAAGATGTGCGTTGGGCGATTTTAATTCCAGACGCGCTCGAACAACAAACCGGAGGCGTCCGTAGCGCGCTGGCGCGCGGCAGGGGACAGGAACGGCAGACCGCAGCCGCACGGCTGGGCGGGGCTGGACGCCAGGGGTTTCCGGCACTGCAGGAACTGGCCAACGATGCCGACCCGCTTGTGGTCGAGAGCGCCGTCCGCGCTATATCGTCAATTGGCGGCCCAGACACCATACCCGCAATGGCCACTCTGTTACGCGCAACGGATAGCAATTTACGAATGACCGCAGCGCAAGGGCTTGGACACACAAAGAATCCGGCTGCGGTTAAGGAGCTGATCTCAGTCCTGGACGATCCTAACGAGGTTGTGGTCTGCACTGCCATTTCCGGCCTTGAGGAAATTCATGGCGAACATGAATCCTCTTCCGGGAAAGGTCCGCAACTGGGTGAAACAGATGGCATTAGACGCTGCCTGAGCGATCCGCGATGGCGTGTGCGCGCCGCTGCAGCCGAGGCGGCGGGCAAACTTGCGCTCGCCGGCCTGACCAGTGAGTTGAAGGCGCTGCTGGATGACCAGGATGGGTTTGTGGTCAAGAGCGCCTTGAGCGCTCTGCAACTGCTGGGTGCAGCGCCGGAACCGGAAAAACTGCTCGACTTAGCTCAACGGTATCCAGGATTGCGAGGAGAAGCGGTCGAGCAGCTCGTAGCCGTCGGCTCGGATCAGAGCGCCAAACTCGTTACAGATCTCTATAGAGTCAGCGATATTGAGACGCGGAAGACCATTATCCGCAGTTTGGCGGGAGCCAAACTGGAAAGCGGTGTCGCACCAATGGTAGCACTGGGGGGAGGGTCATTTGTATCTGCCTATACCCAGCACGATCTGACAAGCGGTTCTGCAGATGTAAGGCAACCTCCGCGAAACCAGGAGACCAACTCCTGGTACTGGCTGCTGTCTCAAGCTGCAACCGATCCTGATTCCCGCCTGCGCCAGGCATTTGTCGAAACGCTTGCGGCACAGTTACCCAAGACCGCGGCAGCGTTCGTCGGACCGCTGCTATCGGATCCGGACGAAAAAACGCGCGCCGCTGCCGCTGGAGTTGTTCTGGCTATTCTTAGTGGCGAGCGTCAGAGGGTGCGTAGCGCCCATGGCAGTCGCCTCGCGAGCTGGGTTGCCATGCAGGAGGAGGAAACTTTTTTGGAAGAAGGTGGAATGCAGGCGGGGCTGCTGCATGGCTCGCGTTCTAAATCCAAAGCCACCAATCAGCCACCTGCCACGGCCGAACAGATCGCCGGCTGGCACATCGCATTGGAGAAGCAAGGAGGCAAAGAGCCGGACCTAATCACGGCCGCCGCGATTTACGCGACCGGCTCGAGCAACGCCGACCTGCCTGTGCTCCAGGCCGCGCTCGAACGCTGTGCCAGGGGAGATCTCGGCAAGATCGCTGATGCGCCTGTGTTGGTGGCGATTGTTCCGAAGCTGCCCTGGCCACAGGCAAAGGGGATTGTCGAACGGCTTTGCTCCAATCCTGGCGCCTATTTACAAATGATTTCTGTGGCCAAAAAGGCCGCGCCGGGCTTAAGTGATTTTCTTTTTGATCCAGTCCTGTTTCGCACGGCAGTTGACCCGGCCGCCCCGGAAGTATTGGAAACCGAACTGCCGCGGCTGGTTGAGCATGGAGCAAAGGGCTGGTCGCTCCTCGCGACCGAGCCGCGCACTGACGCAATTCTGGCCGCGCTGATCGAGGCGACCAACCCCGTTTGGCGGGCGACGGCTATTTACAGCCTCAGTCTCCGGGGTGACCCCAAGAACCTGGCGCAGTTGGAGCGCGGGCTGTCCGATTCCAACGCCTGGGTTCGCGCGGCGGCAGTTTCCGGCTTGCCCAGGCTCATTAAGGACCGCGAAGCGTTGGAGAAGCGAATCGCCTCATTCCTGGATGATCCAGACAAACGCGTTGGGCAGAGGGCTGTCATCGGGCTTCTGGAGCAGGAGGTCCGCGTAGCCGCGGGCCTGGAGTCTCAAGCGGGCTATTTCGAGTTTGAAAAGATTCGCACCTGGTCCGCTTATGATTACCAGCCGGGCAATGAGCAGCGACCGCTCGAGACAATTCAGGCTAATCCCGCCTGGCTGGCGTCAGTCAGGCGCAAAGCGGGCGCGACGCCCCCGGCTGGCGCTGAGCCTGCCGCCTCCAGCACAAATGCTACCGCATCCAAATCTGAGTCCGATGATCCAGCAATGCCTGCCTTGCTCCTGGCGCAATACGGTGATTTCAGCGGGCTTGATGTGTTGATCAAAGCAACCCCCGCCGATGGCCGGGGTGATAACCAGCTCGAGCAGGTGATTCTCACCTGCATCGCTCTAAGCCGCGACGCCAAATACTTGCCTTTCCTGCAAAAGATGGTTTCCTCAGCGAAAGACGAGCAGGAGCTGCGCAGAATCTTGCAGGCCCTCAAAGGCATGAGTGGCGCCGAACCCCGCGAGCTGCGCCTGGCTGTCAACAAACGCATCCGTGAAGGAAAGGAATGATATGAAGATTCTGAAGCCGCTAAAGAACGCAAAGAACGCAAAGAGGGAGAATGTTTTCTTTGCGTTCTTTCGCGGCCATTCAGTGGCGCGGCTTTTCGCCTCTCTGGCCTTGCTATTACTTTGTGGCTGCTTTCAAGTGGAAGATGAAATCACGATCCTGGCCGACGGCTCGGGGACAGTAAAATTGACCGTTCACAGCAATCTGCCTGAGGAGCTCACGGATTCCATGGGCATGGGTGGTATGACGAGCCTTTACCCGCCCATCAGTGAATCGGAGGCGCGGCAGTTCTTCCCATCCAAAGACTTCACCTTGAAGACTGAGGAGAAGAAAGATGATAACGGCAAGACTCTTGTTATCGAAGCCAGCTTCAAAAACATCAACGCGCTGCTCGCCAGTCCCTACGCGCGCGCGCATCAATTGGATCTCAAAAAGAACGCCGACGGCTCGCTAAAATTTCAAGCTCTCAGCGGCGGAAGCGCTGCCGCCGCGGCCTGCCAGCTCAAACCCGAAGGCGAACTGGCTGCTTACGCGCAGATGCCCGGATTCGAAGACGCGCAGAAACACAAAGATAAGCTGCGCTTCGAGTTTCGGGTCACCCTCCCCAATCCTGTGACCCAGGCCAACGGGGCGCGAGATCAGAAAACGGTCATTTGGGCCACCGAACGCGCAAAGTGCAAAGACGATCAAGAGTTCGTGGACAAACTGGCCGTGGTTCTGGAGGCCTCGTGCGGCGCAGAGGGGCTCAAGTTTTCTCCCATAGCGCCTCCGCGGTTGGGATTGGTTTCGTTCAGCCAGCTCGCCGCGGGCAAAACGGTGCCCACGGAGGCAGCGCCGGATACGAACAAGATTAGCGCAGCGGCGCGTTTTGTTCCATACGCTCTACACGTGACGCGCACGGTGGATCTCAGCGGAGAAGGCGCGCAGGGCAGCCAGGCTGAATTGACTGGCGCCGTCATTATGCCGCCTGACCTTGCTCCGCAACGGTGGGGCGAGGCCAAACTGCAGGAAGTTTCAGATGCCAAAGGCAATAATCTAATGCCCAAGCAGGGGGACGATTCCTACGGCGGCTCAACGCGTTACTTCAGCCGTTACAATTACAGCAGCGCCAATTCCAGCGATGATGGCCAGGAAGAACCAAATTCCGAGGCACCTGTTGAAAAACCGCATGTCATCAACTTGAGCTTTAAGGCGCCCGAATGGAAAATCAAACAAATCGCCAAAATCAAAGGCGCCATCGAGCTTCAGTACCTGGGCGGGTCGGAAATTGTGAAGATCAGCAATGCTGTGCCGGCAAGGTTTGTTATGGATATGAGCAAAGGCAGCAGCGCGCTCGCAAACATGTTCCAGAGTGGGAGAAATCAATCCCAGATTTCCGATGCTCGCCTGAGTGAGCTGGGTTTATCGCTCAAGCTCCAAATGGCCATGGTCCAAAGCGGCATGACGGTCCTCTCGCTGGAAACCGGAGGCAAAGCGGCGCTGACGGACGCCCAGGTCTTTGATTCCGAAGGCCGCCCGTGGGTAACCAGCATGATGCAACAGGACCCGGGCGGGAGTGAGTCGCAATCCTGCCAGATCATGGTGGCAGGAAAACCGAAACCGCCGCTTTCGATGGCCTTTGCCGTGGGCGGCCTTGGCGCCGCGGTCAACGTGCCCATCCTGCTCGAAAACGTGCCAACCGGAGATAAGTGATATGCATTTCCCCCGTACGCAGCCTCCCAAACCGCGCCACATTGTAGGGGACGACGTAAAGAGTCCTCGCCTCCGGCGCGACGCCACAAAGGGACTCCTTACGTCGTCCCCTACAGGATATGTGAAAACTCATGGGTCAATCCTCTACTATTGGTTTATTCTGCCTCTGCTCCTGGCAAGTTTCTATGCGCCGGCTCAAATCATGGGATCCTTTGGCTCCAGCCGAAACGACACCCACGCGACTCTGCAAATCAAAGCAGATGGCTCTTGTCTCCTGACTGCCGAGACCACGGAAGCGCGAAAGTTACTCGAACAACAACTCAAGGCGTGGGAACGTTATTCGAGCATGTCCGAAAACGCTGTCCAGGAGGACGAAACACCGCCCGCAGCTTCGGCGCAGAGTTCGAAAGCAGAACAAAAACCCATGAGCACGGAAGAGCTGACTTCTAAATACAAGGAATTTTTGGCTCAACAGCAGCAGGATTCAGCCGAGGACCTCTCGGTCAAAATCGAGGAAGTTAGCGCGCCCACTAATTCCATCCGAATCATAGTGACACAATCGTTTGCTTCTCTAACCGACCTCATGAGTCGAGGCCCCTACCAATGGGGCCCGAGCGTTCTGATGTTCGACGACGCGCGTATTGAAATTGATACCAATCGCAACCTGAGTTTCATCCTGCTGCCAGCGCGCAGTAGCAGCATGTACCTGAAAAATATGGGCCGGGTCTGGAAATCTTCCAAAATGAAGTTTTACTGGAAACTGGTCCTGCCTGGAAAAATTCTGACCAGCGGGCTGCCGCAAAGCGAGGGAAACGCGACATGGCTGGAGATAGAAGGCGAAAAGCCCGCAACCGTGGACGCTGCCCTCAAGCTGGCGTCGGCCCCATTGGTCATCACGGCGGAGCCTGGCGGCCTCAAGCTCGATGAGCCGTTGACGTGCAAAAACCTCATGCGCGGCAGAGCCGGAAGAGCAAAGTCCGAACCGGACTTGCCAATTGCGCCCGCGGGCCCGGGCTTCTCAGCCGAGCCATCGAGCGTCAGCCTTTCAAGCGTTCACCATTTTCCTGAAGCCGAAAAGTATCTTAAAGACCAAGCCGACGCCTCCATGTTTGGGATGGACCAACCCGGGACAGTGGTTGCGGCTAAGTTGTTCCCGCCGAAGGACCGCCGGATCAAAAGCGTTAGCGGCCTGCGCATCATCTCCGCCAAAGATGATAAAGGCCGCACGATTGCCGAATCATCCGACAGCGGCGATGAAAACACTGAGACCTTCACATACAGTGTGCCTGACTCTTCCAGCGCGGAGGACTCCAAAAAGGGCAGCGCGGCGCCTATCCAACTGCATCTGGCGTTGCCGGAGCCCGATGCAAAAGCCATTGATTTGATCCAGGCCGAAGCCGTCGCGCTGACGTTCAGCGGTTGGAAGGAGATGACGCTTACAAATGCACAGGCGGACGCAAAAAAGGAAATTGATGTGAGCGAAATCCTGCCAAGAGCGAAGCTCATCATCAAGAAGATCGCGAGTAAGCGACAACAAAAGACAATCGAAGGAACCCTCGAAGGTCCGCCTGCGGTCAGCCAGCTCGAAGTAAAGGTCAAGCTCGGCCCTCTTCACCAGGGTCAATCCACTATGTCCGAGCGATCGAAGAAAACCGCCAGCGGCAAGACCACCCGGCAGTTCACCGTGCAGAGCTACGATTTCAGCCCCGGCCAGCAGTCCCCGGACACCTCGCTCACGCTAATTGTTCGTTACCCTCTCGATCTCAAACGCGAACGCGTGCAGTTCAAGCTCTCCGCCTTGGATTTGTTGTAGCAGAACCCTAGCCGCAAAAGAACGCAGAGAACGCAAAGCGAAATTATTTCTTTGCGATCTCTGCGTTCTTTCGCAGCTACCGCGCAGTCCGATAAGCTTTGCCGGATTCGTACATCTTTCTGTGTTCACCGATTTCGCGGACGAACTCCTTCTGTCCGGAACTCAGTGCCAGCTTCTCGGCTTGGTTCGCGACTTGAATGGCTTGCGCGAACTGGCCAGTTTCCGCGTACGCAGCCGAGAGGGTGTCGAGCGTGCCTGCGCTATTGGTCTGCGTCAACTCCACGGCCCGCGCTGCAAGACGTAGGGCTTCGCTGCCGTTGCGCAGCCCGGGTTCGGGATCAGTCGCCAAAGTCCAGGCCAGATTGTTGAGCGCTTCCAGCCAATCCGGTCTGGAGGCAAGCGCAGCGCGGAAATGGGCGATCGCTTCGCGGGAATCCATCCTCGAAAGCAGCAGGACCGCAAGTTGATAATGGGCTTCCGGAAAATCCGGCTTAAGCTGCACGGTCTGCTGAAACTGTTCGAGGGCTTGGCCGGGTTGTCCTTGTTTGAGCAGCATGTTGCCCAGGCCGTAGTGCGCCGGGGCCAGGCGGGGGTTGTATCGCAACGCGGTCCGATATTCGAGCGTGGCCGCGGCCAGATTGGTGCGCGCGGCTTCGATGTCGCCGAGGGCCGCATGCGGTTCCGCAAAATCCGGGCTGATCTGGATCGCCTTGATGAAGTGCGCTGCGGCTTGCGCGGGCTCTTTGTCATTCTGCAAGGTCGCGCCCAGGCAATATTCGGCGCGTGCGTTGCCGGTGGTAACGCTAGCGGCGTGTTCAAACAGGAGATGGCTGTTTCTCCAGTGCCGTAATTGAAACGAGCTGGCGACGGCGCAGGCAACCAACAAAACAGTTCCCGCAACACCTATGGCAATCGGCCGAGAACCTTGAACCGAAAGCAAATCTGTCGTTCCCCAAACAATCGCCACAAAAATCCCGATAAGGGGCAAATAGGTGTAACGATCAGCCATGGACTGCACACCAACCTGGACCAATCCTATTACCGGCATGAGCATCCCCGCGAACCAAAACCAGCCAACGGCCCACCAGGGCTTGCGCCGCGCCAGGATAATAGCCGCGACGGTGAGCGCCGCAACCACCAAGCCGGCGCCACAGACCTTCCACCATGCCCAACCTCCGGGATACGGATAAAACACGGCTAGCGAATCCGGCCAAAATGTTTTGCCCAAATACCGGGCATAGGACACGAGGGCGTTGGCGATGCGAGCGCCGACCGGGAATTTTTCCAAACTGATAAACGATTGGCTGCTTCCCTGCGCAATAATCGCCACGACGCTAGCCGCGGCGCTAAGCAGGAGGAAAGGAACCTTTTCGAGGAAAAGGGAGACGAACTTTGAACTTTGAACCTTGAACCTCGAACCTCTAACGAAAACCGCATGAGCGGCTGTGGAATTTCCAGGCTCAGTGTCTGATTTTTTTAACGCATCGGTTTTGCACGGCCTCTGTAATGGCCAGTAATCGAGCAGCAGAAGAACGAATGGAAGAGTCACCAGCATGGGTTTGGCCATGAGGCCGAGAGCAAAAAGCGTTAGTGCCGCGCAATACCAACCGGAATGACCACGGACCACTGACCACGGACCACCGACCAAAGACACACGGCGCCGGATTTCCGCGGGCTCCTGACTTCGGGCTTCGGCCTTCGGGCTTCGGGCTTTGCACTGTTCCTCACTTCGGCCTTCGGGCTTCGGCCTTCGGGCTTTGGATTGCTCCCCTGCGTTTATTACATACTTCACGTAAGCTCCCAAGCTTAGGAGGAAGAAGAATGCGCTCAACACATCCTTCCGTTCCGCGATCCAGGCCACGGATTCGATGTGCAGCGGATGAAGGGCGAACAGGCCCGCCACCAGCGCACTGCGCCACAGAGCGCCGGTCAACCGCCCCCAGAGGCCAAAGACAAGGAGTGTGTTTGCGGTATGAAGCAGGACATTCGTCAGATGATGCCAGCCGGGCCGCAGGGCATACAATTGGCAATCCAACATGTGGGACAGGCTCGTGAGCGGATGCCAGTTGCCCGCGTAGGTGCTGCTGAATGCCCAGAGGAAGCCATTCCATCCGAGGCCGGCCCGGATATGCGGGTTTTGCGTGACATACATCCAATCATCAATGTCCACGAACTCGAAGCTTGTCGCGGGCCAATAGACGGCCAATGTGGCTGCGGCCAGGAGGGCGCCGATCAGGCACGATTTGCTCGACTCCGAAGCGAGTTTGCGGAGAGCCGGGTCACGATTTGTCACTGAGGGAAGTTATCAGTTTGGCGCAGTGGGTGAAAGCGCCGACGGGAGAAATGGGGCTGAAGGTACGAATCAATTGTAGCAGCCGAGGTAACGAGGCTCTAACTAATCTTTTTTGGCCAAGGGGCGAGGGAGGGGCGAGGGGGCCAATCCGGAGCGCGGACATTCCTGTCCAATGCCGCTAGGATTTAGGTCTGCCCTTTCGGCGATTTTGCCTGTTTTTGCG
>PSRM01000231.1 GCA_003176045.1 Verrucomicrobiota bacterium | reverse complement strand
CAAACGCAGCCTTGCCGATGGTAGTGGTTGTATAGCTTCCGCGAGAGTAGGTCGCCGCCAGTTTTTCTGAAAAAGCCGAAACGAACAAGTTCGTTTCGGCTTTTTGCTTGTTGGAGCCACGCAAAGGGGTATTTTGCTGTAAATGAATAGCGCAACGGTTTTCCTGGAGGATCCTCGTGCCAGGGCCAGCGAAAGGGCCGGCCACGAGCTGCTCTCCTACTGGATCACCCGTTGCGATCAGTTCCTGGACCGGCAGCGCCAAACCATTCTGGAGCGCGACGCTTCGGCGAACGAAATTGCCGAACATGTGGCCGCGCTAAAATTCATGATCAGGGTGACCCTTGCCCTCCAGGCTCTTTTGGCCGATCCGGATGCTGCAGCGCAGCGGTTTGCCCCAGCCCTTTCCGGCAAGCTGCTGCAACTCCAGGAGTCACTGAAGCTGCTCCAGAACCCCATGACCGAGCAGCAAGCAGATGCCGTTCTGCAGTCCGCCTTTCCTGATGGACGCTGAACTGGAGGCCCTTCTGAAGAGCTTCGACGCGTTCCTGGAAGCCCGCGGAGGCTCGGACGAGCACCGCCTCTTTTCAATTTACGAGTCGCGCCTCGATCAAATAGCCTCCGCTCGTCACATCGGCAAGGACACGCTCGACTTGGCTGTCCGTAGCAAGTACTGGCGATGGGTCAACGCCAACGCCCACCCAACCACGCTCCCTCCAAAAGCGTGAGGATTGCGGCACGGCGCTCGAAAATCCGGAAGGCCAACGGCCCGTTTCATACCAGCCCAAGGCAAGCGAGGCACGAGCGCCGCCCTGGGTAAGTCCGCCCACAAAACCATCACAGGGCTGAAAGCCCGATTCATTCTTCACTCACGCCGCCTTATTCAAAGCGACCGAAACTCTCAAGCCCAGCGGCTTGAGATGAGGCAGTACGTCAGTAAATTTTCGAGAACAATGCTCCGGAGGAAAGAAAGTTGAAACGAGCAATACGGTAATACGGTCATACAGCATGCGAGGTATTGGAACGCTCAGAGATCGCCTTACTTGTTACAGCGTGAACATCCTTTTGGGGAATCACATCACTCAACGCGGAAAGATCGTCGCTCACCTTGCTCCCGACTCAGGTTTCATAAACGGGAAAAATGCTGCTGCGCTGTTTGCAGATCACTTGCGCGATCCTGAAACGGCAGATGCGATCAATGGAGAACTCGCTGAATTGAAAAGCGAGGATGACGATGCTCTGCCGCATAGCGACTGACATTTCACGCAGGGCGCCATGACGTTGCGACCTTCGCGGGCGCACTTCACTTTTCGGGTGTGTGGTAACTCCGTAGGAGTGACCTGTTTATAGATACGATGCCGCCCAGAATTCCTTTTTGTTTTCGGCGGCGCGGCCAAGCGCATTGAATATGTCCTCGATCCCCCGCCGCGCCGGCGAAAAACAAAAAGAATGAATATTAGGCCGTTCAGTGCTATAAACAGGACACTCCAACGGAGTTCTCCCCCGAAATGCAGAATCCGAAAAAGTGGAATGTGCCCGTCCTTCGCGCACCCGACCGGGGAGGCTTCCCGGCAACAAGCACGAATATAGGTGGGTTTCTCAATATTCTTGCCAATAATTTTCTTGCCCCCATTTTCTTGCGGCCACGCACCTTCCGAAAGGCAAGAAGATTTCTGGCAAGAATATAAGTTGGATTTCCATTTTCCTGCTGCCAGAGGCTTTCCGAAGGCAAAGAAGGTTGCCAAGCTTGGTGAATGGAGTAGTTTCCTGCCATGACTTATCCGCTGACCGCCTACATCGAAGCCGCGATGGAGATTGCGCGCTACGACAAGCTCGAAGATGGCAGCTTTGCAGCGGAGATTCCGAAACTACAGGGAGTCATTGCCTTCGGCAAAAGCCTGGCTCAGTGCGAACGCGAGCTGCGCTCTACCCTGGAAGATTGGATTTTGGTCGGCCTGCGCCTTGGACATCCCTTACCTAAATTAGAGGGCATTGACCTTAACCAACCCACCCGTGCCAGGCTGGCATCCAATCAAAAGGCGTGAGTTCATCCGCAAGCTCCGTCGATTAGGCTTCTCCGGCCCGTTCCGAGGAACCCGCCATGAATTCCTGATTCTCGGCCACCACCGGCAAACCATTCCCTCCAATCCGGAATACTCGATCCCGCAACTCAAAATGCTCCTGCGCCAGATCGAGACGATATTGGGGCGACACCTTTCGCCCGACGAATGGGAAGCCCTTTGAGAGTAAACCACGATGAAAAGAATTCGCATCCTGTCTCCAGGAGAAATCCTCCTCACCGAATTCATTCAACCAAACAACCTGACTGTTTACCGGGTCGCCAAGGATTCCGGCATCTCGCAGCCAAGCCTGCAAATGATTGCGTCGGGAAAAAGAGCAATTACAGCCGAGACCGCTCTGAGGCTAGGGCTTTGCTTCGGCATAGATGCCCAGTTCTGGCTGAATCTGCAAAGCGAGTATGAGCTGCGCTTAGCAAAGCAGAAAAATTTATCCCGCATCGAAAAGGAAGTCCACCCCTCGCCGCGTGACGTGTTTTTGCCTCTCGACTAAACGCTCACCACAGCCTACGTTCCATCTATGACGGCTGAGATTTTAGAAATTCCAGAAGTCCGCCGGCGGATTTCGCCTCTCTCGGTTGAGGAATACCACAAGCTCGGCGAATTCAACGAGAACGGCAAGCGCACCGAATTGATTCGCGGCATCGTCATTCAGAAAATGTCCAAACCCCCTTAGCACAGAATCCTTGCTTCCAGATTCTACCGCCTACTTCTCGCCTGCCTTCCTGAAGGCTTCTCCGTCTGGAAAGAGGAGCCTCTCACATTTCTCGACTCCGAGCCGGAGCCGGACATCTCCGTTACTCGCGGCGCCGAGCAAGACTACTCCAAAGCCCATCCAACTACCGCGGAGCTGGTCATCGAGATTGCTGTCTCCAGCGCAGCTCTGGATCGCGCCAATGCCGACCTCTACGCCGAAGCCGGCATCAACGAATACTGGATCGTCCTCGCCTCCGAACAGCGCATCGAAGTCTATCGCCGCCCCACCGAAGGCCATTACCAGGAGCGATTCCTCTGCGCGCCCAGCGACACGCTCCAATGCGTCTCGCTGCCGAAAATCCAGCTCCGCGTCTCAGAACTTTTCGCCTGAGAGGACTCAGCCTCCGTTTGAAGGCGAATGGGAGATCTTTTGAGCCTTCGAAGCAACCGAATAGCCCGCAGGCCACGGTCTCATTCCTAAAAATAAATTCGTGTGTATTCGCGTCCATTCGCGGTTTAATCTGTCTCGAAATGCCTTCTCACCGCCTCCAAAAATCCTGGCGCGATAAGCTCAAATCCGCGGTCCCTTTCGGCTTCGGCCAGGTGAAGCCCAAGCACTTCCGCGACATGGCGGCGGTAGCTTGGCGAAATCGAGATAATCTGGGTTACGCTTGGAAGGTCTTGAGCCGCGGTGTTTGCGATGGCTGTGCTCTCGGGGTGGCGGGATTTCATGACTGGACCATCAATGGCGTCCACCTCTGCATGACGCGCCTCAATTTGTTGCGACTGAACACGATGCCGGCTCTTGACCTGAAGCTGCTCGAAGATATCTCCAAGCTCCAATCTCTCGATAACGCCCAACTACGCGAACTTGGCCGACTCCCCCACCCCATGGTTAGGGAAACGAACGCCCCCGGCTTTCGCCGTATTTCCTGGGATGAAGCGTTGAAGCGGATCGCTGGCAAAATCCGGGTCGCTGATCCACGCAGGTTGGCCTTCTTCCTGACCTCGCGCGGCATCACGAACGAAGTTTATTACATGGCCCAGAAAGTCGCTCGGTTTCTAGGCACTAACAACGTGGACAATGCCGCCCGCCTCTGCCATTCCCCAAGCACAGCAGCGATGAAGCATGCCCTCGGCGTCGCGGCCACAACGTGCAGCTACAAAGATTGGTACGGCACAGACCTAATCATTTTCTTCGGCGCAAATCCCGCCAATGACCAACCGGTCGCCACCAAATACCTGCACGAAGCTAAGAAGCTGGGGACAAAAGTCGTTCTCGTGAATCCGTACCGCGAGCCTGGTATGGAGCGGTATTGGGTCCCATCCACTCTTTCGAGTGCAGTCTTCGGCACAGACATCGCCGATTATTGGTTTCCGGTTTCTACTGGTGGGGACATTGCGTTTCTCTACGGTGTGTTGAAAATGATCTTCGAAAAAGGCTGGCAGGATGAATCATTCATTCGCAATCACGCTGCCGATTTCGACGACCTTAAATCGAAAGCCACTGCGCTGAGCTTCGATGAATTGGAAACCCAATCCGGTCTGAACCGCGCCAGCATGGAGGAGTTTGCCGCGCTGATTCGCGATGCCAAAACTGCTGTCCTCGTCTGGAGCATGGGAATCACTCAGCACGCCCGCGGCGGCGATGCCGTGCAAATGATTCTGAACCTCGGACTCACGAAAGGCTTTGTCGGACGTGACAAGTGCGGACTTATGCCAATTCGCGGGCACTCATCGGTTCAAGGTGGTGCTGAAATGGGCGCTTACTCGACCGCATTTCCTGCGGGCAAACCGATCAACAGTGAAAACGCCGTCGCTCTCTCGAAGGCCTATAGTTTTCCGATTCCTGACTGGCCAGGGCTCACAGCGCCGCAAATGGTTGAAGCGGCCGACCGAGGAGAGTTGGACCTGCTGTATTGTCTCGGAGGCAACTTTCTCCGCACCCTTCCCGAGCCCGAGCAAGTGCGCTACGCGCTTGCAAATGTTCCGATACGCATTCATCAGGACATCATTCTCACTGACCAAATGCTCATCCCCGCCAAAGATGAAGTGATTCTGTTGCCCGCCAAGACGCGCTACGAACAGGATGACGGTGGCACCGAAACCAGCACCGAGCGGCGCATCATGTTCAGCCCCGAAATCCCGCGCCAGGTCGGCGAAGCGCGGGCCGAATGGAAGATCCTGCGCGACATCGCCGCCATCACGTTTCCCGAGCGCGCACATTTGCTGGCTTGTGAAACCGGATGGAAAATGCGCGAGGAGATCGCTCGCGTGGTGCCATTTTATGACGGCGTCCAAAACCTCAAAGAAACCGGTGACGCCATCCAGTACGGCGGCCCGCATTTGTGTGCGGATTGGAAGTTCCCCACGCCGGATGGCAAGGCGCATTTTAGGGCCGTAGCGTTGCCGGCCACGAAAAGTCCAAAGTCCAAAGTCCAAAGTCCAAAGTCAGACGGCGCGGACGGGGCGTCCGCGCTCCGGTTTGTTGTCTCCACCCGACGGGGGAAGCAGTTCAATTCACTCGTGTATGCGGAGGTTGATCCGATCAATGGCGCAGGGCGCGATGCTGTGCTGATGAATACGCAGGATGCAGCAGAACTTCGCCTCGCCCAAAATGATCGAGTCGTCCTCGCAAACGAGACTGGCCGTTTCGAGGGCCGCGTCTTCCTTGCCCCGATCGCTCGCGGCAACCTCCAAGTCCATTGGCCCGAAGGCAATGTCATCATCCGCCACGGCATCACAGACTCCGCCGGCGGTGCACCGGACTACAATGCGCGGGTGCGGGTGGAAAAATTGTAGGAGCAGAGATCGCCATGTATTTTGAACTGCGCCAAACGCCTGTCCTCAATCCCAAAGGGATTGCGACCTCCAGCCCAGGGTTGCGAGCCTGCGAGCTACCCTGGGTTTCGTTTGACAGAACCACCAACCCTGAAGGGGTTGCACCTTTTTGCCAAGACTTTAGACATAACCCCTTCGGCGTAGTTTCTGTATTCGCTGCTTTCCCCAGGGTAGCTCGTTCCTCGCAACCCTGGGCTTTGAGCCGGAATCCCGTTGGGATTCGGCTTGCCCATTCTGCTTTGTAGGAACTCGGAGGAGGCATAATGGCATGACCCGAGCCACACGAAATTCTGAGAGCGTTGCATCGCTGGAGGTAATCCGTTATGGGAGCGAGAGTGAGCCCTTAACACACTCCGACCAGCTCGCCCGTGAAGAACCACTTGAAATCCGGGTCCGCGGACGCAGCGTAGCGGTGACCATGCGGACTCCTGGTCATGATGATGAATTGGCCGCCGGCTTCCTCCTGACCGAAGGCATCATCCAAAAACGGTCCGACATAATTGAAATCGCCCCATACGGACAAAGCGACGTTCCCGAGAACACGCTTAACGTCTTTCTCTCTCCTGCCATCGAGTTAGATTTCGAACGCCTCACCCGCCATGTCTTTGCTTCATCAAGCTGCGGCATCTGCGGCAAAGCATCGATTGAGGCCGTTCGGCAGAGATTCCCTGCCGCGGATTCCTCGATCAATATCTCCGCCAAGCTGGCCAGTCAACTACCCGAAAAGATGCGCGCCGCACAATCCGCATTTGAACAAACCGGCGGCCTGCACGCTGCTGCCATTTTCGATGCTGACGGAAACGTCGTCGTATTGCGCGAAGATGTCGGACGGCACAACGCTGTGGACAAGGTTATTGGCCGAGGCCTGCTTACCGGCAAACTGCCTTTTGATTCTCACGTCCTCCTCGTCAGTGGCCGCGCTTCCTTCGAGATAGTGCAGAAGGCCCTTGCTGCGCGCATCCCGATCATCTGCGCCATTTCTGCCCCATCAAACCTTGCAGTGGAATTCGCCCGCGAAAATCGCCAAACCCTCATCGGCTTTCTGCGCGGCCAAACCATGAACGTCTATTCCGGGTCCGAGAGAATCACGTAGCAGCCGAGGTAGCGCTCTAGTCAGGCGTCAGAGATCAGAGCCTCGTTACCTCGGCTGCTACGTACAGTTCTTTAGATCTTCGGGCGTGTTGAGATTCGAATAGAGTGGTTTCTCATCCTCGGTAAGGTTGTACGCCTGCACCAGCTCGCGTTCGACCAGGCGCCGCACAAACCGCTGCATCGAAATCTGTTTCCTCGCAATTGCCTCCGCAGCGAACTCAGCCGCCTTCTTTGGATAGATGGCGCAAACCGGCTCAAAAAATTCTCCATTGAACGGAACAATCCCGGTCCCTTCCGTAGCGAGATTTTTGAGCTTCCGCAAATGCTCGCCGGTCATGCGCGGCAAATCAACTGCCAACACGAGCAAATGAGATGTCTGCAGTCGAGCCAACGCTGCCGCGATCCCGCTCAGCGGCCCTCGCTGTGCAGTCTCGTCGAGGATGATTTGTGCTTCCGGCGGGCACCACTCCGGAATCGAGCGCGCGGAAACGCGTAGCACTTCCGGTAGCAAGGCCCGAAGCAAACTAAGTTGCCTGCTCCATAACGGTTTCCCTTGGAACATTACCGTCGCCTTGTCCAAACCCATTCGGCTAGAGCTCCCACCGGCCAGAAGTAACGAAGTGAGCGTCATAGAATGTTTTGACAAATTTGGCCAGCCGTTTACATTCTTCGCGCCCTTGGATGGGGTCGTAGCTCAGTTGGTAGAGCGCCTGAATGGCATTCAGGAGGTCAGGGGTTCGAACCCCCTCG
>PSRM01000317.1 GCA_003176045.1 Verrucomicrobiota bacterium | reverse complement strand
GCGTGCCATTCGTTGCGCGCCGCCAGGCAACGCTGGTTGATGTGTTGGTTATTGGTGTAATACCAGACATTGGTTGAAAGCATCAGCACGACCAGCGCGGTCCAGGGCACTTCGTGACTGGCCGGCGTGAACAGATGGGCCTCCTGGCCTGCTCCAAGCATCGCGCTGAAGTTCCAGCCTATCCGCGCCATTCCCGCGAAGAACACGTACAGTCCCCCGCCCAGCAGCAGCACACACTGCAACGAACTCGTCCAGGCCACCGCGGCCAGGCCGCCGTACACGGTATAGGCCCCAGTCACCAACGCCAGCAGCCACACGGCTGCCAGCCGATTCACCCCCCACATTTTTTCCAGGGCGAAACCGCCGGTGTAAAACACCAGCGCGAAGTTCACCAGCACGTAGCTGCCGATGGTCAACCCGGCGTAAAGACGCCGGCATCCCGGCCCAAAACGGCGCTCCAGGTATTCCGGCATGGTGGCGATGTTGTTGCGCACGTATAACGGCACGAACACCCAAAGCAAAAGCGACAGGCCAGGCCAGACCAGCCATTCCCAGTTCGCCACGGGCATTCCGAGTTTGTACGCGTAACCGATTTCTCCGACGAACTGTTCGGAGCTGACCCCCGCGGCGACAATTGAGAATCCGATCACGTACCACGGAAGTCGATTGTCGGCGCGGAAGTACCCCTGAAACGAACGGTGCTGCCTTCGCGCGGAAAAGAAACCCACCGCGATCACAGCCACCATGTAGCCGAGGCACACCAACAGGTCTATTTGGCTATACATCCAGGGAGCAATGCCTATGGATGCTCAACGCTCTCCTCTTTCTTCGGCCGATAAAGCACCGCCACATTTCCAACACGCATGATCAAACGGCTGTAGGACTTTTCAGCCAGTTGAGGTGCCAGCTCCTTCTTCTGCTCTTTGAATTCCTCAAACTTCACTTTCACCAGTCCGTGATGGTTCAGGGCTTCATCCAGTGCAGCGAGAAATTGTGAACTGAGACCTTCCTTCCCGATTTTGAGCGTGGCCTTCAGCCTCTGAGCTTGCGCCTTAAGCTCTCGAATTTTGGCGTTTGTAAGAGGATCCATGCGCTGAAAGTGTCTGAATCTGCCAGCCTGTTCAATGGGATAAACTGCACGTCCGCATCATCAATCCATGATCCATCAATCCAGTAATCCTCCACTCTCGGTCCTCGGCCCCTCTGTCCTATCAGCGTTGATTATCGTTAATTAGCGGTTCCTCTCTTCCCTTCCTTGCGTCTTTGCGTCTTATGGCCCGACCGGCCCGGGCCGCCTTTGCGTTGAATCCTGGGCGCAATGGTTTTCCTCCCGCTGTTCACCCGGGCAGCATAAGTTTCCCTTCACCAATCACCCATGCAAAACCTCATCCCTGGGCATTGCGGACGACGGATGCTGCCGCGGATGCTTTACGCGACCTTACCAAATCACAATTCAAGAATAGGAGGAGTCCATGAGATTTGCACAAATTCTTCAGGATATACTGCCCGAACATGCACCAGCCTACCTTCTCGTCTATATCGTAGACTGCCTACTTCCCCTCGTCGCTCGGGTCGAAATTGCCCGAGCTAAAGCCAACCGGGCTGACACACCACCTTGCGTCCATTTGGTCCACTGGCTGATTTTGGCAGATGACCCATCCTCCGCTCCACCCGCCCACAACATGATTCGTAGGCGGATACAGCACTTTATACCTTTCCAGGAGCGATGGCTCGATCTGCGGATCAAAGTAAGGCGCTAATTCGCTGACTTGCGGAGGCGGCTGCCAGTTGTGCTCATCGGCGTATCTCTTCAACGCAGGCTGCATCCGCGACGCAAAAATGTTCTCCGCCCGGTTTCTCAAGGTCGCAAATGCTCTGCGAACCCCATCCTCGGTCTCCAGGTCGGAATCCTTGGCCACTGCGCGGAAGTCTCCTTCGTGAAGCAAATAGAACTGCGGAATCACCAGATCCGGCCTATCCTTTCTCAATTGGTTCAGCCGGGCTAGCCGAGCTTCTGCCTCCAATGCTCCTCGCACAACGGAATTGTTCGCCAGCTTCGAGTAGGCCTTCTTGATTTTCTCTAACTCCCCGGCATCCGCGCGCAATCGCGCGACCTCGCCTCGCAGCTTCAATAATTCCTGAAACTGCTCGCCTGCGAGCGTTTGCTGCGCGGACTCAGGTCCCAAAGCCGCAAAGCGCTCGTTTGCGGCATTGGCCGCCTCCAATTCCGTGATGCGCGCGCGCAAAGATTTATTTTCCATTCGCAGCCTGGCCTGCGATCTGTGCTGCAGTATCGACGGAGTCGCAATGCCGGCAACGGCGATTGCGGTGACTATTCCTATCTTAAGCTTTGTCATACCGAGAATTTTTACAATGGTTAATGGAGTGACTGCTCCTGTAAACGCGCTGGCCAGCGCTGCCTCTGCGATGACAGCAGTCAGCCCGGCGGGTGCGGCGGAGACCCCTTCACTCGCCAGGGCCGTTGCGAGGGTAGCAGCGGAGAGCGTCACGCCTCTGCTGACCAGCAGCGCGTGCAATTTCCCAACGGAACGATTGACCCGCATCCGCGCAGCGTCTTCGCTGATTCCGAGCGCCAGCCCAACATTCTTCAAATCCTTTCCTTGAAAGAATCTGAGCAGGATGGCATTGCGTTCCGCCGAACCCAGGTCATTCATCGCTTCATCGAGCACGACTCGAAGTTCCGAGTTCTCGGTTTGCGGGTAGGTGACGCTCTCTTGCATAGCGATAGCTTCCTGTTCTCTGAGTTTGCGGCGATGGTTCATTCGCAAAACATTCGACGCGGCCAGTCGCGCGCTGGAGTAAAGCCAGCCGGCGAGTAAGTCACGGCCAGTCAGCGATGCTGCCTTATTGGCCAGAGCGATGAAGACCATCTGGGACACGTCTTTGGCAAGCGACGCGTCTCCGCGGACTTGTCGCAGCGCCGCAGAATACACCAGGGGCAAGTATCGCGTGACCAGTTCAGTGAATGCAGCCTCAGAACTCGTTTCGATGTATTGGCGAAGCAGATCGGCGTCTTCTTTCATGCCCATTTACATTGTACCAGCCGCCATAATGGATAACCGAACAACAATTCCGTCAAACGGGGCCCGAACGGGAGTCGGGTCGAACGGGGTCGGAACCCAAGTCGGATCAGCTTATTTTGACTACACTCATGCCTGATCTGCATTTCCTCTGCGCCTTTGCGTCTGCGTTAAATCGCTCCCCTCTGATCGTTTTGGACCAAAAAAACCGCACTGTAAGACGAGAGTCGCTCGCAAATCGAGTGGCCAGCAAGACAGAACGAGCAACGATATGAAGCAACAAATCGCAATTCTCCTCGCCCAGCGCCTGTTAGTTCAGGAGCGCCCAACTCTGTTGGGCGAGTCCCGAAGTCTCATTCCACTCTGCCAACGCCTGCTGGCACTGGCCGCCCTCCTGGCTGTGTTCGGCCATCTCTCTCCCCTAAACGCGGCCATCACGGTGGCCGACTACTGGCGGATGGGTGAAAATGACCCGGGGGCGTCGCCGGGTGGCTTCATGATTAATAGCATCGCCGCTGACAGCGTCGGCGCCCGCCCGCTCATCGAGTACGGGGGGCCATTTTGGGAGTCTGTTTCATCCTCGGCGGCCACTCCGACGACCGGCAGCAGTTTGTGCAAATATTACTGGGCAAATCCCATGTATGGCACGAACGCGGCCATTCCTTCACTGACCGATAATTTTGGGATCGAACTTTGGGCAAAACCTTATAACAACACATCGGGAAGCCAATGCCTGGCGTACGATGGCGACGCGGCCAACAACGGCTGGGGCATTTACCTCACCAACGGGACGTATCAGTGCATGCTTGGCCATGTCGCCATGTTCGGGTCCGGCACCGCGACCGCCGGCGTTTGGACTCACCTCGCTCTGGTCAGGAATAACGGCACCGCGACCTTCTATATTAATGGCGTTGCCGCAGGCACGACGAACTCGGCGCCCATCAGTCCAACAGGCAGATTCGGCGTGGCTGCCAGGCCGTCCACTCTCACAAACGATCAGTACATAGGCTATTTAGATGAGATGCGCGTATTCACCTTTGCAGCGGGCCAATTCAGCACAAATGATTTGTTGGTGAACCGGATCAGTGTGCAGAACTTGAACGACAGCGGCCCCGGCTCCCTGCGCCAGGCGATCCTGGCCGCCAACACCAACAATGGGCCAGCAGTGATTTGGGCGCCCAGCATCTCGGGCACGATTTCGCTAATGAGTCCGCTACCCATCATCACCAACAGCATCACCATTAATGGGCCGGGAATGACAACCCTGACCATAAGCGGCGGCGGCACGAACCGGATTTTCTTTGTGGATGCGCCCGGTGCGGCAGTGAACATCAACAGCTTGACTCTCGCTAACGGTCTGGCCAAAGGCGGCAAGGGTGGGAACGGTTACGGCGGCGGTGGCGGACTTGGCGCGGGAGGCGCGCTTTTTGCAAATGCGGGCGCTGTGACGATGGCTTCGGTTGGATTCTCCAACAACGCAGCCATGGGCGGAGCGGGTGGTGATAGCGCTGACGAGGCGGGCGGTGGCGGCGGTGGGTTTGGCGGTGATGGCGGTGTCGGTTGGTTCGCAGCCGGCGGTGGCGGCGGCGGCTTTGGCGGGCGTGGTGGTGACGCCTATCAGCCATCTGGCTCTGCAGGCGGTGGAGGGGGACTTGTTGGCAATGGCGGAACCGGCGGACAAAATGCGGGCGGTGGGGGCGGTGCCCTCGGCGACGGCCAGCCGCCCGCCGGCGCGACCGGCGGAGCCGGCGGGACGGGTGGAGGAGGAAATGGCGGAAATGACACGGGCGGCCACGGAGACTCCAGCGGCCAAGCCGGTCAGACCAACGGCGGCGGTGGCGGCGGTGGCTATGGGCTTGTTGGCGGCGGTGGATTCGGCGGAAATGGCGGCCCGGGTGGCAAGTTCGGTGGTGGCGGCGGCGGAAAGGATGCAGGGAACGCCGGTGCCGGAGGCGATTTTGGTGGGGGCGGCGGCGCTGGCGCTACCGCTTTTCACGGGGCGGCATACTCCAACGGCAGCAATGGCGGATTTGGTGGCGGCGGCGGCGGCAGCTACGGGGGTTCTTCGGGACAAGGCGGATTTGGCGCCGGATCCGGAGCTGCCCAGTATTCCACTGAATTAGGCACCCCCGGGGCGTTCGGCGGAGTCGGTAGCAGTATTCAGAACGCGGGCGCGGGCGGCGGCGGTGGCGCCGCTCTGGGCGGCGCTCTCTTCGTTCGGGCTAACAACGGCGCATCTCTGACCCTCCTTGACGCCACTCCCGACAATGCCTCGCTTACGCCGGGCGGTGCCGGCTACAACTCTAACAACTGCCCTAATCCGGGCGTGACGTGCGCTGCGCCCGGCAGCGTTGCTGGCGCCGCGATGTTCCTGTTGGGCGGCGCTACCACCGTTACCATCAGCAACGGATCGAAGACCATTACCGGCTCCATCGGCGGCTGGAGTAACAGCCCAATCACATTTATCAAAAACGGTCCAGGCACGCTGATCCTCGCCGCCACCAACACCTACCCGGGTCTTACGTCTGTGACAGAAGGAACACTCCGCGTGGATGGCAGCATCGCCGCCAGCAGCAATGTCGTCGTCAACAGCGGCGCCACCCTCGCTGGCGCCGGCGCCGTCGGCATGCTCACCCTCAACGCCGGCGGCACGCTCTCGCCCGGCGCTAGTCCGGGAATTTTGACGGCCAGCAATGCCGTCTGGAGCGGCGCGGGCAACTATAATTGGCAGCTTTACAACGCCACCAACGCCAGCGGCGTCGGCTCCGACTTGCTGCAAGTCAATGGCACGCTGGATCTCTCCGCGGCCAGCGGATTCAAAATCAATCTCTGGACGCTCTCGGCGACCGGCCCGGACGCGAACGGCCCCGCCCTCAATTTCAACAACGCGCAATCCCGCTCCTGGATCATCGCGCGAACCACGGCGGGTATCATCGGCTTCAATGCCGCCAACTTCATCATCAATACCGCCGCCACCAACGGCGCCGGAGGTTTCGCCAACTCGCTCGGCAACGGATTCCTGTCGCTGAGCGTCGTGGGCACCAATCTCATGCTGAACTTCGTTGCCCCACCCGTGCCCGTCACCCAGTTGGCCAGTTCCATCACGGCCAGCAACGCCACGCTCAATGCCACGGTGGATCCGCAGGGCCAAAC
>PSRM01000235.1 GCA_003176045.1 Verrucomicrobiota bacterium | reverse complement strand
GGGCCGCCGCCGATAGCGGCGCTGGCCTGGCTTAGATCTGTAGAGAGCTCGGTTGAAAACTGGAGGAGAGAGCCGGGTTTCACCGCAGCCAGATGGTTGGTAAGCATCCAGCCCAAGGTGATCACGGCGATTGGTGACTGAGCATTTGTTCCTTCGGGCGGGGTGAGCGTACTATTGCCGGCAAGGGTAATGTCTCGCACGCGGGCAGGATAGGTGTGGCCTGCGCGCAGAGGCAGCCAGGGATGGCCGGCAATGCCTTCGAGCGTGAGTTCGGCGTAATTGGTGGCCCGCGTCGAGCTGCCAAAAATTGGCGTGAACAGGACCGCAGTATTTGTGCGCGGGGCCTGGTTCAGTCCGAGGGGCGTCCGTTGGCCATCGGGCCAAACCAGGGACATTCTGGAAGTGATTTTCTCGATGTGCAGGTCGTTGCCTTCGACCCAGAAACTAACGGACGCCGGTTCGCGGATGAGTTCGCCGTAAAGAATTTGCAGCCCTTGTGGATCGCCCTGGTAAGGGCCGGGTTTGATGACGAAAAAGTCCCCGTTTACTGCCGCCAGCGCGCGTCCCTGGGCCGGGGGCACTGATCCGGCCTGGGCTCTTACGGGGCTGAGGCCCTGGATGTGCTCGCGGCCCAGTGTGGAAACGATGCTGAAATCGTGCCGGGAGCGATCGAGGCGGGCGACGTGAATGGACCAGGGTTGGTTGGTGGAAAGGATATGGGCATAATCAAGGCCGGGAGCGACCGCGATATAGTGTGGCTGGAAACCGGATTGAGCCGCGCAGTTCGCGGTTAAGCCGATGCAGAGGCAGAGGCAAAAGGTTCTGAAACGCAAAATGAAGATAAACAGGGCCTTAGTAGTATGTAGCGTGGGATGGATTGTCAAACCTGGCTTTGCAGCACGGAGGGACGCCGGGCTGGAAAGCCCGGCTAACCAGGCAGCCTGGAAAGGCTGCCCTACGGCACGGTGTTTCTGGCGACGTCTCGGGTAAGTATTCGACAAAATTTTCGATTAAGTTTGCGACCAAGTTTGCGACTAAGTTTGCGACGAAGTTTGGGGTTGGCAACGGGCATTTGGGGCCTGATAATCTGGGGTCGAGATATGGCTGAATCCAAGAAACACAATTATGACGAGAGCAAAATCAAGACGCTCTCATCGCTGGAACATATTCGGTTGCGCACCGGCATGTACATTGGGCGCATCGGGGACGGGTCGCACTACGACGACGGCTGCTACATCCTGCTCAAGGAGGTGATTGATAACGCGATTGACGAATACATCATGGGCTTCGGCAAGGAAGTGCAGATCGGGATCCAGGACCGGTCGGTTTCGGTGCGCGATTTCGGACGCGGCATTCCCCTGGGCAAAGTGGTGGACTGCGTTTCCAAGATCAATACCGGGGCAAAGTATAACGACGACGTGTTCCAATTCAGCGTGGGCCTGAACGGAGTGGGCACCAAGGCGGTCAATGCGCTGTCGAAAGTTTTTCTGGTGCGCAGTATCCGTGAAGGCAAATACGTCGAGGCCTCGTTCAAGCAAGGCAAACTCAAAAGCAACAAAGATGGCAAATCGGGAAATGAGCCCGATGGCACCCTGATCGAATTCGAGCCGGACCCGGACATTTTCAAGGAAGTCGAGTTCCGCCCGGAGCACGTGGAGAAGCGGCTGCGGCATTACTCCTATCTGAACACCGGTCTCAAGCTGGTGTATAACGGCAAGACGTTCCAGTCGCGCAATGGGCTGCTGGATTTGGTGATGGAGGACTTGCAGGCGGACGGGAGCGAACCGATCTATCCGCCGCTGCACTACTCGGAGAAGATGCTGGAGTTTTGTTTCACGCACACCAACAGCCGCTACGGCGAAACCTTCTACTCGTTCGTTAATGGCCAGTACACCAGCGATGGCGGTACGCACCTGAGCGCCTTCCGCGAAGGATTGCTCAAGGCGGTGAACGAGTATGGGCGCGAGAAATTCGAAGGCGACGACGTGCGGGAGGCGATGGTGGGGGCGGTCTCAATCCGGCTCAAGGACCCGGTCTTCGAATCTCAGACGAAGAACAAACTGGGCAACACCGAAATCCGGACTGAACTGGTGAACCGCGTCCGCGAGGAGTTGCTGCACTTTTTCAATCGCAACAAAGAGATTGCAGAAAAGATCATCGCCAAAGTCCAGGACACACGGCAATTGCGCAAGGAATTGCAGGAGGTCAAGAAGCTTGCGCGCGAGCGTGCCAAGGCAATCACCATCCGCATCCCGCAGCTCAAGGATTGCAAAGTGCACTTCGACAAGTCGAAGGGCAAAGGCAAAGGTTCCATGATCTTCATCACGGAAGGCCAATCCGCAGCGGGCTCGATCGTCAGTACCCGTGACGTGAACACACAGGCCATTTTTGTCCTGAAAGGCAAACCGCTCAACGTTTGGGATTTAAAGCGCGATATCGTGTACAAGAACGATGAGATGTATAACCTCATGCGCAGCCTGGATATTGAAGATACGCTGGAGAACCTGCGCTACGAGCGCGTGATTTTGGCCACCGACGCCGACGTGGACGGCTTGCACATTCGCAATCTGCTGATCACTTACTTCTTCCGCTTCTTCGATCAGCTCGTTCACGATGGACATTTGTTCGTGCTGGAGACGCCGTTATTCCGCACGCGAAACAAGGAGCAAACTCTCTACTGCTACTCGGAAGCCGAGCGTGATGAGTCGGCGAAGAAGCTGGGGAAGAGTTGCGAAATCACGAGATTCAAAGGCCTTGGCGAAATTTCACCAAACGAGTTCAAGCAATTCATCGGCCCGCAGATGCGCCTGAGCCAGGTCGAATACGCTCCCAAGCATGATGCGTCCGGCATCCTCGGTTTCTACATGGGTAAGAACACGCCGGAGAGGAAAGATTACATCATGGAGAATTTGGTTGTTCCGGTGGAGGATTGACAGACAACACAGAAGTTATTTTGAACATGAGCAAACAGAGAAAACAGAGGAAACACTCTGTTCCCTCCGTTTCCTCCTGTTAGAAACAATAAGCACTCGCTTTTTGAAATGGCATCGAAACGTAAAAAAAGTAATCCGAACCAACCGGAGTTGCCGATTGAGCAACAGCCGGATATCACGCCCGGAGCAGTCCACGCGGCGCCGGGCCGCAAAAACGGAAACGGCGAAGCCAGCGCCCCCAAAGCGCCGAAGCGTGGGACGCGTAACGGCAATGGCGAGACACACGTCCTGGCCGAGAAGGTGTCTGTGCCAACGGCGCCGCAACATCCGTTCAAGCCCAGCAAAATCGAACTGCCGCTGCACCGGCGCGTCAATCGCAGCTTCCTGGATTATGCGTCGTATGTCATCCGTGACCGCGCGATTCCGAACCTGGCCGACGGCCTAAAACCGGTTCAACGGCGGATATTGTGGGCGCTGCACGAGAAGGACGATGGCCGCTTCATCAAAGTGGCCAATGTGGTTGGCCACGCGATGCAATATCATCCGCACGGTGACGCCTCCATTGGCGACGCGCTGGTCGTCCTGGCGAACAAGCGCTACCTCATCGAGCGCCAGGGCAACTACGGCAATATTTTCACTGGGGATGTCCCCGCCGCCCCGCGTTATATCGAATGCCGCCTCACGGAGCTCGCGCGCGAGGAAGTGTTCAATGATGAGATCACCGATTTTATCCCCAGTTACGATGGCCGAAGCAAAGAACCCGTCACGCTCCCAACCAAGCTGCCGCTGCTGCTGATGCTCGGCACCGAAGGCATCGCGGTGGGGATGTCGTCGCGCATATTGCCGCACAATTTCCCCGAGTTGCTCGAGGCGCAGATTGCCATCCTCAAAAAGCAGCCGTTCAAGTGCCTACCGGATTTTCAGACCGGCGGCCTCATGGATGCCCGCGGCTACAAGGACGGGACGGGCGAAATCAAGGTCCGCGCTAAAATCAAAATCAAGGACGACTCGACTGTGGTCATCAAGGAGATTCCGCCGACCACGACTTGTGAGACCCTGACCGCTTCAATCGAGGACGCGTCGCGCAAAGGCAAGATCAAGGTCAAGAGCATCAACGATTTCACCGCTGAGGAAGTCGAGATCGAAGTCAAAGCGCCCAGCGGTGTGAGCGCCGAGCAGTTGGTGGATGCGTTGTACGCATTCACCGATTGCGAGGTTACGATCGCCAGCCGGATAGTGGTCATTCGCGACAATCGGCCTGTCGAGTTGACCGTTTCCGAAGTCCTGCACGCGAACACCGAGCAGCTTGTAGCCACGCTCAAGCGGGAGCTGCAATTGAAGGAATCCAAACTCCAGGACGAGCTTCACTTCCGCACGCTCGAACGGATCTTCATCGAGGAACGCATCTACAAACGCATCGAGCAGTGCAAGACCAACGAAGCGGTCATCGCGGCGGTGATCGAGGGATTCAAACCGTTCCGCAAGCAGCTTATTCGCGAGGTGGCCGAGGGCGATGTCGAGCGCTTGCTGGCCGTGCGCATCCGCCGCATTTCACTATTTGATATCAACAAGCACCGCGAAGAAATGGAGAAGGTCAAAGCGGACCTGTCACAAACCCGCAAGGATCTCAAGAATCTTACCGCCTATGTCATTGGCCATTTGGAGCGGCTTTTGGAGAAGTACGGTCCGCTCTATCCGCGGCTGACCAAATCCAGCCGTTACGACGAAGTGGACGCGCGCGAAGTGGCCTTCAAAGCCTTCAAGGTGGCGTATGACCGCGAGTCTGGTTACGTGGGCCATAAAGTTTCGGGCCAGGAATTCCCCGTTGAATGTACCAAATTCGACAAACTGATTCTGGTGTTCCGTGATGGTCATTACCAGGTGGTCGAGCTGCCGGAAAAGCAGTTTGTGGGGCCGGACCTGGTCTATTGCGGCTTGCCCGAACGCGACCGCATCTTCACCGTGGCCTACACCAATCGGCAGGCGAGCTATCTGAAGCGCTTCAAATTTGGCGGCACCATCATGAATAAGATGTATCACTGCATCCCGCCCAAATCGAAAGTCCTCTTCTTCGAGCCCGACACCCCGAAAGAGCTGTACATCAAATACAAACCTGCACCTTACCAAAAGATCGCCCAACAAACGTGCAATCCGACCGACGTCGAGGTCAAAGGCCCGAAAACCCGTGGCCGCCAGATCTCGGTCAAAGACATCTCTTCGGTCAACAGCCAACCGTCCCGCGGCTGGGACCCGGAAGCCCCCACGACCAAGCTGGTGTTTGTCTAAGCCTGACAATTGTAGCAGCCGAGGTAACGAGGCTCTAATTTTTTGTAAACTGCGCGTGTACAAAGATTTCAGAGCCTCGTTACCTCGGCTGCTACGAGGCTTTTGAATTTTTTTCACAACTTGGGAGCGAGAGGGGAATCTGAGCCAGGGTGGCAAGAAAGGAGAAGCTTTCGCCAAAAAAGGGTGAACACCGTGGTGCGGCTTTGCTCTAATTTTAAGCGCCTATGACCGGGAGTCGTTCCGAATCGAGCCTTCGGGGCTTGGAAAAAATCGCAGCGCGTCTGCGTTTTGGCGCGCTCTCATCCAGAGCCGCGCGTTACGGACTGAGCGCAGTGGTTGTAGCCGTGGCCCTGGGAGTTCGGTTTGCCCTGCACGGAGTCCTCGGAGAAAGGCTGGCGTTCGGAATCTTTTTTCCGGCTACGCTCCTGGCAGCGTGGCTTGGGGGCCTTGGGCCGGGCTTGTTGGCGCTGGTGCTCGGCTACATGCTGGAAGATTTCTTTTTCGTGCCGCCTCTGCGCACCCTGCTGCCGCACGGTCCGGAGCAGTACCTGAGCGCCGTGCTGTACCTTTTCAGCGGGTTTTTCGGAATCGCGATTATCGAAAAGCTGCGGATCATAAACGAGCGTCTTGTCCTGAGTGATCACCTTGCGGCTGAACTCGAGCAGCGTGTGGCAGAGCGCACAGCCAGCCTGCAGGAGAGTCTAAGGTCTTTGGAGGGCATGGTTTACCATCTCGCGCACGACTTGCGCGCGCCGGCGCGGCATATGCACGGATTCACCCAAATCCTCCTCCATAAGTACGGGGCTAATCTGGACGCCTTTGGACAACAATGTGCCCGAAATATTTTAGACTCATCAACCAGAATGGATCGCCTCATCGGCGACCTGCTCGCCTTCGGACGCATAGGATATAAAGACCTGGATTGGACGTCGGTCAGCCTCCGCGAGGTGTTTGACAATGCCATCGTGGCGCTACATCCCGAGATTCATTCCAGGCATGCCGAAATCCAGCTTGCCGAACCCTTGCCCACAGTGCGCGCCGATGCGAAGCTTCTGGGTAAGATCCTTTACAACCTGCTGGACAACGCTCTCAAATTCGTGCCCGCCGGCACTGCGCCCCGAGTCAACATCTGGGCCGAAGAGAGGAACGGGGCACTGCGGGTTAACATTCAAGATAACGGGATCGGGATCGCGCCCGAACACCAGGAAAAGATATTCGGCATCTTCCAGCGCCTGCATTCTCAGGCGGAATTTCCGGGAACAGGGATTGGATTAGCGATAGTCCGGCAGGCCATGGAACGGATGCATGGGGCCGTTGGACTCGACTCGCCTTCCGGCCAGGGCAGCCGCTTCTGGCTGGAGCTGGCTCCGGCGCTTGATGATAGCGCCGGATTTCTTCCCGCAACGAGCGAAAATAGCGTTGTGCTTGTCCATGGTGGTGCTGAACACGGTGAAAGGAGCAAAACGCACAAAGCGTCTCGCAGAATGGAATGTGGAGATAAAGGCAGCCCGCGCCGCCAACTGGCGCAGGGGGGATTGTGCAGGGCGCGTCCTGCATCCGAAGGAACCCGCGCGTGCGAAAGCGGAATGCCGCCAATAAAAAAGCGTCAATAGCTGAGAGCAGAGGCGTACTCATGAGCACCGATACGACAGCGCACGAGTTTTGGCTTCGCCAAAATTGCCAAAGAGTTAACGCTTTTTGCCATGGGTAGTCGCCTCTTTAGCGGATAAAGTGTCTGCGTGCCGACACAGCCTCAGGGGTAAGTGCTGTGTCCGGGTCTCGCTCCGGTCCCCACGAGATTAGTAACGGCCTTGACTCCTGGCACATGGCGAACGATTTCCTCAAGCGTCAGCCTTTGTTGCCAGGTTTCCAGCCGGCCTTCCAGGGTAACGCAGCCATCATGCACGGCGATTCGGATGTTCTCAGACGGGATCGTGGTCAGCCAAAGAATAGCCTGAGAAACGGACGCGGCAACCTCATTATCAAGAAACCAGCCCCTTTCAGGCTCTATTCGCAGCTTAGCGGTCTGGCCCGCTGTTCCATCCTTCTCAGGTGCCGGTTTATAGCAGTTCACGTTAATCCTTTCATCTGCTGTTGGCTTGCCCCCGGTTGTCCTTTTGCTCATCCAGGTAATCAATGATCGATGGCAATGCGATAAAGTCGGCGACCGCGAGAAGCTGGGCCTTTTGCTCAGCATCTTCGGTTTTTGCGGCGAGTTCCCTCAGGCGCGGAACAATCGAACGGTCTTCGATTTGCAAAACTGCTTCCAGAGCGCGCTGGCGAACACCTTTATCCGAGTCTTGCAATTCGGCCAGCAGCTTGTCAGGAGTTGAAGACGTGGCGACCGAAAGCGTGTTCGTACCTGTGTTGAGTAGGTCGGTGGGCCGGGTTGACCCGCTTTCCGACAAACGCGGCTCCCGGCCCCAGGCGGCCTGCTGCTGTGCTTCCTCCCGCCGGGCCGCTGTTGAAACGGGCACTGGACCATCCAGGTCGTCCATTTTCGATCCAGGCGCAGCAGTCGGGCTGTTTGAATGTACGCTCACCAGCACTGCTGCCCCAACCAGCCAGGCGAGGAGCAGGATGGTCCATACTTCTTTGTGTTTCATGTGCGCAATGCGTCGGTTTAGTGGAACCTTGCCGTGGTGTTGCCCTTGAGGATTGCCGACTGATTGTTGATGTTTCCTTTCTTGTTCGGTCTGAGACCTTGTCTTAACCCAACCTCTCTCGCTCGTATCACCCTGCTGTGAGTGGGCAGAGTCCTTAAGGAAGCCAACCTATGAGCGCGTACCCATTCACGCCAGTCGGCGGTTGAGGTGACACCTCTTCAGGGGACATTCATGACCGGTAAAAGTCGCTGTATCACCTAAAGAGGCGACTTATCGCTACACTCGCTTAAAGCTAAATCTGGCGCTGTACAACCGGCCCTCGAGCCCGTCGTTCAACCCCAGACCAGTACCAATCGGCAGCCGGACCAGCCGATCATCGTTCTCCCCTAACTCGGAGGTTTCATACCCGCTGTAGGGGAGCGACGGAAGGAGTCCCTTTCTATGTCCGCATCCATTGGCAGTGCGACTAGCCTCACGTCCATGAGTCCTTGCCGCCGAGCATGCGCGGTACAGACTGTCAGCTAAACAGGCGACTAGTGAGGTGCGCCTTTTAGGTTGAGACTAAACCCACAGGCTGCGGTTCTTGGATCGGAGCAACCATGTGGATCGCAATGGCGCAAATTGTGTGATGTTTCGAGAGCTATAAAATATCAGCCAGTGCACAAGAGGAACAGACAGCAACCCTGCTTTATGAAACCGAAAAGCCTCATTACCGTTGTCGCAGTCACCTTCGTGGCTGGCTGCGCTTCCGCTCAGAGCGCGTTGTTCGACTTTGATAACGCGCCAGTCCACACCTCACTTCCCCTCAGCCTCACGGTGGGCGGCATCACAGCTCGATTCTCAGCGACAGGCCAGGGATATTCGATTCAGCCGGCCAACACTCTGGGTTTCACGCCTGCAGGATTCTCTGGCTACTGCTTTTATCCTAATAGCATTTACGCGGCTGACCTGCTGATCTCGTTTTCTCAAACAATGAAGGATTTTTCCATTCTCTATGCGCCGGAGGAATATGCGTGCGACTCGTCGGCGACAATGCGGGTGACGGCGTATTTGAACGGGGTTTCCACGGGAACGGCAACGACCAATGCCCAGCCCGGCACCTGGCCATCGGAGACACTGGCGATAACCCCCGCGCAAGGATTCAATAGCGTCGTAGTCCATTATGACGCTGCTCCAGTTACAGGCGGAGACTGGGGGCCGGTCTTCATGGCTGATAACATGGTCGTGACGGCTGCGCCGCCGGCCATTGTTTTGACCGGGGTGACCATGCTGACGAACGGTGTGTTCTCTTTCGGATTCACCAATCTGCCCGGGCAATCATTCAGCGTGCTAACCACCACCAATTTGAGCCTGAAGCCTCTGATCTGGAATCTACTGGGGACAGCGACGGAAGTTTCGCCAGGACAATATCTTTTTACCGACTATTCTGCGACAAATCGCGGACAGCGGTTCTATCGCGTTCGCTCGCCGTAACCGCGAAGCAGGCGACACCTGCCGCGCTCAATCGCACCTCTGGCATAACCCCGCCGTACGGAAAGCGCAGATTGGCGGCAACCCTGTGCCTGTGGTGGCGGTCATTCTTAGAAACTCCCTCATAATCATTAGGACGAGTGAGACCCGGTCCGTCACACGCAACTTGCGGCGTAAGCGCTGAATATGGGTGTGGACCGTATGCGTTGAGATCCCGAAGTCGCTGGCGATCTGGGGCTCCGTACGCCCATCAAACACACCTCGCGCAATACCCAGCTCACGAAGGCTGAGCCGCAGGCTGCCAGCGACGGCGCTCCATGCTGCCTCCGGAAGTATCTTCGAACCGCCAGCAACCTCTTTCCGAACATGACCGACTCTCGGGCGCACCTGCCGCTGGATCTCTCCCGGGGTCAAGGCTGCTGACATGGAGTTCCTTTCGCGTATGGCTGTCCCTCCGGCTCCGTGATAAACACAGAATGGTTAAGCTGCTTTCTCCTCAGGTTGGAGGAGGGCCAATCCCATTGCCGTGCACTTACAAAGGGCTCGATCGAGCCAGCCAGACTGCGCCTACGGGCGCGCCGTCCCGGCCTGTTCCGTGAACGCCCGCAGCGACTCAAGGCCGCCCGATTTCTACCCGTATTGCTGCTCGACTGGCCGCTCCGGAACCGCTGGCCCGGGTGCCCTGTCGGTTATTCGCAAACGCTCGCCTCATTTCCGGGACTGGTTGTGGCGTCGGCGATGGCTGGGAGGCGTTCAGCAATAGCTTTTCCGCCAGCAGCCAATACTCCAGGTCTCGACCGGACTTGCGCCCGCCTCGCTCCCAAAGCTTGTAGGCCAGGGAAGCAATTTGATCTCGGTTCGTTTTGTTTTGTGATTTGTCTTGCTTAGTGGTTGTTTCCATAAAATCTCCGCATCCAGGCATTTTCAGTCGTTTATTCCCCAATGCTGACCGATCGCAACCCGGTCGAGCGCATCAGCCGGAGGGTGCGTCCAAGTCACGGTGGGCGCACGCTTGTAACCGCCCTGGCTGGTATCGTCCTGGCTCGCGGCGGCAAACGCCTGGGGGTCCGGAATCCGCCGCGGTTTCGTGGAGGGTAGGCTCGGTCTCATTCCTGTCTTCGATCACTGTCGTCCTCTGGCTTTCTAACGGGGGCTTGCAGATTTGCGCATCAAATGGAGTACGAAATCGACTCCCCGCCATTAATATCTTCGTCCAGGCTGCGAAAGCGCGGCAGTCGCCTATTCAGGCGACAGGCCTCAGGGTGATCTCTTATCAATTGGTCCAGCGCGCCCAGGAGCCGCAGGTAAAGCGTTTGCGCAACCCTGCACAAAAGCTCATTGTTGAATTGCCGATCCTCCGCCGCTTTTTCGCGCATGGCCCGGGCATCCAGCGAGATCACTTCTGTCGGCTTGCGGGTGAGGGCCGTGAAGTGCCACCTGTACGGTGGAAAGAGGCAGGACCACCCCAGCATTTCGCCTGCGCCGAGACGTTGAATCGGAATCAGTTTCTTGTCAGGCGCCAGCGCCCCTAATGCGACGTCGCCGTCAATGATAAGGTAAAAATGGTCGGCTTCTCCTCCTTCCTGGAAAATTGCCTGCTGAGAGGCGAAGCGACGGGTTGAAGCGCAGCC
>PSRM01000018.1 GCA_003176045.1 Verrucomicrobiota bacterium | reverse complement strand
CGGGTGAGGGCACCCGGCCTACAGGAGCACCGGTTTTGACTTGTAGGCCGCGTGCCCTCACGCGGCGCTCTGTCGGCATGCTTGCGTGCGTTGGGCACATGAAGCGGCATAAATGCCGCGCTCCGTCCCCCGACGGCCGCTGTCAACCGCGGTGGTAGTATCGAAATGCGCCATGGCCCGCTTTGAAATCCGGTTGCAGTTTCGGCGCGAAACAACTACGGTCAGAAGGTCTGACTCACGAATGCAATTGCGAGTCGGGAATTTGCCAGCAGTTGTATGCAGGACAAGCCGCTAACCAGCCAGGAATTGGCCGAGTTGTCTGCGGACCTGAATCGGCTGGCGCGGAATCTGTGGTGGACATGGGACCAGGGGACGCAGGAGGTGTTTCAGGAACTTTCGCCGCGGGCGTGGCAGAACCTTTATCACAACGCGGTGGCTATCCTGCGCGAAGTGTCCGAGCACGAGCTGCGTGTGCGGTTGCAGGAACCTGACTTTTTGGCGCGCGTTAGGAAGGTGCTGGCTGCCTTCAAGGCCTATATGGAGGAGCGGCCGACTTGGGGCCATCTGCACGCGGCGCCGTTGCAGGCCAATCCAGTCGCTTATTTCTCGGCGGAGTTCGGCTTTCACGAAACCTTGCCGATCGCAGCGGGCGGCCTGGGGATGCTGGCGGGGGACCACACCAAATCGGCGAGCGACGCCGGGCTGGGCTTTGTGGGGATCAGCTTATTTTACAGGGAAGGCTATTTCCAACAGGCGATTGATTCGAACAACTGGCAAACGGAGTACTACACACTGCTGAACCCAAATAACCTGCCGATAGAACCCATCCTGAATGAAAAGGGCGAGCGCCTTTTGTGCCGAGTGGAAATCGGAATGAACCAGGTGGTTTTTCAGGCCTGGCGGGTAAACGTGGGCCGGGTTTGTGTTTATTTGCTGGATGCCAACCTGCCTGAGAACGAACAACACTTCCGCGATTTGACTCTGCGGGTTTATGGGGGCGACAGCACCACGCGGATCATGCAGGAAATGTTGTTGGGAGTTGGAGGCGTGCGGCTGTTGCGGGCGTTGGGCACGCAACCTTCGGTCTTTCACATGAACGAAGGCCATGCGGCGTTCCTCACACTGGAACTGATTCGCGAGAAGATGGCCGCGGGCAAAAGTTATCAGGATGCACTCGAACTCACCAAAGCGGCATGTATATTCACAACCCACACGCCGGTCGAAGCCGGCCACGACAGATTCAGTCCGGACCTCGTGGAATACGCGCTGCATCGGTTCAGCAAGCAGATCCCGGCGCCGTTTTCTGAGCTGGTGAAACTGGGGCAGGTAGATCCGAAAAATGCTCACGAGCAGTTTTGTATGACTGTGCTGGCCCTGAAACTGTCACGGGCCGCCAACGCCGTCAGCGAATTGCACGGGCGCGTCAGCCGGCAAATGTGGCATTGCCTGTATCCGGACCGGACTGTGGACCAGGTTCCGATCGGGCACATCACCAACGGCATCCACCTGCTCGGTTGGATGAAGGGAACGGTGCGCAGCTTTTGGCGGCGCAAGCTCAATGGGCATCCTGCCCCGCCCCCGGGCAGCGACGAGGGAGAGCAAGGTTTGGACTGGGACGCTTACCTCAACTCGGCCGTGTTCTGGCAGAGGATCGCCGATCCTGAATTTGTCTCGGATGAGGAGCTGTGGGCGTTGCGCTATAAACTGCGACGCGAACTGATCGAGTTCGCCCGCCGCAGGCTGCTCATCCAGCGCCAGAGGGCGCAGACGGATTTCATCGCGTTCGATCACCTGCTGAATCCGGACGCGTTGACGATTGGATTCGCGCGACGGTTTGCGACTTACAAACGCGCGCCGCTCATTTTCCAAAGATTTGACGAGATCGTCCGTCTGACTCGGGTCAAGGCCAGGCCGGTTCAGTTTGTCTTCGCCGGCAAGGCCCATCCTCGCGATGATGAAGGCAAACGCTTCATCCAACACATCATCCACCTGAGCAAACATAGCGATTTGCAGGGGCACCTGGTGTTTATTGAAAACTATGACGTGCACGTGGCGCGGCAAATGGTTTCCGGTTGCGACGTGTGGTTGAACACGCCTCGCCGCCCCCTCGAGGCGTCAGGCACCAGCGGCATGAAGGCTGGCTGTGCGGGATGTTTGAATTTCAGCATTCTCGACGGCTGGTGGCGCGAAGGCTACGACGGCTCCAACGGCTTCGCCATCGGTGAAGATTCGCATCCTGGCGCAGTGGAAGAGCAAGACCGGTTGGATTCCGCCAATCTTTACAAGGGGTTAACCGAGCAAATCATTCCGCTTTTTTACGAACGCGACGAACTGGGCATCCCGCGCCGCTGGATTCAGACGATTCGAAGGGCCATGGTCACTCTCGTGCCGCAGTTCACCACTCAGAGGATGGTGCGGGAATACGCGGAGAAGTATTATCTGCCGGGGTAGGAGATGGGAGATGGGAGATGGAAGAGGAAAAATCGAGGACGAGGACGAGGACGAGGACGAGGACGATTTAGTTCGCATGCATTCGTGTTTATTCGTGTGCATTCGTGGTTTGGACAGCTACCCATTTCGGCTCAATTCGGTCAGCTCTTTGCCGAGCAACTCGGCGGCTTCGTGCCGGCCGGCAACTGCCTCGGTCAGCCAGATACGATAGAGGCCCACTCCCAGGGCCATCCCAGGCTCCTCATTGCGCAGGCTTAATTCCAGATCGCTCAGGTCCGAGCAGAAGCGCTGACGATCTGGCGTGGATATATGGCGGAAGGTCTGCAGGCCCGCGAAACGGCGAACGAAATCGGAGTTTGCCAAACAAATCCCCGCGCCCACCCCGGACCGAGTTTGGGCCGGAGACGATTTAAGACAGCGCAGCAGCCGCTTGATCTCGTCGAATTCGGTACGAGCAGGGTCGCCGCGCTGCCGCTGAAAAAGGCGCACTAAATTAACCACAGATGGACCCAGATTAAGAAACTTCAAAATCCAAACTTCAAACTTCAAAGAAACCGCAAGATCCAAGCCTCAAAACCGCTTTATCCGGATTTGAAGTTTGAGGCTTGAGGATTATTTGGAGTTTGAGTTTTGAAGTTTGAAGTTTACTTCCTCCTGGTGTTCATCTGTGGTTTAATTTCAATTGCCCCGCTGATTGTGCGTCTGCAGCGCCTTTCCGTAACATTCCAAAGCTTCCTTGAACCGTTCGAGCCGGTTGTAGAGGCCGCCTTTGTGCAGGTAGGCTAAAGTCATCGATCCATCTACGGCAATTGCGCGGTCGTAGCACTCGATGGCTTCATTCAATTTGTGCAGGCGTTCAAGTGCGGCGCCTTTCTTCACGAGGGCTTCGGCGTGATTTGGATCGAATGTGAGGATCTGGTCGAAGCAGGCCAGCGCCCCCTCAGGGTCCAGGTTCATCCTGGAGCTGGCCTGATCAAGGAGGGCAGGGATGCCAGCCCGATCCTGAATCCGGGCCGAGTCCGAACTCGCAGAGGCAGAATCGTGGGATAGTTCTTTTGCTGGTCCGCCGTTCCCGCCGTGCGAAAGGGCCAGTTTCATCTCGTCGATGCGTTTATCCACTTGCTCGATGGCGCCAAGCAGCCGCAATTGGACTTGTTCCGCCGGGCCAAGCGCCCCCAAAGGCGGGCCGCCATCAAAGGCCAGAGTTGCCGGGAGGGCGTTTGAGACCTGGGCAAGACCCTTGGTGGCGCGCCATTGGAAGTAGCTCATGCTGAGCATCGCCAGCAAGCCAAGCGCTGCAAACGTGCCGGCAACACTGAGCGTGAATCTGTTGGACCGTTGCATAACCTCGAAATCCCGGGCGCGTTGATCAGAAACTGATTGCTGCAACAACTGCAAGCCTTTGGCCAGGGCTTCTGAGCTTTGGCTGGCGGCCGCCCTGGTCTCCTGCCGGTTTTGCTCGATCGCAAGCTGGGTCGTGCGCAGTTGCTCCTGGATTTGGGAGCAAGCGCTCAAGAGTTGTGTGAGGTTTGTGTCAATGAGTTGGCTGGCAGCGGGGCTCTGCGGGTTGACAGGCGTTGCCGAACCATTCGGTGGAGCAGCCTGTGATTCATTGGTGTCAGCGCCTCGGCTCATCCATAAGCCAAGGCACAGCACCAGCGTGGCCGCCAAGAAATGAATGGGAAAGAAAAGTGACCTGGAACAGCGTGGTCCGTGGCGAACTACGCCGGCAGCTCTGGAGAGCCGTGAGCCGTAACGCGCGAATACGCTCATGGAGCCATTGTTGAGCTTCTCAGCAGAAAATGTCAATAGTTTCTTGCGGTCGTAACGTGACGCAGCGCCAGCAAAAACAACCGCGAATAAACGCCCAATAGACGCGAATTAATTGCCATTCGCGTGCATTTGCGTTCATTCGCGGTTAAAAAACTCTGCCAGGCGCGTCCTGCCCTAAACTTAGCACATTACGGCTTGCGGCCCTCATCCACTTCGTAGTAGTCGAAGAAAGTCAGGAGGTCGTTGCGGTGAGCCAGGTTGCTGGCCTTTTTGTAACGCTCCAATTCCTGGGTCGAACCGTCATCCTCATCGCGCCAGCCTCGTTTAAGCATGAACTTGTTCCAGATCAACACCTGCTCGTCGGTCGGGCGAGTTCCCTGTTCGAAGCACCACTGCAAAATTTCCTCGTCGCTGCCTCCGGCCTGTACACGTTTGCACAAGGTGGCATATTGGATTCCAAGAAAACGAGAGCACCGCCCATCGAAGCCCGCTCCGAGGTTGGCGTGATAGTCGGCGCGTAGTTTGCCTGCGCTCTGCAGGCGAATTTTGTCCAACATGCGGGCAAAATAAACGATCCCTGCGGTGCGGTCGTAGGCGCTGCGAGGAAAGGGTAGTTGGTCGGTTGGTTGCATTTGAGTTCTTTATCTAAGGAGTCCTGTTTGGATTGCAAGGGAAAACAATGCGGGCGAGGAGCGCGGCATTTATGCCGCTTCAACGTTCAAAAGGAATAGCCCGTATTCATTTGTGCGGTGAAGCGGCATAAATGCCGCGCTCCGGTCGCGAATGAGCGCATTTGCTTATTGATTAAGTTTCAGCCGCGATCTGTTTCCGTTTTCATATTGACCACACGCCAGCCAGCCGACACGTTATATACGACAGCCTCTCGCTATGCTGAAGCACTCGATTTTGCTGATCCTGTTATGCACAGCGAATCTATCGGCACCCCTTTATGCGGCGAAACCGCCAAACATTATCATCATTCTGGCGGATGACCTGGGATATGGGGACTTGAGCTGCTACGGCCACCCGACCATTCGCACACCGAATCTGGATCGCATGGCTGCGGAGGGAATGAGATTCACGGATTTCTACGTGGCCGCTTGCGTCTGCACCCCCAGCCGCGCTGCTTTGATGACCGGCAGACTGCCGATTCGAATTGGCATGGCCGGCTTGTCCGCGCCCGGTCATCGAGATGTGCTCGTTCCCAAAGATACCGGTGGACTTCCTTTGGAAGAAACCACAATTGCTTCAGCCTTGAAGACCAAAGGATACGCGACCCAGTGCATCGGCAAATGGCATCTTGGGCATACGCCGCAGTTGTTGCCCACGCATCATGGTTTCGACTCTTTTTACGGCTTGCGCTGGTCGGTGGATCAGGAGCCCAATAAAGGAATTCCGAAGAACGCCTCGGCCAGACTGGATCAAAAGCTGGAATGGTGGAACGATGCGCTGCTGCGTGATGATAAGATCATCGAACAGCCTACCGATCTTTCGACTCTCACCCGGCGCTACACGGCGGAAGCGATCCACTTCATAGAGGCAAATAAGGGCCGGCCGTTTTTTCTCTACTTCGCGCATAGTTATCCGCACGTGCCGCTCTTTCGATCCAAAGATTTCGAGCAGCACAGCCTTCGGGGGCTGTATGGCGATGTGGTCGAAGAACTGGATTGGAGCGTAGGCCAGGTGTTTGCCACCTTGAAAAAAGAAGGGCTTGATCAGAACACGTTCGTCTTCTTCACGAGCGACAATGGCCCTTGGCTGACGAAGGACCTGGCCGGCGGATCGGCCGGTCCGTTGCGCGGCGGCAAAGGCAGCACCTGGGAAGGCGGAATGCGGGAGCCAGGAATCGCCCGCTGGCCCGGGAAGATCCCGGCGGGAGTTGTCATGCACGAACTGGCCTGCTCGATGGATTTATTCAATACCTGCCTGGCACTGGCTGGGGTTGCCGTTCCTAAGGACCGAGTCATGGATGGTGTGGACATGACGCCGATGCTGCTGGGCAATGGACACAGTGCCCGGGAAGTGATGTTCTATTATCGCAAGGACCAGCTTTATGCGGTGCGAAAGGGACATTATAAGGCGCATTTGGTCACATACGATGGTTATAGCCCGCAGCCGCCGGTTGAACATGATCCGCCGATCCTGTACGATTTGAACAGTGATCCCAGTGAGCGATTCGATATTGCAGGCGAGCAGGCCGAGGCGGTGGCGGACATTATGCGCGAGGTCGAAAAGCATAAACGCGAACTGGTGGTGGGAAAGCCGCAGTTTTGACTGGGAAATCAACCGCCGCGATTCATGATCTATCAAATTGCGAGAGAGCCCGCGAAACACGCTAAACACGCGAAAATAAATCCATTTCGCGTCATTTCGCGTGTTTCGCGGGCACTCAGCTTTGCAACTAACATTAGTGCAGCGGCGGTGCTGATAATCTATTCGCCCGGACTCACTCTGAGGGCGGCAACGATGGTTTCGCCGGTTCCAGACAAAATTGTCTGCGCCGTTCATGACCGGCAGGATATGCAGGTTTCTGACCGCGTTACTTTGGGTGGTTGGATTGGCGCGCGCGTAACGGCCAACGAACATAACCGCCTGGCAGCGATGGATGTGGACAGGCTGCTGGAAGGTTATCGCAAACGACCCGGACGCCAGATTTGGGACGGCGAGCACGTGGGCAAATGGCTCCATGCGGCTACGTTGGCATGGGTCAATACGGGCGATCCTGCTCTGCGAAAACGAATGGACTACGTGGTCGCCGAACTCATTAAATGCCAGGAGGGGGATGGTTATCTGGGCACTTACCTTGCAGCGCAGCGTTGGACCGAATGGGACGTCTGGGCGCACAAATACAATCTTATCGGCCTGGTCACCTACATGCGCTACACGGGCAACAAGTCCCCGATGCCGGCCTGCCGGCGCATGGCCGACCTGCTCTGCCGCACTTTCGGCGAGCAACCGGGCCAACTGGACATAATTAAGGCAGGCCAACACAAAGGCCTTGCGCCGACCAGCGTGCTCGAACCGATGGTCCTGCTTTACCGGCTGACCGGCGAGCCGCGTTACCTTGATTTCTGCAAATATATCCTGCGCTCCTGGGAACGGCAGAACGGGCCCAAAGTCGTCTCCACTCTCCTCACCAGCAAACGAGTCGTCAAAGTCGGCAATGCCAAGGCCTATGAGATGCTCTCCTGCCTGAATGGCGCGCTGGAATACTATAGGACTGTTGGCGACCGCGAGATCCTCCAGGCTTGCCTGAACGCGTGGCAGGATATCGTGGATCATCAGTTGTATCCCACCGGCACGGCCAGTTACCGCGAATTTTTCCATGCGGACAATGATTTGCCCAATGTCAACAATGTAGGCGAAACCTGCGTCACGGTGACCTGGTTGCAATTCAACGCGCAACTGCTGCGTCTGACCGGGGAGGTGCGGTTCGCCGAACAATTGGAAAAGGTTGTTCTCAATCAATTGTTCGGGGCGCAGCGCTGCGACGGAACGGCGTGGGGCTACTACGTGCAAATGGAGGGCAAGAAGCCTTACAGCAGCGTGCTCGACGGCCATTGCTGTCTTTCAAGCGGTCCGAGGGGTATTGCGCTGATCCCAACATTTGCCGTGTCTGCGGATGATGACGGCGCGGTGGTCAACTTGTACGAGTCAAGCACCGCGCGTCTCAAGCTCCGGCATGGTCCGGCGGTCACGCTTATCACTGACACGCGATACCCGAGCGAGGGCCGTATCCTGATCACCGTGACCCCGGAGAAAAGAACAAAGTTTGCAATCAAGCTCCGAGTCCCCGCGTGGTGTTCGCGCTGGTCCATCCGCGTGAATGGCAACGAACAGAGCCGCGACCGCTTGCCGCGCCGGAGCGAAGCGGCGGCGGGTGAGGGAGCGTCCAGCGCCGCACCGGAACTGAAAGTCGGCCCTGATGGTTACGTCGCGCTCCATCGCGAATGGAAAAAAGGGGATCGGATTGAACTCGATCTTGATCTCCAGCCCCGAGTACTGGTTGGGCAACACAATAACGAAGGCAAGGTGGCCCTCATGTACGGACCGCTCGTGCTCGCCGCAGATGAAAGTTTGCTCCCGGAAGGGGGTTCTCTCCCGCGCTTACGTCTAGCGGAGACAAACCTCTCCAATCTGCATTTCACGCAAGAGTTCGCTCAGCGTACGCCCATGGACGGGCGCGCTCCGTCTGCCTGGTCGCAAGTTTACCGCTGTGATGCCCTTGTTCGGGCGCTCGCGGATACGCTGGAGAGCAGCTCGCCTGTGCGGGTTGGCCTTTTACCCTTTGCGGAGGCCGGCGGAACGGGGTTCGCTTATAAAGTTTGGCTGCCTTGCGGCGACGCAGAAAAAGTGGCAAATAAGGGCAATTAGGAGCCGCAACCAGGGCGCGTTCAAGAAAGGCAAAAAAGGAGCGCACAACTCTGTTGTGCGTGGCTGTTGGCTGCGTTTTCCGCCAGGAGCCACGAACGACTCGCACAACAGAGTTGTGCGCTCCGATCTTGAACGCGCCCTGGAGCCGCAACCAACGCACTGTGTTGCACACTCGACAAAGCGAGAGCCTGTGCCCATTCTTTCCAGCCATGGCTGAAAACGCGGATGCGCCCCTGGAACTGCTCTGGAAAGAGTACAGCCTGGTGTTCAGGGATTTCGATGATCTCACGCTGGCGCGGTGGCTGGCGCAGACATTGGGCCAACTCGAGGGGAAGGTGTGGCGCTTTTCGCACCCATTGTTGGGGGCTTATCGAGTGGCCGCGCAAGTGGCCCATGAGCGACAGATCTGGCACAAGCGCCTGGCCTTTCCGCCGACCGCTTACACCGAGTCGCCATGCTGCCGGGCGCCCATGTTGCCGTTGCTGACGCGCGATGTGGCCGAGGCGGGCCTCATTTGCCAACATTGCAGCGAAACCCTGGTTCCATTCGACGATATAGCCGCGGCTGTCCGAGACGACTTGGGCCAGTGGGCTTCGCATTACACTCCGGTCCATCAGGTCGCGCACTGGGACGATCGCCAGCGCAAAGGGGCCGGGGATTACGATCGCGCTTTCGAAAAAGCGGCCGAGGAAGCGGAGGTTCTCCTCGTTCAAGCCGGCCAGAGCCTCGCGCCAAAATTGTTGGAGTTTTACCCCGCCGTTATCTGGGAGGACCAGGATGAGTGTTTGGAGATCAGGCCGGAGGATGTGAGACCTTAGGAAAACACCAAACACCAGAGAAACTCCAAACTCCAAATTTCAAACTCCAATGCAGCGGGAATGCCACACGAAGGGTTTGACGCTTGAAGATTGAGGCTTCTTTGAAGTTTGAATTTTGGAATTTGAAGTTTACTGAGGGTTCGCATCGGGAAATCTTTCCCGAATCGAGTTCTTAACTCTCTGCTCCTCTTCGGGTTTCAGTCGGCGGCGGTTGATGAGGCGCTGGACGGCGTCCAGCAGCTCCAGCCAATCCTCCAGAGGCGGCTCGGGCACGGCCTGCCAGCGGTCATAACGGCGTTCGCGGGTGAAAAAACGCCAGTCTCTGCCGACATGCTGCGCATAAACCTGGAGCCGAACTCCATCTTCCGTGACTCTCTTCCAGCTTATCTCGGCTTTGGGCATGGTGTTTTAGCCCGCCAGGGCGACAGACAATAGCCCAGCGTTTCAATTTCAACGCTGGGGGGGGGATGGGCGAAGGAATTAAGTGCCGCCAGGCACGACAGAGGAGGATCAGGAGTTCTGTCGTCCCTGCGGGACTTAGGACTCTGGGGAGCGCAAACCCAGCGTCGAAATTGAAACGCTGGGCTATTATCTTTCGTCCCTATGGGACTAAGCAACGGTGCGCTGCAACTGATGTTGCCCTCGATTCGAACAGGAAGCGGCGTATTCTTCACGTTTCACGTTTCCACTTTCACTCAATTAACTCAGTTAACTCAATTAACTCAATTAACATAATTAACTGCTTAAAGCTCGACGCTGGCCACCGCCATCGCCGCTATTCCCTCCTCCCGGCCCAAAAAACCCAGATGCTCATTAGTCGTGGCCTTAACGCCAACCTGGGCAATATCCAGGCCGAGGGCATCGGCAATGTGCTTCTTCATTGCCGCGATATGAGGAAAGAGTTTGGGCGCCTGGGCGATGATGGTGGCATCTACATTAACGATTCTGCCTTTTCTTGAGTTCGTCAGCCTCGCTGCCTCTTCTAAAAATATCCGGCTTGAGGCTCCTTTCCAGCGCGGATCGGTATTAGGAAAGAAATGGCCGATGTCGTCCTCGCCCAACGCGCCCAGAACCGCATCACAAATCGCGTGCATGAGCACATCTGCATCGGAGTGGCCGTCGAGCCCCTTGGCGTGCGCAATCTCGACGCCGCCAAGGATGAGCTTGCGTCCTGCGACCAAAGCGTGGACGTCGTAGCCGATGCCGACTCGAATCATGGGCGGACTATACTGAAAGAGGGCGGGACTACAAGACTACAGGACCACAAGACTACAAGACCACAGACCACGGACCGCGGACCACAGACCACGGACCACAGACCACGGACCACAGACCACATTACACCCAGGTTCAATCCCGAATGGATTGTGCCCTCCAGCCCAGGGTTGCGAGCCTGCGAGCTACCCTGGGTTTTCTGCGTGCGAGTCTCCAACCCTGAAAGGGTTGTGTCCGATGGGGATCGGACGCCACCGGAATCGAGTCACAACCCCTTAGGGGGAATGGCGCTTACTTAGTGCCTAACACATTCTGGGATAGGCATTTGCGACGGCTGGGGTGTGGCGTGC
>PSRM01000291.1 GCA_003176045.1 Verrucomicrobiota bacterium | reverse complement strand
AAGGCCATCCACTTTGATGGCACGCGCCGAGTCGTGGCTGCGGCATTGTTTCCCGACCCAAAAATCGCGCTCGAAGAAGCGGCGAATTGGCCTTACCCGTTGAAAGGTTACGGGTCCTATGATGAGATGATCGCCGCCAACGCAAAGAAGGACGGCGATGGCAAACTCGACTACCTGGTCATCGTTACCCCCAACCATGTTCATTACGACCCAGCGATGAAAGCTATCAAAGCCGGTATCGCTGTTTTTTGCGAAAAGCCGCTGTGCCTGAATCTCGAAGAAGCCACTGACCTCGTGAAGGCCGTGCATCAGCATAAAGTGCCCTTTGGCGTTGCCCATACGTACCTGGGTCATTGGACGAGCCGCTTCTCGCGATACATCGTGCGCGCCGGTCTGCTTGGCGAGGTTCGGTGGGTGGACTCATACTATTTGCAAGGCTGGCTGGCTACGCGCCTGGAAGCCACTGGCCAAATGCAGGCCGCTTGGCGCACGAACCCGAAACTAGCCGGCGGCTCCGGCTGTGGCGGCGACATCGGCACGCACGCGCTCATGCAACTTCGTTTCGTTACGGGTCTGGAAGTCGAGTCTGTCTCAGGTCAGCTCGAAACCTTCGTTGAGGGCCGGCCGCTCGACGATCATTTCACGATCTATTGCAAGCTCAGCAACGGCGGCAAAGCGCTTGTGCGCGCATCTCAGGTTTGCATCGGACACAAGAACGATCTCGGTATCGAAATTGTCGGCACCAAAGGCACGCTGCGCTGGCAGCAGGAAGAGCCCGAATCCGTTACTATTTATTTACCCAACCAGCCCGACCGCGTTTATTGGCGCGCGGCGGTCACGCCGGGTGACGGTTTCCTGCCGAAAGACGTGCCCGCGGATCTCATGGCTGAGCCAACCATTCCACCTGGCCATCCTGAGGCTTTCCACGACGCCTACGCCCGTTTGCACCGCAGCTTCGAAGCCGATGTCCGCAAATGGAAGGCCGGCGAAGCGTTCGTGTGTGATGGCTCAAAATACGCAAACGTGGAGGACGGCTGGAAAGGAATCGCCTTCATCGAGACCTGCCTCAAGAGCAGCGGCCAGCAGGGCGCCTGGACAGCTATGCCCAAACCAGTCTAATTCACTTTGTCCTCCACTTTGTCTTTCACTTTGTCTTTCACTTCGTCGGCGGACCAAATGGACTCGGGCGCCATGCCCGAACTTCTTAGGATCGCATGAGCCGCCATAGAGTAGTTTTCCGGGTGTGGTGTCTCACAAATATCTTTGCATTTGGACGTGCTCGAAAGCGGTAGAGGACTACCGCAGTCCAAGACACTCCGCGACTCCCGACCACCCTGGAAATTCCGGCAGGTTTTGGACTGCGCTCCCGATCTATCGGGAGCGCTTCGGCCTGTAATGGTTAACGCAATTATGAGACGGCACAGTAGCGAACGCCGTTTGCCTTGACAATAATGCTCACCGGCTGACACGCTCATTCTATGAACCTACCAGGAACGAAGTCTCGCCTGCATTTTTCCAAAGTGACCTTTCTCTGTGCCGTCTTACTTGGACTGCTCGCAAGCACCCGTGCTGAGCATCCTCCATTGCTTCCGAGGCCTCAGGAGATTCGCTATGGAGATCGAGGCATGCATTTGAATGATGCGGTAATCAGTTTCACGGGGCACCCGAATCCAGAGGTTCTTTTCGTAGCGGAAACTTTATCTAACGGCCTTCTGTCGAAAGCAAGCGTAAGGGTGAAAATCCGGAGGGGAATCGGGACCGGACATGTCATTCTCCTTGATCGCAACGGCGATGGAGCCTCCCTTCCAGTGGATAACGATACCGCTGGCCCGGACTCACGCGAAGCATATTCCATAAAGGGCGATTGGAAGAGTGGCTTCACGATCCAGGCAAAATCTTCCGCCGGCCTATTTTACGGCGCGCAAACTTTGTTGCAAATGGTCGAAGGTGAAGGCGCCAACGCGGTCCTGCCTGTTGCGGAAATCCACGACTGGCCCACGCTGGCCTATCGCGGCGTGATGATTGACTTCAGCGAAGGCGAACTGCTCCGGGTCTCGGAAGTCGAGCGGCAGCTCGACCTGATGGCCCAGTTCAAGATCAACCAGTACTATCTCTACACCGAAGCCAGCATCGAATTCGAAGGCTACGACATTGTCAATCCCTACGGCCGCCTCTCACAGGCGGACGTTCGCCACATCATCGAGTACGCCCGCCAGCGGCATATTGACATCGTCCCGAATATGGAACTCTACGGTCACATGCACAATATGTTCCGCTACGAGAAATACGCCGACCTGGGCCTGCCGCGCTACGGCGGCGAATATGATCCCCGCAATCCGCGCATGTACCAGGTCCTGGACAATTGGATCGAGCAGACGGCGAAGCTGTTTCCGAGCCCCTGGTATCATGTCGGCTTTGATGAGCCATGGTCGCTTGGCAAAATCGGCGTGGTGCCTGGCAAAGATCCGTTCAAGACGTTCATGGACGTGCTGCGGCATATCTCCGAGCAGGCCAAAAGCCACGGAAAACGCGTTTGCTTCTATGCCGACATAGACCAGGGAGCCAGCACCATTTCAAACCATCCCGAACTGCTGGAACTCGTGCCCGCCGGAGTGATTGCATTTCCCTGGATCTACGAAGTCAGGACCAATTACGCGCCCTTCTTTGAGCCCCTGGCCAAACGCAACATTCCAACCATCGCTACTCCCGGAGTCTGGGGCTGGAACGAACTCTTCCCCGACTACCACCGCTCGTTCTACAACATCAACGAGTTCACCGCGACCGGCAAAAAGTACCACACCCTGGGCATGCAAAACACCACCTGGACCGACAGTCGCCAGACCATTTATCGCCTGGTTTATCCAGGCATTGCCTTCGGAGGCGCAGCCGCTTGGCAAAACTCGCGTGTGGACACCAACTCGTTCTTCAGCGATTACTGCGCCGTAGTCTTTCCCGCAACCGTCGCGGCTGACATTGCGCCAGCCCTCGAAGAACTATCGATCGCTGAAGAAATCTTCGAGAACGTCCTGGACGAAAATACCTGGGGCAGTTTCTGGGCCGACCCGCTCGCTCCCGGTCATCTCAAGAAGTTGCAAGCCGGCGAAAGCCAGGTGCGCCGCGCACGCCTCCTCGCCGAAAGCGCTCAAGAGCGTATCCAACGCGCCCTACGGAGCGCGGACAGCCGTGTCCGCGCGAATGAGCGCGCGAATGCCCCCGTCCGCGTGAATGGAAACTCAAACTGCTCCGACCCCTGGCTCAAGAGCCTCCTCATCGCCGCCCGCCAATTCGATTACCTCGGCATGAAGAGCCTATACAGCCTCGAGTTCGCCGACTATTTCCGCCAGTTGAAAGAGAACCCAAACAAGGAATTGGTCCAGCTTTACTGCGGCAACCAGATGAACTCCACCACCTATGGGATGCTAACCGACTTGCGCGAAATGATCAGTGAACTGCGCGAAGAATACCGCCAGGCCTGGCTCGATGAAGCCACCCCCTTCCGTCTCCAGAGCGCCCTCTACAAATGGGACGCCGAATGGGAATACTGGACCGCCGTGCAAAAGCTGCTCCACGAAAAAGTCTTCTTCGGGTGGAAACAAGGTGATCCTTTCCCGCCGTTAGAATCCATTAGGCCGAAGAGATAAACTGGGCTTTAACCACGGATGAACCGATGAACACCGAGAACACGGATAAGCCCCCGCATGAACTTTGTCGTTAACTTTGTCGAAATCCCTGCTTTATCTTCCTTCTTCGCCTTCGCTCCTTAGCGCCCTGCCAGTAAAATCACGGCGGCTGGACGGCCACACGGTAAAAAGAGGCGCCAGCCGGTGGGTTTGTATCCATGAAACTGGTCGTGCCGGCCTGGCCGGCGATATTGCTCCAGGCCATCGAGAAAGCCGGGGGCGCCTGCAGATTGGTGGCCCGCGCAAGCGAGTAGGCGCGGGTGTTGACGCTCGACCATGTGACCACCACGTTCGTAGCGATTGGCGTGGCAGAAACCATCTGCAGGACTGATAGAGTATTGGTCGGGTTGGTTCCCGCGATCCATTCCTGCCAATTGTTCATACCGTCTCCATCAGCGTCAGTGTAATCCGCCGAGCCGTCGGTAGGCAGGCCATATTGTTGGAGCCACCCAATGAACACACCACTAATACCCGATTGAAATTCATACGCGCCCATGTCCACGATGCCGCCAACGACACGCGGGCGACCATCAAGGTCGGTCAGGCCAGGAGCATAGGCGTTGGAGCCTGAGTCGATGCAGGGTGAGTTGGATCGCAAGCGCAGATTGGCCCAGCCATTGGTGCTAACAAGCAATGGCTCGCTCGCGATGTTGCCTGAACCGCCAGAAGGCAGTGGTGACGTGCAAGAGTTGTTGAGTGTGGTTGAGTAGTAGTTTGGGCCGTACGGGGCCAAATTGTAATACACGATGCAGTTGTTCAGTATGCCTCCGTACGCCCCTCCGCCGTAGCCGGGGGAAGCCGTGTTGCCACACACCGTGCAATTGCTCAATGTGCTGTCTTGAGCCCCCCCGCCATAAGCAGCCGAATTGGCGAACAGGATGCAGTTGTTGAGGGTGCTGGAGTTTGCGCCCCCGCCAAGGGAGGCCGAATTATTGCTCAGAATGCAATTGTTCAGTGTGCCATAGTAGGTCGCCCCGCCTTCGTACGCAGAATTTCCGGTTAAGGTGCAGTTATTATTTGTGCTGGAGTACACCCCTCCGCCCCACTCGGTGCTTAGATTGCCGATCACCATGCAGTTGTTGAGTGTACCCCCATACGCCGCTCCACCAGAGCTCAGGTATCCGTTGGCAGAATTGGCATTCAGAGTGCAGTTACTCAGCGTGCTCGAGTATGCGCCGCCGCCATATAAGGCCGAATTCCCCGAAAGAGTGCAGCCACTCAGAGTGCTACCGTACGCCCCGCCGCCTTGATTGGTGGCCCAATTACCCCTCAGGGTGCAGTTTGTCAATGTTGCCTGATACGCCCCGCCACCATAGTAAGAGGACCAATTGTTGCTCAAATTGCAGTTAATCAATGTGCTGCCATATGTCGCGCCGCCGTATCCGTAGAATCCACCGGCCGAATTACCATTCAAGGTGCAGTTGCTTAGCGTCCCGTAAAATGCGCCGCCGCCATTGTAAGCGGCCGAATTGCTGCGCAATGTACAGTCGTTCAGTGTGCCATAGGCTGTGGCCCCACCCGAGCTGTAACCTCCAAGGGCCGAGTTGGCGTTCAAGATGCAGTTGTTCAGCGTGCCAGAAAACGCTCCCCCAGCGTCGTAGTACGCCGAATTGCCGCTAAGGGTGCAGTTGCTAACCACGCCCGAGGGCTCGCACCACACGCCCCCTCCGCTCTCTTCGCGGATTGTGTCTGCCCCTGTCAGGGTGTGTCCATTGGTTAGAGTAAATCCGCTCAGCACCGCGTTTGTCCCGACATACGTACACCGAATCGCGCCTACGCCATTGTTGGTTGCTCCGCTTGCCACCCCGGTTCCCTGAATCACCGTCAGCAGCGGTCCATTGACGCTCCGCACCGTCACTGCCTTGTTGATCGCCAAACGGTTGGTCATCCCGCCATACATAACCCGACCGCCAGTGGCATAGACACCGTTTGTGACGATAATGTCATCACCGTTCACCGCCGCGTCCACAGCGTCCTGGATGCGCTTGGCAGCAGTAGCCCAAGTCGTGTAGGGCGAGGCAGGAGTGGCGCTGTTCAGGTCCACGTAATGCGTACTCGCTGACGCCGCAAACGTCGCCCCAAAGACGCTCGTCACTAAAAAAAATAACCCAATCCGTCTCAAGTCCCACAAGCATCCATGATATTGAAAAATGCGTCTACACATTCCTTGGCGAAATTTTGGCAAGATTTGGTTACTATGCCGGGTTTCACCTCCGTTCTTGTTCCGCATGTCTCGCGTGCAGATTCCGGCGGACAAAGCTGCTCTTGTTTTGAGGATTTCGCGGTGGACGTCGAGCCGAATCCCAAGGATAATCTTCCGTCAAAAGCGTGACGTTACAGGCTGCACAACCAACTTCTTTAGCAACCGAACCCTCGCCCGGTACATCATCCCCTCCGCGCCTCCGTCGCGTCCTTGGCCTGTGGGATCTGATCTTTTACGGCATTGTCCTGATTCAACCGGTTGGCGCGGTCGGCATTTTTGGGTGGGCGCACCAGGGTTCTTTTGGACATGCCACAACCACGATTCTCATTGCGCTAGTGGCGATGATGCTCACTGCGGTGAGTTACGGTCGGATGGCCGGGCTCTATCCTGCGGCGGGATCGGCTTATACCTACGTGGGCCGCGGCTTAAACGCTCACGCGGGCTTCCTGGCCGGTTGGGCCATGTTCCTCGATTACCTGGTTATCCCGATCGTGAGCGTGATCTATGCTGCAATCAGCGCGCAGCAGCTTTTTGCCGATCTCGCGCCTGCGTTCAACAAGCATCTCGTAAGCGGCCTGGGGCTCAACGCAGATCTCCAAAAGGTCGGATTGGTGATCCTCTTTACAGTTTTAACTACGGTCCTGAACGTGCGCGGCATCAAATGGACAGCCGGGGCCAACCTGATCATGACGGCAATCATGTTTGTGGTGCTCGCCATCTTTGTTGTCGAGGCGATCGCCTGGATCATTAACCATCATGGTGCGGCTGGCTTGTTCTCCCTCCAACCCATCTATCAACCGCGCACATTCAACCTTCGAGCTATCGGCGCGGCTACTTCTCTGGCGGCGTTGACATACATCGGTTTCGACGGCATTACGACGCTGGCCGAAGACGTCCGTGAACCCAAACGCACTGTCCCAATTGCCGTTGTGCTGGTGTGTCTGGTCATTGGGATTTGCGTGACGCTCCAGGTGTACCTGGCCCAGCTTGTATGGCCGGATTACAACTCCTTCAAAGACCTCGATACGGCTTTTTTCGACGTCTGCAGCGTTGTCGGTGGAAAATTCCTCTTTGATTCATTCACGCTTGTGATGGCCGTTGCTTGCCTGGGCAGCACTCTAACCGGACAGGTGGGCGCGGCCCGGATTCTTTTTGGTATGGGCCGGGACAAAGCCTTGCCCGCCTTCCTCGCCAAGCTGGACGAGCGCGGTAATCCAGTCCGGAATATATGGTTAATCGGAGGTCTGGTTCTCGTTGGAGCGTTGTCGTTAGACTATAAAAAGGCAGCGAGCCTGGTGAACTTCGGAGCATTCCTTGCCTTCCTGGGAGTGAACCTGGCCGTAATCCGGGAATTTTTCTTCCGCCCGCCGCAAGGACATACACGAGCTTGGCTCCGGGATATGGCCCTGCCAGGAGCAGCCTTTTTGTTTTGTCTTTGGATATGGCTGAGTTTGGAGTGGCCGGCAAAGATCGTCGGCGGAATTTGGTGCGCTGTTGGACTGATCTATACCGGCATCATGACTCGAGGATTCCGAAAACCGCCTGTGATGATAAACCTGGAAGGGTGAAACCGCGTATGAACACGAATCAACATGACATGGCGGCACCTTGTAGGGGACGACGTGAGGAGTCCCTCTCTGCGGTTGCCGAGCAAGAAAGAGGACTCCTTGCGTCGTTCCTTACATTCCGTGACCGGGCAGATCGGCCCAGGGCCCTCTTTATTTTCTTCGTTTCCTTCGTTTGCTTCTGTAAATCTCTTTTGTTCAGTTGAACAGAAGGCAACGAAGAGAACGAAGAAGTAAGATATAAACCTGGCGTGAGAGCCCTTACTGCATTTCTTGTCCTGACAGCCGCCACCTGTTGTGCGGACATCCGGAGCGACAAAATTGTTGCATCAGCCAGGAACCAGATCGGCGTAACCGTGTCATACGACCCACATCATTGGGCATTACCGAGTGACTGCTCCTGTTGGCGGTCAGACAGCTTCTCACGCTCGTCAATGACTCTCTCTCAAACGCCCGGGACGCTGAAACGCTTCCGCAGGACTCCTTGGCGATTTCAGCAGACATTTCAAACACCGCTCCAAAACCTCGAGCCATTCGTGGCGACGATCCTTTCCGGGCGCGAGCCAATTCACGCTGCTTCAGTCACGTTCGACCAAGTCGTCTTCGAACCAAAGCGATTACTCGCATTGTTTGCCCGCCACGCGCTGGTTCCGGAATACGGCTACGATTGGTGCGTGGCAGCAACGAATCCCGAGGAGGTCAAGGAGCTTCTGCAGGCAACTTTGAGCGACTGGGTTGATTTCCTTTTTATTCCTACTCCAAAACCGTTCGTGATCTACGCGGATCACGATGGGTTCACAACCTTCTACGCCAATACAAAGTCTAATCTTAATGGCGTGGTCCAGACCCTTACGGCCAGTGGTTTCCGGAATGTTCCCGACTATGAGCGCACATTTTAAGTGATATACTCTCGGGATGCGCTTTGGCCATCGAATTTGGATTCGAGGAATCCTGCTCGCGCTTGCCTCCGGCTGCGGCTTAGTCGAGGCCGCTATCATCAACGTCACCACCAACGATAGCTACACCAAGATCGAGGGTGCTAACCCCGGCGACCAGGTTATCATTGCACCAGGCACGTACTCTTTCCGGGTTTATCTCACCAAGGCAGCCACTCCAACCAACCCCATTATCATCCAGGCGCTCGATTCAACGAATCTGCCCGTTTGGGACTTCGGCACGAACCTGGTTGAGAACGCGCCCGGCAGCTACACGGCGGGCGACCGTGGCCGTGGAGGCTGGCAATTCAGTGGCGCGCAGAATTACAAAATCTCGGGCATTGTTTTCCGGCACTGCCGCACGGCCTCCTTCAACTCCGCCGGCATCCGCTATTACAACGGCACGACCAACCTGTACATTAAGGATTGCATTTTCAACCAGGACGACAATGGTCTGACCGGCGGCTCGCAGAACAGCCAGGCCACCGTCGAGTTTTGCGAGTTCAACTCCAACGGCAACACCAACGCCTCACTCTCCTCGCCCACCCACAACATGTACATCTATGGCGGTTATCTTGCCTTGCGATACTGTTACGTCCACGACAGCGTCCAGGGCGAGAACTTCCACATTCGCTGCCGTGATGCCACCCTCGAATACAACTGGTTTGCCCGCGCCAACAACTACGAAGGCGATCTGATGACCGACGACGATTTCAGCGGGACGGGCCCATTCGCCCAAACCATGACGCTGCGGGGAAATGTGTTCGTGCAGAACTCCGCGCCCGGCAACCATTCACAGGTAGTCGTCCTCTTCAACGATGCCGGTCAGGCCAATCTTACCCTGTCTCTGCACATGCTCTACAACACGTTCGTTGGCGCCAACCTCAACTCGGCCTTTGTCCATCTTTCCAACGCCGACGGCACCCAAATGACCGCCGAGATTTCCGACAACATCATCTACGGCACCCGAACGCCCACGCTCGTCGAGACTGCCGCAGCCGCCACGATAACGGGCCTAAACAACTGGCTGGCCACCAACGCTTCCCCCGGCTCGCTCACGGGCTCCATTCAGTCGGCCTACCCAGGTTTCCGCAATGCCACCGCAAAGGACTTTACGCTCACTAACGGCAGCACCTGCATCAACGCCGCCGGCGGACCGGTATTCGGATTACCTGGCCGCGAATATTTTCAGAACGAAATAACAAACCGGCAGTGGCGTATTCGTGCCGCCGCCAAGGACATCGGCGCCTTCGAGAGCACTTCATCGAATGCGCCCGTCGGTCCCTATGACACGGCCCCGCAGCCGCGTCTCGGCATCAGCCGCCCAGGCGCCAGCATCGTGGTATCCTGGCCGCTGTTTGCCCAGGACTTTCAACTTTCTCATTCCACTCTTCTGAGGCCGCCAACCTGGAGCCTGATTACCACCAATTACATCACCAACCTGGCCTTCTTATCCTGGACCTCGACCACCCAAACGAGTGGCGACTTCTTTCGGTTGGTCAAGTGAAGCCCACAGCTAACCGGCCATTCCCCAGAGTAGGGCAGGCGTCTCGCCTGCCCCTCAACTTAAAAAGAAGATAATCACGGACAGTGGTACACCGCGTTTGAACCGAGCATGGCTTGTAGGGGACGACGTAAGGAGTCCTCTTTACGAACGCGCGCCAGATAGGGACTCCTCAAGTCAACGCCCCGTGCACGGCTTATCGCTTCGTCGCCTTTGCCCATTCCCTGGCGCGCGTGAGCAGGTCTTCCATTTGTTCAGGCCGCCTGAATGCGGGCATCAGCCGACGCTGCCAGCCGAGGAGGATCGCCATCGTTTGCGCCGCCCGATCGCACACACGCCAGGTCGGGCCGGGCAACGGGCGGGAATATTCAATCGGTGTCGTGTCATCCAGCAAAGGCACCAGATCGTGGACGCGATTTGTGGCCATAAGCTCGCCCAACGTCAGGAGCGCCCGCTCCCGGAGGTAACTATCAACTTGCTTATCTCGTGCCGTGGCGAGCAACTGGCTCGCCAATCGATCCGGCTCGAGCCGAGCCAGCGCCTGAGTCGCTTGGGCTTCGTACTCTGTACCGCGCAATTTGAACAGTTCGTCTGTCGCCGGCCCGTAGCCCAGGACCCCGAGCGCCTCGATCAGCGCGTCGGCCAGGTTATAGTTGTGCGTCGGAAAGTTCACCTGCATCGGCGGCACGCGCATGCCGGCGCGCCTTTGCATGATCCTGGTCACGGTCATTTCAAGACGCCCCGTCAGATTGTCCACGTCCAGGAGCGGGTCGGCATGATTCTCCTCCCCGCGCGTGTCTTGCACGATGGCCATGACCTGCGGCGACAGCTCCTCGGAAACTCTCGGCGGCGACTGCAGCCGCTCCTTGAGTTTTGCCAGCAGGGCAGGTGCTGCGTTTGTTGCGCCGAGTTTGGCTAGCGAATAGGCTGCGGCTGCGCCAACGATTTCGTTCGTGTCGTTCAACCTTTGCAGCAAGGCCGAACGGCTCTGCGCATCGTTCCACGGCGCTTTGCCAATTGCCAACGCCGCCTGCCACCTCACTCCATCCGCGGGATCGTTTAACGCCTCCAAAAGCGTTTTCCGAATGGCGTCCGTCTGCTCCGGCAGTCGGCTCAAGATCACGCAGCTCAGCCGCCGCCCGCGAGACGATTGTTTCCCAAATGCTGAAAGCAAGGCCGTCGTATCCGCCTTCCCCGGCCCCGAAACCAGCACGCGGGCCGATGCATGAGCCAGGATGTTGTCGCGTGATGCCAGCAGAGCAATGAAACGCTTCTGATACGGTTCCCAAGGTAATCGCGCGATGATTTCGCCCAGGCCATCCACGATGTCCGCGCGCTCCTCTCCCGTCTCGTGCAACATCACCTCCATCAGCTCGGGTAAATCCTTCTCAGTCGCCCGCGAACTTATCTGCCAAAGCAAGTCCTGGATATCGCCGTAATTCGCTTCCTCGTTCTTGCCCTGCCCACGCAGACGCTTGAGCAAGTCGGGCACGCTCGTTTCAGCGCAAAAACTTTTCGTAAAGGGCGGCGCGGGCGGAGTTTGGCCGTGCGCGATCATTTCCCGCCACGAGCTGTCGTCCAACAACTGATCGTTTGGCCGGATGAATTCGCGATACGTCATTACCGCGCCCCGATAAAGCTGCAGCGAATGGCCGTTTGGAACGATTACATACAGTGCCTGGGGCCGCGCCAGGCCCGCGTAGAGCATCGAGTCGCGCCGCGGGTTCGAGAATACCCGCGCCACGATTGGAAAATCGTCGCGCGGCACTTCATAGGAGTTGCCCGAATAGAAATGAAAACTGGCCAGGGTGACGCCGTAGTTCTCGATCCAGTGAGCATCGTCTGCGCTCAGCTTTTCACTATTCAAACATTTCTTTGCCAACTCCGCGAGGCGCTCGCAAACCGGCGGAAAATCGCGCATCAATCGCGCTGAGTCCACCCGGCAATCGAAGAACATCCGCAGCGTCTGAGTCTCCTCTTGCGTGGCTTGGCCGGTTTCCGCGCAGCGTCGGGCCAGGGCTTCCAACTCTTTTTCCATTTGCCTGTAAGCCTCGTACGGGTCGCGCTTCCCGAATTCCGTTTGGTGCTTCTCGTAATAGCGGTTCTCGAATTGAACCATCTGCTCCAATGTGATCTCCCGCTCCTCGACACGGCCGGCGTGTTTTTGCGAAAGTCGGATCTGCTCCAGCAATCTCTGCGCGACAGGCCTAACTTCGAACTGCCGCTCCGCACCCGCTTTTTCGAGCGCGTCTGCTGTTTGCCTGGCCAGCCTGGCCAGGCCGGAGAAGAATTCCGGGTACGGCGCTACGATTCCGTTCGGCGGCTCGATTATGCCGGCATACGAGACGGCTAATTTTGCGTGCAGCGCCCAGGTATGCCGCTGCTCCGCCCACGCGCCCAGTTGCGTCCAGAGTTGCAAATCTTGCCAGGCCTCAGTGCGCAGCGCAGGCGCAACCTGCTTGGGCAGTGGGTCCTGCAGTTTGGCTAAGAGCCGCATCGCCTGGCCGTGGAGCGAGTCAGGCATCGGGCCACACTCGCTCTTCAGCACGAGCTCGGCGACCTTTGCGCCGCATTGGCTCTCAAGCGCCCGCACCGCCGCCGGCGAGCGCAGTTGGGGCGACGCCGCGAGAAAATCCAGTCCCGATGGATAGCTCCTGCCGGGAATGTTTGGGTCGGTCGTGTTGTGAAAACAGATCGAGCAAGGCAGTTGACGCGGCGGTAGCAGGCGGAAACCGCGCGCTTCCTTACCAAACTGCGCATATTGCTCGGGTTGCAGGAACTGGTCGCTGATGCGCGGCAGGGGCAATTGCTTCGCCAGCCGGTTTTGGATTTCCGCCAGTTGCGAAGCGGAGATCGAATCTCCATTCGTTCCGACAGCCCCCGCCGCCGCTGCTGCGAACTCCCGAATCGTGCCGTCTTCCGCATGCGCAAGCAGCATATCGAATGGCTCGGATAGTTTTTTCCACAGATCGAGCAGTTCAGGATTACGATTAATCAGCGCGGCGAGCGCCAGGGCGGCCCTGGTTTCGCGCGTGTTGTTCAAACGGAACACCACCGTCCCGTACCATTGCCGCGCGGCAAAATAATCGCTCAGTTCTGGCGACTGCGTGTAGAAACTCTCCGCGCGGAACTGTGACGGTGAAAGCGGGAACCCAATCCCTGCTTCAATCGGCCCTGATCCTGTGGAACGCAAACTGTCCACAATCCGTTTTTCCTCTCCTGCGAGCGATTTCCGATGCTGCGCGTCTTGCAACGCCAGCCCGACGGATACAAACAATTTCAGATAGTCAGCAGCCTCACCCGCTTTTTGCCCATCCCGTTTCGTCCCGGTCAGAAGTTGCCGGGAAAATTCGCGAAGCCGTATCGCCTGTGCTTCCTCCATTTCCTTGACCGCCTCTTCGAGCAGGACGTGATAGGTATGCCACGCCGAATCCGGAGTGATAAACGAAGGCAGCACCGTTCCCCTTGGATTCTTTTCCGATGGCGCTTCCACGTGCGGGCTTTTGATATAGGCCTCGAAAATCTGCAGGAATGTTGGGTCGCTGACCACCAAGCCGTTCCTGGCCAGAAGTTCCTTTGCTGCCGCCGAGCCTTGGAACCCCTGAATGCCCTCCACTTTCGCCAGATCGTACCGCTCGCCAGGGGCATACCACGCGGCGAGAAGGAAGGTCAGACCTGCCACAAGAAGCAACCGCGCCTCACCGGGCCTCTTCATGTCCCCCATCCTAAGCCCTGCCGCAAAACTATCAATAGAAATGCAGATCCAACTAACACCTTCGGCTCGCAAGAGCCGTTCTTGAAAGATAAGCTGCCTGCGATGTCAGGACCAACAGCGCCCGCCGCCTATGGCAATCGGATCTCTTCGGAGACTGCACCGCCGACGCCGCCCGCCGCATACGCCTTACGCGCCTGGCTGGCGGCCCTGGCGCTTTTTGGCGCGGTCATTCTTGCGTATCAGCCCATTTGGCGGGCGGGTTTCATTTGGGATGACGATCGGCACGTGACCCAAAACCCATTGCTCGTGGAGGCGGGCGGATTGAAGAGGATTTGGTGTTCGCTCGATGCGCCGCAGTATTATCCCGTCCTGTTCACCACCTGGCGCGCGCAGTATGCCCTTTGGGGACTCACTCCGGCCGGTTACCATTGGGTGAACCTGCTATTGCATGCAGCCAATGCTGTCGTTTTATGGCGGCTGCTTCGGAACCTGAGTGTGCCCGGAGCTTGGCTCGCCGCGGCGCTTTTCGCAGTGCATCCCGTAAACGTCGAGTCCGTCGCATGGGTCTCACAACTCAAAAACACACTGGCGATGTTCTTCTTCCTAACCAGCCTGCTTTGCTATGTAAAATTCCAAAGTCCAAGGTCCAAAGTCCATCCACCTACGCTAAAGCTTCGGCGGACAAGAAGTCCAAAGTCGGAAGGCGCGCCTGGGGGGTCCGGGGTCGAGGATGACATCCGGCATCCAGTATCCAGTATCCAGTATCCATCATCCACCATCCCCTATCCATCATCCACCTTCCATCATCCACCATCCACCATCCATTATCTCGTCTCTCTGCTTTTGTTCATCCTCGCCCTGCTGAGCAAGTCCGCCGTCGCTCCACTGCCGATTGTCTTATTGCTTCTGGCCTGGTGGCAGCGTGGAAAGATTTGTCGCACAGACGTGTGGCGCGCGCTCCCGTTTTTCGCAGCAGCCATCGGTTTGGGGCTGGTCACTTACCACGTGGAACAATTGCGCAGCGGGCCAGCGTCGGCCACTCCTGCCCAGAGCGGATTTTTGGGACACATTCCATCTGCTGGTTGGACAATCTGGTTTTACCTTGGCAAAGCTCTGCTGCCGCTTCACCTGGTTCCGATCTATCCGCTTTGGCAAGTTGTCTCAGGCAGACTTCCGTCCTGGGTGCCGGCACTGGTTCTTGTGATCGTGGCCCTGATCTGCTGGCGCTATCGCCGAGATTGGGGAAAGGCTGCGCTCCTGGGGCTCGGATACTTCATCATCTTGCTCGGACCCGTGCTGGGCTTCCTGGACATCGGGTTCATGGCGTATTCGCTCGTCGCCGATCATTGGCAGTATTTTGCCATCGTTGGGCCGCTAGGACTTCTTGCGGCGGGGATCGCGTCAGGGTTCAGGGTTCAGGGTTCAAAGTTCAAAGTTCAAAGCTCAAGTTTCAAGGTTCAAAGTTCAGAGCTTGTAGGGGACGACGTAAGGAGTCCCTTTGGAGAGAGTCCCTCTCCCAAGGGACCCCTTACGTCGTCCCCTACAATACTATTGTCTGTGGTCCTTCTAGTTGGTCTGGGCTGGCTCACCTTTCGCCAGAGTTCGATCTACGTAGATTCCGAGCATCTTTGGCGCGCGACCATTGCGTCAAACCCGGGCTGTTGGGAAGCGCACTCGATGCTGGCCGACCTGCTCAAGGATAGTGGCCGGCTCGATGAAGCAATTGTCCAGTATGAGACCGCCCTTGAGAGCAAGCCTGACTTTGGCCGCAACCATGCGCTGTTAGGCAACTTGTATCGCCGCAAAGGCGAGTTCGAGCGCGCCGTGGCCCATTTGGAAAAAGCGGTCGCGCTGGATCCGCGCTCAATGGCCGCGCATTGCACTCTGGGATCAATTCTGCTGGACCAGGGCAAAGTAGATGAAGGGATCGCGCAACTCCAGCTCGGAATAGCAAACGCCGGCCCGGGCGTCTCTTCTGCCGCGGGAATTGTGACAGTAGGGGCGGGGACAGCCTTTTCCCCGCAACGCCCGGGCTTGCCTTCTGCCGCGGGAATCACCTCAGAGGGGCAGGCGCGACGACTGCCCTACGCTCCAGGCAGACTCGCCGAAGCCCATTTCACTGTCGGCAACGCGTTCTTGTTTCAAAAGGGTGACGTGAAGAACGCAATTGACCATTTTCATAAGGCGATCGAACTCAGGCCAGACTACGCCGATGTCTACAACAATCTGGCAACCGCAGTGGCCCGAACAGGATCGGCTGATCCAATCATCAACCACTATCAGGCCGTTCTCGAGGCCAAGCCGGAATCAGCCGACGCTCGATTTGAACTGGGCAGCCTGCTGTTCCATCAGCGTCGGCCTGGAGAAACGATTGTCCAATTGCGCGCGGCCCTGGATCTTCGTCCTGATTTCGCGAGAGCTTGCGACACTCTTGCATGGCTGCTGGCCACCTGCCCGGATGCCTCCTATCGCGATGGCAAGCAGGCCATCGCGCTGGCACAGCATGCCGAAACTTTGACTGGCGGCAAAAATGCCCTGGCCCTGCGTACCTTGGCCACCGCGTATGCGCAGGCCGGGCAATTCCCCGAGGCGATCACCACCGCCGAGCGCGCCGAGCGATTGGCGATTGATCGGGCTGACCTGGCCCTGGCTAACCAGTTGCGTCGGGACCTGGCGCTTTATCAGAAAGGCCAGCCTTACCGGGATATCCAATATGCGGGGAATGAGCAATAGCTCTGAGTAAGCTACCTCGGGGATTGAAAGTGTCGGTCACCGCCTATGAGAAAGCGGTCCCGATTGGGATCGGGACCGCACTCCAAGAAGCTGTCGCGCTTTCGCAGGCGCATCGAGATGCCGAAGGTCTTGGAGTGCGGAGTCCTCTGCCGCTTTCGCTTCTGCCTCCGAGGGCGCCCACACATTCAATCAACCAGGAATAAAATCGCATTCGAAAAAACATTCAAAAACTTATTGACACGCGTTCCGAAATTTGATTAACTCTTGACAGTAGAACAACAATTCTACTAACTTGCGCACGAGCACCTATGCCCGACCGTGTTCCTGTTGCCGGACAGCCGCGCCTGTGGCTGCCCGCGTACTGATTGATTTCCCTTCACTAACCCGTCTGAACTAGCCCCCACATTATGAAAACAAAACTCAACCTCCTCTTCATCCTTACTCTTACCTTCTGCGCCGGTTCACTCCGGGCCGCCGTCACCTGGTGGGACCCTGAAGGCAACTGGGGCACCTACAGGACCTACACGGGCGCTATACCCTTGAGTGACAGTTGGGAAAGCTCGAAATGGAGCACCAGCGACACAGGGGCATCCGGGCAAGTGGCCTGGATCGAAGGCAATGCCGCTGGATTCGCCGTAGGGGCCGGCGCCACCAACAACGGCGTGGGCACCAGCACGACCGCCTTTACGGTCACCATGAACGCCAATCATAATATAGCGGGCGCGTTCAACGGCGCCCTCAATCCCGACTCCTGCATCGTGACAGTTGCCGGCACGGGGCAATGGAAACTGGCCAATGGGCAGGGCTTCGACATGCTCAATTCTTCTGACGGTTCGCTCGGGCAGATAATTATTAACGTGCCGATCGTGGACGGCAGCTATGCCAGCGCCACTACTGGACAACTGGTAACTGAAGGGAACGGCCAGATCTACCTCAACGGGGCCAACACTTACAGTGGCGGCAACTTTGGCATTGGGACTGGCGGCACATTGCTCGGCTATTCCGGCGCTTCGTGGTCGGGTATCGTTAATTTCAACAGTAACCAGTCATTCGGCGGCGGTAACATTGTGGTCATCCGCGGAAACCAGGCGGCTTTCGGAGCGTTGGTGGCTGAGGGCAGTTCGGCCATTAGCATCGGCAACGGTGTAGATTGGTCCCAGTCCACGACCAACAAACCCTGGCTGAACATGGTGGGCAATGCGGCGGGCGTGACGTTCACAGGCGGTTGGACCCTCGGTGGCAATCAGTGCAACGTCGGCTCTGGTGGCTCAGGCAACCTGATCACCATCTCCGGCCCCATCAGCGGCAGTGGCGGCACTCTTGTAAAGTTCAATCCATCCACCCTCGCCCTCAGCGGGGCCAACACCTACACCGGCGGTACCACGGTCAGCAACGGTGTGCTCACGGTCAACAGCATCGCCGACTCCGGCAACAGCGCCCTTGCCAATTCCGGCACCTGCACTTTGGCCGGCGGCACGCTCCAGTACACCGGCGCAGGCGCCGCGACAACAACTCGCCAGTTCAGCGGCTTCGGCACTACCGGTTCCACTCTTGATCTGCCTGCCGGCAATCTCACGCTCGCTGGTCGTACGACCGGCTCAGCCGCTTTCGTCATTGCTAAAACCAGCGCAGGCACCCTCACGTTGGGATCGAACAGCTCCAGCGATGGAGACAATTCATTTTGCGGTTTAAACGTCAATGGCGGCACCGTCATCGTTAACAAGGCCAGCACCACGGGTGTCCACGGCATCGGCAACACCACCACGGTCAACAACGGCGGCACTCTCCAGGTGGCTGGCTCCGGCCCATTCCAGATTTTCAGCGGTGTGACTGTCACCGTCGCCAGTGGCGGCATTTTTGACATCAATGGCCAAACCAACTTCTTCACCTCGTTGACCCTCAACGGCAACGGCAGCGGCAGCGGCGCGCTCATCAATAGCGCCGCCGCCACTACTGCCTCGATCGCCTGCACTGCTGCAACTGGTTTTCCGCTGGGCGCCGACAGCACCATCGGCGGCGCGGGCAATCTCATCCTGGCGGGTGTCATCGGCGGAGCGCACGCGCTTACCAAGGCCGGCTCGGGCACCCTGCTGCTCGGCAATGTTACCCACACCTACAGTGGGGCCACCACGATCAACGCCGGTGAACTGTCCGGACTGGTCGGCGGCTCAGCTTCGAGCACCGCTGTGACAGCCAACGGTCCGGCCATCCTCGGCGTATTCGTTAACGACAACACCAAGCAGTTTACCTGGTCTTCCTACACTTCCGGCACGGGCAATCCAGGCCTGGATTTCAACTTCAGTTCTGTCGCGCCCAGCACAATCGTTGCGCCACTGAATATATCCGGGGCCGCTAATTTCTCCGGCTCCGAAAATGTCACCATCGAGGGTGGCGCTTTTCCCGCAGGCGCGGGCACCTATCCTTTGATGGCTTGGACCAGCACCTCGGGCACCGCACCCACAACCGCCACGTTGCCCGGACACGTCACTGGCAACCTGAGTGTCTCGGGCAATACGCTCGTTTTGAATGTCACTGGAAATACCGGGCCCATGGAATGGGCCGTCAGCGGCACAGGCGCGTGGGACATAAACACCTCGCTAAATTGGCTCGACAATACCATGACTGCCTCGAAGTACCTCGATGGCGATGCGGTTCTATTGGATGACAGCGCCATTACCACCTCCCCGACCATATCGCTCAATACGACCGTCGCGCCCGGCCTCGTCAAAGCTAACAACTCCACCTACAATTACACCATCTCCGGCACGGGCAGCATCGGCGGCACTGGCTCGTTGGTCAAACAGGGCAGCGGAACACTGACTCTTGCGACCGCCAATGCTTACCTGGGCGGCAGCACGATCAGCGCCGGCACGCTCCAACTTGGCGATGGCGCCTCCAACAACGGCAGCGTGGTGGGTAACATCGTTGACAGCGCCAATCTCACTTTCGCCAATCCCAGCGCCCAGACTTATTCAGGCGTCATTAGCGGAGGCGGCACACTGACGGTTTCCGGCCCTGGCACGGAGACCTTGAACGCCGTCCAAACCTTCAGCGGCGCCCTCACCGTCAGCGGCGGCGGTCTGACCATCGGCGCCTCAGGCTTGTTGGGCAGCGGGACCTATGCGGCCAACATTTCCAATAGCGGAAATCTTACGTTCGCGCCAGTTGCGGCGCAGACGTTGTCGGGCCCCATTGCCAACAGCGGGACCCTCACTTTTGCTGCCGGAGCAGGACCAACCGTGTCCGGCGCTATTTCCGGAAATGGGACACTGGTTGAAAACGGCCCTGCGACTCTAACCTTGAGCGCCGTCAATACTTACAGCGGCCCCACGACCATCGCCTCCGGTGCCACGCTCACCGTCAGCGGCACTGGCTCTCTGGGCAGCGGCGCTTATGCGGCCAATATCACTGATAACGGAACGTTTAACTACACCAGCTCAGCGGCAGAAGCATTGTCAGGCACCATTTCAGGCAGCGGCGCGCTCACTTTAAACAATGCCAGCGCCGTCATGACCCTGAGCGGCCCCAACACTTTCAGTGGCAGAGTCACCGTCACCGCTGGAACGCTTAGCGTTAATACCATTGCCGATTCCGTGTCCAGCGCTCTCGGCTTCGGCCCATTGACTCTCAGCGGCGGCAAGCTCACTTATACCGGCGGGGCTAATGTCACCACCACACGCGCCGGAACCATCAGCGGCACGGCCTCGATCGTTGACCTGCCCGCCGGCAACCTTGAATTCAACAGCGCGGTCACCAGCGGCACCATCCACAAGAGCAGCGCCGGCACACTTACTTTGAGCGGCAGCACTGATAATGCCTCTCTTGGTGTGACCGTGGACGGCGGCAAGGTGGTCCTGAACAAAGCCAGCGCCAGCGCCGTTCATGCCCTGGGCGCGACCACTACCGTTAACAACGGCGGCACTCTTCAGTTGAGCGGTTCGGGTGGTGATCAGATTTTCAGTGGTGTCAACGTCACCGTTGCCAGCGGAGGCGTCTTCGATGTGAACGGCAAGTCCGAGGGGATGACCACTCTCACAATGGGCGGCACGGGCAGCGGCAGCGGCGCCCTCATCAACAGCTCCGCCACGGCTGCCACTCTCACGGAGACTGCGACTGCCACAACCGCAGGCTATCCCTTGTCGGCCGCCACTACCATTGGCGGCATCGGCAGCATCACCCTCGCGGGCGCCAAGATCAGCGGTGCCTTTTCGCTCACTTATTCCGGCTCCGCCACACTGACACTGAGCAGCACAAACCAATATAGCGGCGGCACTTTCATCAACGGCGGCATTGTAAAGGTCAATGCGGCCGAAACGGCTGGCACCCAGGGCCCCTTAGGGGCTTCCGGCACCATCTCATTCGGCGGCGGCCAGCTTCAATACACCGCAACCGACACTGCCGATTACTCGGGCCGCTTCAGCACCGCCGGCAGCCAGCCGATCAGCATTGACGTCAACGGCCAAACGGTGACGTTTGCCACTGCGCTGCAAGGCGTGGGGACTTCCCTGACTCTGGCCAACTCAACCGGATCCGGCACTTTGAAGCTCACTGCTGCCAACACCTACACTGGCGCGACTACGGTCAATTCCGGCACGCTCTCGGTCTCCAGCGCCGGCTCGATTGCCGGCAGCAGCCCCGTCACCGTCAACGGCGGCACGCTCGCGTTGACGAACTCGAAGACTATTGGCGGCACGCTGACCGTCGGCGCCGGCGGCACGCTCTCAACTGTGGACAGCGCCATCGGCACCATCACCTGCAGCGGCAACGTTGGCCTCTCGGGCGCCACAAAAATGGAGCTCAGCAAGACGGTTGCCTCGGCCGATCAGATCGCCAGCAGCGGCACCATCACGCTGGGCGGAACGCTCAACGTGGCGAATCTGGCCGGCACTTTGGCCCTGGGTGATACCTTCACTCTATTCAGCGGTACGCTTGCCGGCAGCTTCAGCAGCACCACCTTGCCCGCTACACCAACCGGCACGACCTGGGATACTTCGCAGCTTTCCGCGGGCGGCAACGGAACAATTAAAGTGGTCTGCTCCGGTACTCTGGCCGCCAGCGCCGGCCCGAACAAGACGGTTGCTTGCCCGGGCAACAGCGTGGCTATCGGTGGCAGCCCCACCGCCACCGGCGGCAGCGGCACCTACACTTATAGCTGGAGCCCCGGGACGGGACTGAGCAGCACAACTGTGGCTAACCCGACCGCTTCGCCCAATGTCACAACCACTTACACCGTAACCGTCACTGACTCCCTGGGTTGCACCACCCCAACCTCCAGCATGACCGTTACCGTGACCGCTGCCGCCCCCAGCATCACGACACAACCGGCCAACCAGTCCGCGTGCGTCGGCTCGACCGCCACCTTCTCGGTCACTGCCACCGGCTCAGGCCTGAGTTATTCCTGGGCCAAGCATAACAATGGCGGCTGGGGCAGCGCCTGGAGCGTCACCGGCGGCGGCTCCACCTTCCGCGCCAGTTCCACCGACAACGACTTTGGCGACCCAGCCTGCACCAGCTTCACCTCGGCCTTCGACATCAACAGCCCCAGCGGCAACGCGCTGGGCATGTGGGGCGGTTTCAGCGGCGATGAAGTGGCTGTGCGCACCTTCTCCGCGCTGAGCGCCGGCCAGGTCGTCAGCATTGACTTCGATAACGGCAACGTGGATAACGGCAGCAAAGTCGGTTTCAGCCTGCAAACCTCCGCCCCCGCAGATGTGCTGCAGTTCTACTTCCTCGGTGGCCAGAGTAACTACAAATATAATGACGGCACTGAGCACGATACCGGCATTCCGTTCCAGAGGCAGGGCTTGCGTGTCCAGTTCGTGTTGAACTCCGCCACAGCCTACACGCTCTTGGTTACACCTTGCGGCGGCTCGGCCACCCAGTTCATGGGAACCTATTCCGGAACCATCGCTCAGTTGAAGTTGTTCAGCCAGAACAACACCGGCGGCAACGACAAGAATATCTACTTCAACAACCTGCTGGTTGGTGGTTACTCGGACAACGCCGACAATTATAGCGGCGATTTCTCAGGCCAGGACAAAGGCGATCAGCCGATCTCAGTGGGCAACGGCGGCAGCAGCTACACGACCCCGGCCCTGACCACGGGCGACAACGGCGCCAAGTACGACGTCACCGTTTATGGTTGCGGCGGCTCGGTCCTCTCCAGCGCCGCCACGTTGACGGTCCTGCAGCCGACGGTCAGCGTCAATTCAGGCTCGATCTGCACGGGCGGTTCCACCAACCTCACTGCAACTACCAGCGCCAGCAGCCCGAGCTATTTGTGGAGTCCGGGTGGGGCGACCACGGCTACCATAACCGTTTCGCCATCTTCGACGACGACCTATTCCTGCCTGGTGACCGACACCTCTACCGGCTGCACCAACAGCGCCAGCGGCACCGTGACCGTGAATCCGTTGCCGACAGTTAACGTGAACTCCGCGGCAATTTGCCCGGGCGGTTCGGCTGTTCTCACTGCAACCACCAGCGCCAGCAGCCCCAGTTATCTGTGGAGCCCAGGCGGCGCAACCACGGCTTCAATCCCCGTCTCACCTTCATCCACCACGACCTACACTTGCACAGTAACTGACGGCACAACCACCTGCGCCAACAGCGGCAGCGGCATGGTCACCGTGTATGCTGCGCCTGCCGCCTCCGCCGGCCCCAACGAATCGGCCTGCTCAGGCAGTGGTGTCAGTATCGGCGGCAGCCCAACCGCCAGCGGCGGCACTGCCCCTTATACGTATAGCTGGACCCCCACCACCGGCCTTTCGGACGCGACAGCCGCGAACCCGACTGCTACAATCACGAGCACCACGACTTACACGGTCGTGGTCACCGACAACAACAGTTGCAAAGCCACTAACTCGATGGTGCTGACGGTTATCCCGCAGCCATTCATAGATCCGACGCCCACCGTGGCGTTCCCGGATGTAACACTCACCTGGAGTTCGCTGGCCGGCACCACCTATCGCGTTCAGTACACTACCGCGTTCAATCCGGCGGCCTGGACCGATTTGACGCCTGATGTTCCGGCGGCTGGCTCGACAGCCACCTACACCGACACGGGCGCCGCCGACAGCCAGCGGTTCTACCGCGTGCGCGTGATTTGTCCGTGATATCGGGGCGGCGACAGCCTTGTCGCCGCGTTCGGAATTCGAGAGCGCCGGCAATTTGCCGGCGCTTTCCGCGCTTAGCAGAGCCGCGACCGTGGAGGGAGACTCCCTGGCCCCAGTCCCACAGGGACGACAGATAATAGCCTAGCGTTTCAACGCTGGGTTTGCGGTGCGGTGCGGAATAAGTCCCGACAGGGACGGCAGAAGAAAGACCTTTTCTGTTCTCACTGCAGATGACAGACCGTCGCTGCCCGATCCTTGCGGGGACGAGGCCGTCCCCGCCCCTGCCACGAATTACCGACCTGATTTCCCGCTCGTGCGCAGCCTCAGTTTCCAGCAAAACGGCGTCACCGTCTTGGCAACCGCCAAATTCTGGGACAACCTCAACCGCCTCAAAGCAACCTCCTCCGGCTCAATTGCAGGTTTTGCGTCCACAGCCAATTACGGCTACAATTTAGCCAATCAGCGCACGGCGCTCACCAATGCAGACGGCGCATATTGGTCCTTCGGCTATGACTCGCTTGGACAGGTCACGACCGGCAACAAACATTGGCCGGACGCCACGCTCGTTGCGGGCGAGCAATTTGGCTACGTATTCGACGACATCGGAAACCGCCAAAGCACACAAACCGGCGGCGATCCATCGGGCGCAAATCTCCGACAGGCGAACTACTCGGTGAACAATCTGAACCAAATTACAAGCCGCGATGTTCCCGGTTACCTCAACATCATGGGCTCCGCCGATTCGAACGCCACTGTGACCGTGAACGGACAGTCGCTGTACCGCCGCGGCGAGTTCTATCGGCAGGAATTGGCTATTGCCAATGCGCTATCGCCTATCTACACCCCAGTCACCAACTTCGCCTCACTGACCACCACAAACGGAACGCTCACTTCCAGCAACTTCGGAAGCATCCTGTTGCCGCAGACACCTGAAGCTTTCACATTCGACGCTGACGGTAACCTGTTCGCGGATGGCCTATGGACAAACGCCTGGGACGGGGAGAATCGCTTGCTCGCAATCGCGAGTCCGGCAACCGTGCCAGATGCTGCCAAGCGCAAACTGGATTTCACTTATGATTGGCAGGGGCGAAGAACGCAAAAAGTCGTCTCAGCCTGGAATGGCTCTTGGGTGCCCCAGAGCACAAATCGTTTCGTTTATGACGGCTGGAACCTGATCGCCATTCTGTCCTCTGACCTCAGTCCTCTGGCCTCTTTCTCCTGGGGCCTGGACCTGAGCGGGTCGGTTCAAGGCGCTGGCGGAGTCGGCGGGCTTCTCTCAATGACCGTCCATTCCGGCACAAATGCCGGAACGTATTTTTATGTTTTTGACGGCAACGGAAACGTCATGGCACTCCTTAATGCCACTAACGGAGTCGCAGCCGCACAATATGAATACGGCCCCTTCGGCGAACTCCTCCGCGCTACGGGACCGCTCGCACAGATTAATCCGTTCCTTTTCTCCACGAAGTTTTATGATTGGGAGACGGGACTCCTTTACTACGGACATCGTTATCACAGCCCAGGGCCGGGTAGATGGCTGAGCCGCGATCCCATCGAAGAGAAGGGAGGACGAAACCTGTATGCTTTCGTGCTCAACAGGCCAATCGGCAATTTGGATATGTTCGGGCTTACTACTCCCGTACAAGTTTTAGATGTATTCTTTGGCCCATTTGTTGATGAGCGCCTTTGGGTGATGGATGAGAACGATGAATATACTCAACATATGCGGCAGTGGAGTGCCGTTCAGCAGGCGCTTGACAAAGCAAAAGCGGACCTAAAAGCTAACTGTGCCGTCTGGAAATCAAAGCATCAAACCTCAGCATATTGGCACCCGTACATAACGTCAAAATTCGACCCAGATCGAGCGTCGTTTATTGTTCCAGTCGGAAGTCCAGACGGAACGGACCCACTCCATGCAGCGACCGATTACGCGATTTACAAGCTCACGGGGCACATAACCGATAATTTGTGGTATAGCTCGGTCGGGTCTTTTACGGTTTGCATAACGGTCGATAGTGTCGACTGCTGCAAAGACACTGCAAAAGCAAAATTGAATATTTGGGTTTACAATTGCATGAGCAAGCGTTCCTTTGGCTTTCCTGCGCCGTTCTCTGAAGAGTCCAGTCAGTATGAGTGGTGGCACTGGAAAGAGGATTATGATCTCAACAGTGGAGGAGCCAATCACCTGCCTACAAAAGGCGGCGGCAGTTGGGGTGGAACGTAAGCGTCCGCCAAGCCGCATTCTTCTCAGGGGCGTGGAGGGCGTGATAATCTGCGGGTGTGAATGACGCCCCAGCAGTTACACAAACCCCTGTACCTCGGAAACGCCGGCCCAATGCCACATTCGAGGAGAAAATCGAGTGGGCTAAACGTTTCGCCGCATCGCAGTTGAAGATGCGAGAGTTTTGTCGGCAACACGGTTTGGTCTTAACTACCTTGCAGCGCTGGTTGGCTCAAGCGCGGCGATATCGGCAGCAGAGCAGCGATACCAAAGCTGACTTTGTGGAGGTCAAAGTTAGTCCACCGGTCAGGGGCGAGCGCTGGGCCGCTGAACTGTACTGTTCAAGCGGCAGGGTTCTGCGCCTGGCGCACGACATTCCGACTGAACTGCTGCAACAACTACTGCGCGCATGCTGAATTGGTCTGCAGCCACGCGGGTATTTGTGGCGACCGGGGCGATTGATTTGCGGGCGAGCTTCAACCGGCTCTTTGCCCTGACGCAGTCGGTATTGAAAGAGGATCCCCTGTCGGGCCACTGGTTTGTGTTCACTAACCGGGAACGCAATCGAGTGAAGATTTTATTCTGGGATGGCAGTGGTCTGTGGGTTTGCGCCAAGCGATTGGAGAAGGGGCGCTTTACCTGGCCGGCGGCAGAGCAAGCGTGCGCTCGCTTGCGCGCAGAGGAATTAACGGCGCTGCTTTCAGGGTTGGAAGTGCGGCAAAAAGCCGGATGGTATCGGTGTTAAAAAAACTTCTTTTTTGGCAACATTTTTTGAAATCTTTTTGTGCCGTGTGCGTCTGAGATTGCGAGCCGATGCGAGCCGCGATCCAGCTGCCGGAAATTACCTCAGTGGAACAGGCACGCGGCGTCGTTGCTTCCCTCTCCGATCAACTGCAGCAAGCGTTCTGGCGGATAGCCCAGTTGGAAAAGCAGCTTTACGGTCCGTCCTCCGAGCGACGGGTGGATGAGAATTTTTCAAAAGAGCAAACACTGCTGTCTTTGTTTCCTGCGCCCGCCGAACCGGCGGCGACCCAGCAGGTGCTGGTGCATTCGAGCGAAGAAAAATCCGAGCCGCGTGTGCGGCGCCAGCCAGTGGCTAAGGTGTTGGAAGTGGTGAGCGAGCGCATCGAGCCAGAACAGAAGCTCTGCCCACATTGCGGTAAGGCCAAATGTGAGATCGGCTGCGAGAGGAGCGAACGTTTTGAATACGTGCCGGCCAAAATCATCCGGCACGAGATTGTGCGTCCCAAGCTGGCCTGTCCGTGCGGGCAAGGTGGAGTGAGCATCGCGCCCTTGCCGCCGCAGCTAATCGAGCAGGGCCAGGCGGGAGCGAGCTTGGTGGCGCACGCGATCCTGACCAAATTTGACGATCACGTTCCGCTATTCCGGCAACAGCAACAGTTCTTGCGTCTGGGTGTGAACTTCGCGCGGCAGACCTTGTGCGATTGGGTGGCCAAGGGAGCCGAGTGGCTGCAAGCCATCGTGCGCGAGATGGATCGTGAGCTGCTGGCGGGCGACTACTTGCAAGTGGACGAGACGCCGGTGCGGGTGATGGACCCGGAGGTTAAAGGCAAATGCGCGACCGGCTGGTTGTGGGTCAAAGGAGTGCCAGGTGGGGACGTGGTATTCGAGTTTCATCCGGGCCGGGGCCAGGAGTATGCGCGGCAACTGGTTGGCCACTTCAAAGGCTACCTCCAGCGGGATGGCTACAGTGCTTACGGAGCGCTGGCACGAGCTGATGGGGATTTGATCCCAGTAGGCTGCTGGGGCCATGCGCGGCGCAAATTTATAGAAGCGGCCGAGTTACAATGTGCTCAGGCGATGGAGGTAGTCGGCCAGATCCGCAAGTTGTATTTGATCGAACGCCATGCCCGAGATGAATGCTTAGAGTTCCAACAAAGATTGAAGCTACGACAAGAACTGGCCAAGCCGGTCCTGGAGGCATTGCTGCCTGGACTGGAAGCCATGCGGGAGAAGCATTTGCCGCAGAGTCCAATGGGCAAAGCGATCCGGTACGCCGTCAACGAGTGGCGGGCTCTGGGCCGCTACTTGGAGGATGGGCGTTTAGAAATAGACAACAATCTGACGGAGAACGCGATTCGGCCCAGTGCCGTTGGAAAGAAAAACTGGTTATTCATTGGGCATCCGGATGCCGGTTGGCGCAGCGCGGTTATTTACTCCATCATCGTGAGTTGTCGCCGTCGAGGCATTGATCCGTGGGAGTATCTGAGCGATGTGCTGCGTCGGTTGCCCTCTATGAAGCAGTCGGAAGTCGCCTCAATCGTACCCGCCAGGTGGAAACCGACCGGATAGTAGCCGCTCTCAGCCCATGCAGTCCGCCGGACGCTTACGGTGGAACTTGGTGGTAATCAGAGGCGTGATGATCAAGAAGCATTGCTTACTGCTGGTGACTGGATCGCTTTTGCTCATGTTGCTATCAGGAGCCCTGGTTGCGATGCTCTATTTGCGTTCCAAAGACTACACGCTCACGGAGACGAGTTTCACTGGTGACGCTTTGAAGGTGGTGGAGACACACGCTTTATTGAGACTGCCGGAAAAATCGCGCGGGCTTAACATGGTCTATGTCGGAAGTCGCGGTGATCCATCTTTTGCAGCGAAGATTGAAGTCCCGCCCGACGCAGAGGGCGACATTAGGCATCAAATTGAAAAGCGTGACGACCAAGATTATCATCCAATTGGTGCGCCTTCTGAAAAGGTGTCGTGGTGGAGCCCTGCCAAGTCGAGAGTTGTCGTGGAGCGCAAATATACGGTTGATAGTTCGTATGTGCACGTGTTGCTTTGTCACGACAATGGGCAAGTTGTATTACTTGTTGAGTCAATGTCATTTTAAGGGCGCATTCTGATCCCCCCTCGCCACAGCCAATTACGGCTACAATTTAGCCAATCAGCGCACGGCGCTAACGAATGCAGACGGCGCATATTGGTCCTTCGGCCTTCGGCTATGACTCGCTTGGGCAGGTCACCGCCGGCAACAAGCATTGGCCAGAAGGCAACCACAGCATGGTTCGTTCCGCTCGGCAAACTTTGGGGCATAAGCAGGAAGGCCACCATCTGGCACCATCTGGTGGCACCATCTGGGGCACCATCTGGGGTCACGTCTTCACTTTTGGGGCACCATCTGGGGTCATTGGGGCACCATCTAGGGACACCATCTGGGGTCACGTCTTCACTTTCAACAATTAGATGCTCTCCCGCACAGCCGCCACACCCCACACCAATTTCGATGCTGCCGGCAACGCGATCCAAACCCGTGCATTGGCACCGACAATTCCCCGATCGTCCAGGACATACCTGGCGCCCATTGAGCAAGACTTCAGATTAGCGTTTAACAGCATGGGTTAGCGGTTTCAATTTATCGTAAAACTTTCTTTCGCCCTTCTTTGACATTTTTTAATCCCTGGGCGATTGTCCATCTCCTGCATCCGCAGGGCAGGCCGTTGGGCAGCGCGGTGGCATCCGCTCCCTCTCAACCCGCCTGCCGGGGTTTGAACCAATCCAATCATTCCGCGCTCCCTCGTATCCATGACAATTGAAAACAAACCAGGACGTGCGAATACAATCAAAAGGTTTAATCCAGCTTTCGGCGTGATTAGTGAGCCTTCATCAAGCTCGCAGATTCGCCCCTGTTCTTTGACATTTTAACGGTTTTTCCACGCCTGAGCATCGGCGGGCCAACGTGGCGCAGTCCGCCTCAGCGAGGCGCCGGGTTTCCACCTCGGCGCCTCGCTCCAGGGAGAAAACGCCGCCCCTTCGCCCGTTTGCGCCTTTGCATCTTTGCGTCTTTGCGTTAAAACCGATTTGCGGAGTTCGAAGCTTGAACTTTGAACT
>PSRM01000253.1 GCA_003176045.1 Verrucomicrobiota bacterium | reverse complement strand
CGATCACGTTTCACGTTTCACGTTTTACGTTTCAGACCGGTGTCAGTCGTTTACGTCCCACTCGCCGGCGATTGCGCAAAATGGCGCGGCCACTTTTGCTCGAGTTGCGGCTTAAAAAGCCGTGTTGCCGTTTCCGGCGGATTTTTGATGGTTGATATTGTCTCTTCATAAAAAAGCATGATTGCGCTTCCTAAGCTAATTTAAAAACCACGAATGGACACGAATGAACACGAATTTATTAGTGTCCATTCGTGTTCATTCGTGGTTAAGCAGTTTGGAGTTAGGCGAATTAGCCCCTTCGAGTTCGAGCTCCCAACTCCAGTCGTGTCTCTCCTTCATCAAACCCCGGCCGCACGAAGGCGCGAGCTTTTGGGAAAACGCTTTCGGCCGCCGTTCGGATACGGGCCAGTTGGACCTGAAAGTCGAGAATGGTATCCTCCTGCTCCGGGAAATGTTTGCGCAATCCGCCCCAGGCGCCCAGGGAACGGTCCAATGCAATGAGGGCAATTTTAGCCGAGCCGTCGCCGTCGCTTCGCAAAGCGCGTATCTCCGGATCTTCTTCGAGGGCTGCTTCTGCTTGCGCACCGATGGCCCGCTGCAGCTTCACGCAAATGAAAAGATGATACCACTGGATGATCTCGACCAGGTCCTTGAGCTCTTCGGCCTCATCCATGGGCCGCATGCTGGCCTCCTTTGCCAGCTCGAGGCCACGGCCTTTGAAAAGTTTATCTGCTTTATCGAACCACTTCTGCACTGCCATCCCATAATCCTTCGCTGCTTTCACCAAAGGCCGATGCCTGGCCGTGCGACGGCGAACCTTTTTTTGATGCTCCTCAACGGCTTTCTGCAGTGCGGGATCATTAAGATCAACGCCCCGTCGCTTGGCGTCCTCTTTTACCATCTGAAGGGTCAGCTTCAAGTTCGCCGCAACCTTTTGCCAGAGTTTCTCGTTTTCCTGGCTTTGCTTCGCCGGGTCGCCCGGTTCGGAGTCTTTGTCGTCCCTGAATTCCTTGTCCTCCTCCAGTTCCATGGCGCGATTGAGGCACCTATGGGCCAGCGAGCAGCGTTCGCACCAGCGGTCGCAATAATTATAGATGCCGGGGATGAATTTGGGATTCCCGGCCATTTTGCGGAGTTGAACTGAAGTCATGTGATTCTCGTGCTTGATTGATCGCTGCGCAGAGCATGCAATAGAGCCCAGGCCGCGAGCAGGCAAAAGCATAACAGCCCGCGCTCTTGCGTCAAGAAGCTACAATTGTGGATTGCGTGAAAGGTCGTGAAAGGTCTTGCCGCAGAAATCGCATTTGGTTTTACTTTGCGCATGAGAGTCACCATACATGCGAACAAGAAACTCCTCTTGGTTTTCTTCTCAATCTCGATCCTTGCTCAATTCGCCGTTTTGGCCCAGGCCGGAGGCAATATTATCTATAGCACTCCCAAGGCCCAGGCCGCAACGACGGCTCCGGGCGATCTCTCCGTTGCTGAACCAAAAGGATCCGTGCCGGTTTCTTTCGTGGAGGCAAATGTCCTGCTCAACCTGAAACCCGACGCCTATCAGGCCGTCTTCGCCCTGGCCCAGGAAGGCCAAACGGTCGCGGAAGCAAATGAGAAACTCACCACGCAGGCCAACGAGTTTGTCCAGGGCCTCAAAAAGTTGGGCGCGAAGGATGCCGACACCTTCGTTGATTTCGTTAGTCAGAACCGCATTTACGATTTCAACGTCGAGGGCAACGTTGCCCGTGAAAAACTCTCGGGCTTCGAAGTGAAAAAGAACATCATTGTCCGGTATCAAAATCCAGCGCTCCTCGACAAAATGCTCGAATCTGCGGCCAAATCATCCATCTTCGATCTGGTGAAGGTGGATTATATCATCACCGACATTCCCGCGGCAAAAGCACGGTTGCTGGAGGAAGCGTCTAAAATCATCAGGACGAAAGAAGCGTCCTACACGCGCCTCTTTCATGTAAAATTGGGGCACGCATCCGTCTATCAGGAGAAATACAGCTCTTACTTTCCTTCCGACATGTACAAATCCTATACCGCGTACGAATCGGCCAATGCAGAAAGCTACAACATGCGGGTTGTGCGCAGCCGCAAAGTCAGCACCTCCTACTACAGCCCACTCGACCCGTCCGGCTTCGATGCCGTCATCAACCCGGGAGGCGTGGAACCCGGTGTTCAGTTTACGTTGTATTTGAAGGTCGGGTATCGCTAAGAGTTTACTCCCATCCATGTTCTTTCGCCATTATATCCGCCAGCTTGATTTCCGTGAAATCCTCGACGGTGACGTAGAAAAGCTTTTCACCCAATCGCAAAAAGTGGTCACGGTCCGGATAAAACGATCTGTGTGGAAACAGGGCCTGCCAGCGGGCAACGATGCTGCCGTCCTGCGCTGAGATGGCATAAAAGGCGCGGACCCATTGCTTCTCCGCATTGGCATTGTCCGAGGACTTCTGAGCGGAAGCCGGATACGGCTGGGCCACCGCAAAAAGAATGACCTTCTCCCCCAGGCTGTATCCAAGAGCCTGCCCATCGCTGGGCCAGGGAATCTGCCAAAGCCGCTTGCCAGTGTCCCAGTCAATTAATTGAAAGTGCCTGTCTTCGGTGCCGATCTCGGTCATGAAAAGCGACTTGCGGCTCTCAGGAATCCAGCCCAGAAACTGAGCACTGGGGTTGATCGCCATTGATCTCACTTTTCCCCTTTCCGTAAACCATAGAAAAGCGTTTTGTTCGCCGGGATTAGGTTGAGCCAGTGCGCCTTTGCCTCCGGGCGCTACTATCAAACCAGTAACCGGCCCGCCACAATCCACTCGAAAACGAAGCTTGCCGGCAGGGTCGAATGTCACAATTTGCGGTCGCGTTTTGGACTCGTCCTTCCATACAAATAAACCAGCGCTGCCATCCTCGTTCAGTTCAAAATCGTTGGCCATATACTGGAGGAACGGACCCGCAGTCTCTGTAAGCTTACCGTGAACATAGAAGTCGAGTACAATCGTCCCCTGCTCTGGGTGTCTTTCACGAATGCAAACGCGGCTGTTGCGAGTCGATCGCAGCAGACCCGCAAGCCACGGCTTAGCAGGCTCGCTTGGGAAGTTGATGCGCCAGTCCTCGTTGAGGCCCTGGATGGTTCTCTCCAGACTCGCCAAGTGCACAAAGCCTTCTACAGAAGGATACTGTGTGGCCGCTTGCCGTTTGATGCTGCCGTCTTTGTTGTACCAGGTGAGGGTTGTCTTGCCCAAACCGACGGAGGCCTGAACGTATGGATCAACCCAAAAGGTTTCCGGCTTACCTTTGCTTTCGCCCGGCAGGTCAGTTGGCATTTGCCATGGGGGCACACCCACTGGATAGATCACGGGCTGCTCAGGCTGCACTTTTCCATCCGTCGAGACCGAGTACCGCCAGGCGCCGATCGAATTCAAGGTGAATTGCACAGAGTAAACAGACCCCGTCTTGGCCACCACCACGCCGCGCCTCTCGTATGACGACCCCGAATCCGCTCCATTCTGGCACACCTGCGGCCAACCCTCCCAGCTTTCAAGGGAGGAAGGCTTAAGCGTTTCCGGCAAGGCTTCCCAAGCCAGGCTCTCTGCCCAGGCGCCGCAACCCACGGGCGCATCGAGGAAGCGAAAGCTGCGCAGCATGGCCATCACCTTGCGGCGATCGCCTTCAGCTATCGGTTCTCGTAAAGAGGCCCAAATCGAAATAAGCATCCCATGCTTGAAAAAACCGAAGTTGCTCTGCGATAGACCGGGCTGCTGGTCGGACGCCTTGATCGCATTGGTTGCGAGGAGCGGAACCAGGTCGTTGCCGACAGTGTCCGAACCCATGGCGAGGGGACCTGGACCCCCGAGCAACACAAAGGCCACATTGACTTCCCCAGGCTGGAGTTGCTGGTAAATGGCCCGCAAACCGAACTCCCATGCGCCTGGTCCACTCTGCCAATCCCCGATCACCAGATCCGGGCGACGACTGTTCACGGTGAGGAATACGTCGCTGTAATGAGCGACCGAGACGTTGGTTGCTCGCACACTCCAACCCTCTGGCACCTCAAACTCGAAACCGTAGGGCCGATTTTGGTGCGTCGCGCCAAAAGCCGGAGTCAGCGAACCGGCAAGAGCGATTAAGGTTCCAATTGCTCGTATGCCTGGGAGCGCGGGCATCTTGCCCGCGTGTCTGGAGCCAGTGGCTCTCGCGGGCAGGATGCCCGCGCTCCCAGGTGAGCGATCATGCTCGCAATGCCGGCGCGGACGCGGATGGAGGCTCCATGAGGCTAACCCAGAAACCAGAGTGATCTTCATCCTCTCAATCCTTAATCTCAAACTCCATCTCTTGCAGCTTCAAGGTTACTACTTCAGATTTATGACAGGCGAATCCTGCCGAGAGTGAGAGTCGGTAGATTCCTGTAGGGAGTTCGAACCAATAGTGCAGAACCACAGGCCAGGAATAGGACTGGCCAGGGCCAAGCTGCCTCGTCACCAGGCGAAATCTCGTAGGTTGAATTGGGGCCTTAGGCTTTATCGTACGCCAGCCATCTGGCATGGCCTGCTCGAGAACTGGATTCAGCACGTCTTCGCCGCGCGATTCGATCCATGAGACTTCAGATTGGCTCGAGTTTGTGAGCCACACGGCAACTACGACCGGCTTTCCAACTCGAAATTCAAGTGGCAGTTCGGCCTTGAGTTTTAGGCCGTTCAAAAAGACCTCGAACTCCCTGCGCAGCTCTCTTTTTCGCCCGTTAACGCCCCAAGTCTTCAAAACAGCGGCGGCGGTCTCCCGAACGGAATAAACTTTGTATTCAACATTCTGGGGCCCATTGGATATCCAATAATCGGGGGCCTCCAGAAGCGATTTTAGCAACTTTATGTTCTTGGCCGATTTGAAGTACCGCAACGCGCTTACTCCGTCGGCTCGTAAATCACAGCGCCATACAGCAGCCCGAGGCGAGTCTTTGCCGGAAATGAAATCGTCGGGCCTCGCAATCAAGTGTTTTGCAGTCTCCTCAAGGGCGGGTCCGACAGGAACGGTGAGAGAGCAGGTAGCGAAGAAATGATCTTGCGAGCTTAGTTCCGGCAGCCGGAAATTGTGAAACCTTGGGGCTTTATGACGTTCCTTTGCGAAAGCTCGCGCCCGTCTCAAGATGTCCTCTCGATTCGTCAAGAAGGTCATGTCCATCCCATAAATCCTGCCAAATTTGGTAAATCCTTCGTCCTCCCCGCGGCCAGGCGATGCCTGACTGAGATAGACAAAGTTCATCAAGGCGAAAAATCCACTTCCGACGTCATCCAAAGAATTCTTCGGGAAGAAGAGAAATGAGGCGTGTCGGTCAGCCCAGTTGTGGAGGTCTTTCCATTCAGCCACTCCGTCGAGTTGAAAGTGAATGGGCCTGCGTGACACGTTCCCTTTAAGGACCTCATCAACAACCAGGGTGACCTCATAATTATGCATGTCAAAGGCAGAAACTGGGAAAATAGCGTCCTTGCCTTGCCGCGCCCACTGATTGTTCGTGTGGATTATTGTTTCCGAGACGTTCCTGATCGTCCCAAGAAATACGATGGGGGACTGAATGATCCTCGCCTCGAGGCTGACGTAAGTGTACCCGCCGCCGGGTTGGGCGCGGGCATTCGGAATACCCAAAGCGCCTAGAATCACTCCGACAGAAAACAGAATTCCCTTCACATTCATGGCATGCCGTACCGCCACCAGTTTTAATAAGTATGACACAGAAGAAGTGGTTTTATTAGCGCCAACTATGCATCGGGTAACTGTGATCTCTCTTGCTTGCTGTAGTCTGACTAATCCATCGCGTCCCTGCGTTAAAACCTAACCGGAGATTGTGTCGATCACTTCGATTGCCCAAATAACTTCCGCACAACCTCGTACTTGGGGTTATCCTTCTTAGGGTGCGTATAGATGCAGACGCCATCGGCGGATTCCAGGGCGGCGCGGATGACCTGCTCGACATACTCAGGCGTCGAAGCCCCCAGCCGGCTGTGGGCGGTGGAATAGACGTCCAGGATGATCGGATAGCCGTTGCCTAACCGTTCGCGCAGAGTTTTGATTTCCGCACCGACATGCCCAGCTTCCTTTAGGTTTGCACCTCCGGATTCGTCCCGATACGGGAACAAAACTCCATCGAAAAGCGGCCCGTAGTTCTTCACGAATGGAGGCGTAAGTTGCTTGTAGTAACAGCAAGGCAGAAATGCGAAACGCGAATTCGCGGCGCGCGAAGCGTCCAGCATTTCGCGAACGTAGTTGGTCGTGAACAGGCCCAGGTTGTAAGGGAAATCATCAATGCTCCAGGCCACAAGGTTTGACTCTGTGGTGCTTAGCTTGGCCAGTTCGCTTGCCCAGCGCACATAATCCAGCCGAAACGGTTCGCAATAGAGCTTGGTCCTGGGGGCAGATTCCGAAGGCGGCACAAGTGAAACCCAAACCCTCAGGCCATGTTGACGCGCCAGTGGGAGAAAAACGTGCAGATCATCCCAATCCGTTGCCGCCTGATGGATGAGGAAGTTGTACGAGTTGGCGTGAAGCCGGACTAAGTCATCCACCAGACCTGCGCAGTCCACCCGCCCATTTTCCAATCGCCACGGCGAACTGTAGGTTCCAAGAGACCCACGCAACACCTCGCGCCGCGCCGCTTCCTGCCCCTGACCGCAACACGCAGCAAGCAATAGAAGGAGAGCCACACTAGGGGGTCTCAATGAAGTAATCATGAGTTCAGATTTATCGCAAAGCCGCAAAGAAGCAAAGACAAGACAGGAAAATTGAAGACAAAAAGAATGAGGCCAGATAGCTGGCAGGAAAATTTTGAGGCAGGAAGATGAAGACTTCCTTAAATTTTCCTGCCTTCAATTTCCTTGTCTTTTCGCGGCTTGTCCCTCTGCGTCTGCGTCAAAAATTACTTTAAATCACTACGTTTGACCGCACAGATCGAAATGGTTACGATGGGGTTTTAACGACGCCATGAGTACCATACCCAAATTGAACGAACTCCGGTTTGACCCGCCCGGGCCGGGACACTGGGAGCAGGACCCCGTGCACCTGCCCCGCCCAATGACTCGCTATTGGCAGGAGACGAATCCTCCCTCCTTCAAAAAGGGCACCAACGCCTTTGCCCGGTTCTACGGGTTGCTCATTGATGGCCTGCAAAGCGGTTACGTGAACGGCTTCGGCTACAACCAGGTGCTGCCGGCGCCGGAGGCAGAGGTTCCCGAGCGCATTAAACGCGCCGAACAGGTGTTCCCGCACAAGCTGTGGCGGGAGCAGCTTCGGGATTGGGACGAAAAGAGCAAGCCGTCAGCCATCGCCAAACACCGCGAACTGCAGGCGGTTAATCCCGAAAGCCTCTCCGACGCCGATTTGGCCGCGTATCTCACACGCTGCCGCGACCATCATTCGGCGATGATCGCCCAGCACATGCGCTTTACGGCCGGCGCCTTGATCCCGACCGGCGACTTCCTTGCGCACGCGGCGGAGTGGACTGGGTTGCCTCATTCTGAGTTGCTGGGTCTGATGCGCGGATCCGCAGAGGTGTCTGCGGGTGGCTCTGACGAGATGCAACGGCTGAAACAGGCGTTCGCACGGGACACGGCTGCTCGCCAGATTCTCGCATCTGCGGCCGACCCCGTAGAGGTTCTATCAAAACTGCGCGCGCTCGGCGGCGAAGCCGGCGCGGCGGTCTCCGACTATCTCAACCTGGTCGGCAACCGCCTTTTGGACGGATTCGATATCTCCGAACCCACGGCGCTCGAAATGCCCGATGCGCTCCTCAAGGCCATGCGTGTCACGCTTCTGGGAGAACAGCAGGCCGCTTCTGACGATGCGCACATTGCCGAAGTGCGAGCCAAAGTCCCGGCGGCGCACCAGGCCGCGTTTGACGAACTGCTCGCGGAAGCCCGCCTCACTTACCGTCTCCGCGACGAGCGCGGCGTCTATAGTGACATTTGGGCTTCGGGAATTATGCGCCGTGCGGCGCTGGCCGCAGGCCGGCGGGTTGCCAGACGTGGCCGGATCACCATACCGCAGCACATGCTGGACGCCAGTCTCGATGAGATGTGCGCGCTGGTTGCCGGCACGGGCGGCCCCTCCGCTGATGAACTCACCTATCGCGCGCAATACCGCGCGACCTACACGGCCAAAGATGTTCCGCCTTTTCTTGGCCCGCCCAAACCGCCTCCGCCTGATCTTTCCAAGTTGCCACCCGGCGTGGCCCGCGTCATGCGCGCGATCTTCATTAGCCTCGGCCACCTCTTCGGCAGCTCTGAAGCCCAAAACGAAGAAAAAGTCCTCTACGGCCTGGCCGCCAGCAAAGGTGTTTATGAAGGACCGGCCCGCCGCATTTCCGGCCCATCCGAGTTTGGCCGGATCGCCAAAGGCGACATTCTCGTCACAGCTTCAACAACGGAGGCTTTCAATATCCTCCTCCCGCTGCTCGGCGGAATCGTTACCGACAACGGCGGCCTGCTATCACATGCGGCCATCGTCTCGCGCGAGTACGGCATTCCTGGAGTTGTCGGGACCCGCGAAGCCACCGAACGCATTAGCGACGGCGCTCGGATACGTGTGGACGGTGACGCCGGCGAAGTCACGGTACTTGGCTGAAAGTGAAAAAGGTCGTCCCTTTCACAAAAGCGCGCGAGAGATCGCTCTATGGCTCCAAGGCTGTGGGACTCGGCGACGCCGCCCGCCACGGCCTTCCTGTCCCGCCCGGCGTGGCGCTTTCGGGCGCTCTCGTGGAGGCCGTCGCCTCGGGTGATCACACTGCGATCGAAAAGCTGACGAAAGCTGTCACCGGCCTGAAGCCTCCATTCGCGGTTCGTTCATCCGCCGTTGACGAAGACGGCGCGGCGGCGAGCTTTGCCGGCCAGCATCTCACCGTCCTCAATGTCCATTCCCCGGCCGATGTCCCCGGTGCCGTTCGCGAAGTCTGGTGGTCGGCAAACTCGGACTCCGCCATCACCTACCGCCAGCGTGTCGGCCTGTTCACGCGCCCGAGCGTCGGCGTCGTGGTCCAAACGCTCCTGGACCCCACGGCCGCCGGGGTGATGTTCACCGAGAACCCGGTCACCGGCGCCGATGAGCGGATGATTGAAGCCAGTTGGGGTCTTGGTGAAGCCGTCGTAGCCGGCCTTGTCGTTCCGGATAACTTCCGTGTGGACCGCGCCGGCCAGGTACTCGAGCGCAAGGCCGGCCGCAAACGCATTGCCGTTCGCTCGCTCCCAAGCGGTGGCACCTTCGAACAGCCAGTGCCCCCCGAACAGGTAAACCAACTCTGTCTCAACGACACCCAAGTCGCAGCGCTTGGCGAACTTGCCCTCCAGTGCGAAAAAGCCTACGGCCCGCGCCGCGACATCGAATGGGCAATCCAGGACGGCATACTCTATCTCCTCCAGTGCCGCGCCATTACCACCGGAAAGCCCCACCCGGAGGCCCCACCGCCCGGCCCGCCGCCCCGTGATCCCGTGGCCGCCCTCCAGCGCGTCCAACTCTTCGCCGATCTGGACCGCCGGCAAGCCGAGCAAATCGCTCGCCTGCTGAAAGTGCGCCACTTTTCCAAAGGCGAAACCGTCATCATGGAAGGCTCCGGCGGCGCGGCCTTTTTCCTGATTGATTCAGGAGAAGTCGCTGTTTCCAGCAAAGGCCACCACCTGGCCACTCTCGGCCCCGGCCACTATTTCGGCGAGATCGCCCTCATAGACGGCGGCCCCCGCTCCGCCACCGTCACCGCCGCGACGGATCTTGTTTGCTACGGCCTCACCTTCTGGGAATTCCGCCCGCTCATCGAACGAAACGGCGCCATCGCCTGGAAGCTATTAGAGGCCCTCGCAAAACGCTTGCGTGCCTCCGACCCAAAGAAGGCAATTACCGGCGCGGAGGCCAGTAGCGCACCGCAAGGTGGCGGCAACTGATCCCTTGTTCATTGTTCATTTCAAAGTTGCTTGAAGATAGGCTGAGGACGTAATATCTTATGGCAGATGAAATTGCGGCTGGATCTCCTGGAGCACCTGACGGCGGAGGACATCCTCGAAGAAGTGCTGGCGAACAATCACCGTTACAAACCCGAGCCGCTTTTATCAAAAACTGGGACTGGCAGTTTGTCATCGGCTTCAATCGAGGAGCGTGCGCAAGAGGAGGCGCGCAGCACGGCTTTAATCGAGAGACTCAAGAAGCGTGCGCAGCAGAGCGGGCGCGCAAACGAGACGAAGTCCTTTCGCTTCAAGAAACGCCGATCCTGAGCGCCGTGTTCCGGGGGCTATTACTCCACCGTAATCTGTTTGGGGAATCGGGGGCAAATTACCGAAGTTCGGGCTGGAGCGGTCGAGCCCGGTGTGTAGAAGCTCATGTTTCCCGTGCGAGAACATATCCAAACCTCCTTGGCGCCGGCGTCAAAATAAAGCGCCATCTTCTCCTGGATCTCAGCTTTGGTGTTGCTGGGCGAAATGACCTCCACACAAATCTCGGGCGCGCGAACGAAGCAGGGCTGGCTTCCTCGTTCTTTGGCTCGCTCGGGAGACGCCCAGGCGGCATCGGCGACCTTCACACCGTCGGCAGTGGAAATGGGACATTCTACTATGACGCGGCCTCGCGTCAAAAACGTCCTCAACAGATAACCGATCTCGAACTGCGATTCTCCGTGAGCTGCTTCAGCCGGTGGGTTCATGATGATGTGTCCATGGCGGTCGGTCTCAACGCGTCCCTCGAAGTTCGCCACTTCCGGATCGGCGCAAAGTTCTGCCCATCGTCGCAAGTTGAATGAGGTCTGCCGCTTCAGCGGCGGCAGTTCCAACGTCAGCGTTGCCATACCCTGAGCCTACCGTGCCGGATTCCAACGGTCAAATTGTTCGACTTCAAATCTGACCTTGGACTAGTGGCAAAGCTGTAGGGCAGGCTTTCCAGCCTGCCGGTTGCGGCGCTTTCCAGCGCCGCGAGGTTGAAAGGCGGTGGTTCAGGGGGCTGGAAAGCCCCCTGAACCGGCAGGCTGGAAAGCCTGCCCTACACAGTGACTGCCTTTGTCACCGGCCTTGAAATCGGACTGGAGTAACAATTACCATTCGACGATTACAGTCGGGCAAACTGGAAAGCGCCCACACTCGGCACCGTAAATTGTAAGGCCGCCTTGGGCGAGGGCGTCTGCGGAAACGGCGCAGCGGAGGCGGAGGGAATCGTTGGCGGAGTTGGCGGCGATCTGATGGATGAGATCATTTTCGGCAATGGTATGGGCCAGGTAGCCGTAGGCGCCCACGCCGCCGCGGAGGTAGCTCAGGGCGCCACGCGAGTCGTGCGAGTGATTGCGCAGGACAGCTTTGTAAAGGCAGACGTCGTTGAGAAGCATTTGTAGCGTCGTCGGGAAAACCTGACCATCTGTTTGAGGGCAATCTGACCTATGGGAGGAAGCTTCGCAAAGCAAACGGATGCGGCGCGCTTTGGCCAGGTCGGCGGCGGGCAGTGGAAAGCTCCATTCAAAGAAGCCGTGGCCGGAACCCCAGCAGCAATCTTCGGCGCAGGCTTTGTCGCGGTCGCTGAAACCGTCGCTCCAATCGCCGTGGGCCCACTTGCCGGGCAGGCTGCGCAAAACAAGCGCGCGCGGGATCTCTTCGCGCTCTGGAGGATAAGCGGCAGAGGCCAAGTACTGGACGTAATTGCCGGCGATGGTCGTTCCATCGGCGGTGCGGGCGGAAATCAGCAATGTGCAGAGCATTGGCATATCGGGCAGGCGGAACTCGATCGTGTGCGCGTGAGCGACCTGCCGGTGCGGGAAGGGAATTGGCGCGCGGCCACAGGCGAGGTCCTGGTGAAAACGTCCGCGCGTATCAATACCGGCCAGGGCCCAGTGGAGGGAGACATTCTCGTATCGTCGTGTCGAAAAATGGGCTGAGTCAACTTTCAACTGAACCATTTGGCCCGGGGGCAGGCGCTGGATCGGCGGGGAGTCAATCGGCAGAACGTTGCTCTCATTGATGAGACGGGCATCGTATCCGAATTCTTTGGGCGTGCGGTCGTAGTTCAGGAATCCGTTGTATTCCCATTCCACATCGTGGAGCTCGGTATAGATGTACGCGGCGACCTGCTGATGGCGGCGAAGCTCGTTGGTCAGGAACTTGAAGCTCCAACTCATATCGCGATCGCCGTCCAGGGCGCCGATGCCGCCATACTCGCTGTTGATCAGGGGCTGGCCTTTGTGCAGGAAGCCGGGCACATAATTGAAGCTGGAGCCGACGAAGGTGGAGCTTACGACTTTGTCAATGTGCGCTTTGGCTTTTTGGTAGTCGTTGATGTAAAAGTGCCAGGAATTGATGTCGGTATCACAATGGAGGTAGTACTCCAGATGTTCCCAATGGCAGACGCTCATGTCCTCGACGAGCCGGGTGGGGTCGAGCTGTTTGGCGAGTTCCCACATTTGTTGGACCCAGTGTTGAGGGGCGAGGGGGGAGGGGCGAGGGGCGAGGGACGAGGGTTGAGGGTCGAGGGTCGAGGTCTGAGCTGGTGAGTGAGTGAGTGGGTGGGCGGGTGAGGGGGTGGTGGATGATGGATGATGGATGATGGATGATGATATGTGCTGCTCAGGAGGATGTTGAGTGGCCGCTTGCGCGGTTAGCAGGTTGGAAACCTGCGACACAGCAGGTTGGAAACCTGCGCTACGCTCGGCGGCAGAAGCGGCGGGGATGGACGCTCCCTCACGGTCGCGGCTCTGTTCCGGGGCCCGGAGAATGTCGGCGAAGGTGGTTTGGCCGCCGAAACCCCAGGTTTCGTTGAAGAGACACCAGGCGAAGATGGATGGGTGGTTGAAATCGCGCTCGATGGTTTCACGGACCATGGTTTCGAAGCGTTGGCGGCCCAGGGGAGTATCGCCGCCCTCGCCGAAATTCGGGAAGTCTGCCATGAGCAGCATCCCGAGTTTGTCAGCCCAGTAAAGGAGCAGCGGATCGTCCACTTTGATGTGAATGCGCAGGAAGTTGAAACCGAATTGGCGAGCGCTGAGGATGTCATTTTTAAGGGTCTCCACTGAGGCTGCGGTATAGACGCCTTCTGGATAGTAGGATTGGTAAAGAGCGCCTCGCAGGTACCGGGGCGAGCCATTGATGCGAAGGGCCGTGGGCACGCCGCTGTCGTGCGCCAATTCGAAATCGGCTTTGCGCAGGCCGAAGTAAGTCCGGACAGTGTCGAGGGCCTTTGACCCACGACACAGTCGCAGAAGGACGTTGTAAAGATTGGGGTTGTTCGGCTCCCAAAGGATTCGAGATTTGAGTTTGATCGATTGCTCGGCGGTGCCGTTGCCAACATCGAGAGAATCGTTTTGGGTGCGGCCATCGGGGGAGGTGATTTCGACTTGCAGTCGCGCCGTTGGCGCTTGGGCAGGCGGGACGCCTGCCCTGCATTGGAGGCGCACGGTTCCAGTTTCGATGTCAGTAATGAACCGAAACGTCTGAATGTAAGTAGCGCTGCGCGGCTCGATGAAGAGAGTTTGCCAGATGCCGCTGGTGGTAGTGTACCAGCGCCATTGTTTGCCCACTGGTTGCTCTGCGTTGTCCATGGGGTCCTCGACGCGCAGGACAATTTCGGCGATGTGTCTATGGTGAAGTTCATTCATAGAACAACAATCTGTCAGATCGAATTCGAAAGGTGTGTAGCCGCCTTCGTGGTGGCCGAGGTGAACGCCGTTGCACCAGCAATCCGTGAAGAAATCCGCAGCGCCGATCGTCAGAATGATGCGCTTGCCTTTCCATGGTTCCGTCCGGGGGATTTCCACGGCGCGGCGGTACCATCCCACTTCATAACGCGGCGCTGAGCGATGGTTGGCGCGAGTAACTTCGACAGGATTTCGGAAGACGTGGGTTGAATAATAATTATCGCTCCCGGCCGAATCTCCTTCGCCCCAGGCTGCGAGCGATTCCCAGCAAAAAGGCACGATGATCTGCTCGCGCCAATCAGGCGCGCCCGGTGAAAACCATTTCTCTTCGATGCCCAGGCGAGACCCATCAAACCGAAACTGCCAGGGCCCGTTCAGATTGAGCCAGTCGTAACCCTCAACCGTCCCCCGCTGGCGATCCGGGCGAGGATATTCAGGACGAGGGTAGAAGAAGCGGGTCATGTAAACGGATGGAATGATGGAATGGTGGAATGGTGGAATGGTGGAATGGTGGAGGGACGGGTAGATACGGGATGCTGGATACAGGATGGATGCTGGATTGTTGGATTACTGGATTACTGGATTAATGGATTGAACGCTGGATTATTGTTCAGATGAGTTTTCGGATGGATCGAACTTGGATTGCCAGCGGCGGAGTTCGGTGGCGAGTGGGGTATAGATTTTTCTGTTTCCGTGATCATCGGCGTAGTCCCAAAGTCCGTTAAGGCAGTGACGGTCATCGGCCCAGCCGGGATGATTGAGGATAGGGTAAAGGCAGATGCCGTGTAGCGGCACACCCTGCGCGATGGCCTCCTCCGATTGGGTGCAGACATAGCGAAGCCAGCCTGGGCGGCGCTCATCTTCCGCGCCGGTTTCGGCGATGAACATGGGCCGGTGATAGCGGCCCCAAACTTCCACCAGCATCTCGCTCAACGGCCGGTAGTGCGGGCTGCTGCGCTTGAGCGGAGTGAAGCGGCCAACGCGGCGGAAATTCTTCAGATTGTAATACCACTGATTGTGCGGGTAGAAATTTACACCCAGCACGTCGAGGTACTTCTCCTGCCCTCCCAACTCGGGCCAGATGCGCCCGCCAAGCATGTCCCACGCTTGAAATTGCGATAATCGGTAGGCTTCAGCCTCAGGCTGTTCCCATGGTCGTCGCGGATTGGCAACGACGTGAATGATGGGGTCCACGTGGAGGAAGCGCGAGGCGGGCGCTACGGCCCAGATGGCGTCCATCGCATGAATGGCAGCTTTGACCAGTTGTGTCTTCAGTTCGAAGCCACGGCCGGTTACGAACGGATAAAGCGAACCTTCATCTCCGGCAGCCCATGAAAAGAAGGAAATCTCGTTCACGGGCACGAACCAGCCCGGACCATCTGTCTCGCTCGCGAGCCACCGGGCAAACGCTGCGCCATAATTGGCCAGGCCCTCAACAAACTCGGGTTTGAACAGATCCAAATGATCGGGCCAGCCGAAATGGCACAAGTCCCAGACCACTTGGGTATCCGTGGCCCGCGCGGCTTCCACGATGGGCCGTGCGCTGGCAAAATCAAAATGGCCCGGGGTTTGCTCGACCAAATGCCAGCGCAAGCCTTCCCGCGCAACGCGAATCTCTCGCTGTTCCAGCCGCTCATAGTCCTGTCGCGCGAATTGGTCGTGCCTGGTGGAAGCGACTAAATCGAGCCGTTGGCCCGAACGTCTGCGAAACGTGGAACACTCGAAACCTGCGGCGAAGAAGCTGCGGAAAATCGGAGTCTGGGGCAGAGGCTCTGAAGGGAGTGTGGAGCGTGAGAGCGCGGAGAGCGTGGAGCGTAGGAGCGGCGGGCGATGGAGGGTGGAGCGTGGAACGGTGCTGCGTGATGCGCGATGCTTGATGATAGTAGGCGAACGCATGGAAGTGTTTTCAATCTGAGTTACTCCTGCGGTAATAACGCGCGTCTACGGCTGGATAGTGACCTCCCACGCTTTGTTTTCGCGGGGAACGTCACCGTGCGCAACGGTGGTTCGATGTAGCGGTCGGTCGCCTCCGCCCGGTTGAGCTTGCACAGCCGTGCATAGAGCGTGAGCGCCTGGGCCACTACCTGGTCCATGTTATAGTACTTGTACGTTGCCAGGCGGCCGACAAAATGAACGCCAGCCTGGTCCGCCAATTCCTGGTACTTTCGATAAAGTTCCGCGTTTTCGCCCCGCGGGATGGGATAGTATGGGTCGCCGTCGGCCAACGGATATTCATAAACGATGCTGGTTTTTGGATGCTCCTGGCCGGTGAGATGCTTAAACTCAGTCACTCGGGTGAATGCGCAATCGTTCGGGTAATTGATAACCGCCACGGGCTGGTGCAGCGGCTTGTTGAGCGTCTCGTGCTTAAACTCCAGGCACCTATAAGGAAGTTTGCCGAACCGGAAATCGAAGAACTCATCCACCGGACCGGTGTAAATCAATTCGCGGTACGGAATAATATTCCGGACTTCGCGATAATCCGCGTTCAACAGCAATCCGATGTTTGGATGATCCAGCATGTTCGAGAAGAGACGCGTGAATCCCTGCTTGGGCATCGCCTGGTATGCGTCGGTGAAATAGCGGTCGTCGCGGTTTGTCCGTGTGGGCACGCGCGCGGTGACCTGCGCATCGAGGTCCGAAGGGTCCAGCCCCCATTGCTTGCGCGTGTAGCCGCGGAAGAATTTTTCGTACAGTTCCCTGCCAACCTTGTTGACCACTACATCTTCGGAAGTTCGCACTGGGTCTCGATGCTCCGCCCGGCCGGCGAGAAACTCCTCCATTTGAAATGAGTTAAGGGACAGTCCGTAGAGCCGATTAATTGTATCCAGGTTGATGGGGATGGGAAGCAGTTGGCCGTCCACACTGGCCAGCACTTTATGCTGGTACTGGCGCCATTCGGTGAAGCGGGACAGGTAATCGAACACTTCCTTGGAATTGGTATGGAAAATGTGCGGACCGTATTTGTGAACGAGAATGCCGGAATCGTCGTAGTGATCGTAGGCATTGCCCCCAAAATGGGGCCTGCGGTCCACCAGCAACACGTGCTTGCCTGAACCGCGCGCCAGCCGTTCGGCCAGAACACTGCCCGCAAACCCAGCACCCACAATCAGGTAATCGAATACTTCCATCTTTGAGGGAGTGTTTGGAGAGCGATGGCCGTTGTTCATGCGGAGATCTCCTGGGACCGTGATCTTCCGGCCGATCCGGTTTCGGTGTGCTTCATCGAGTGCGTGGCCGTAAGGCGCTCCCTCAGCGCCGCGGCTCCATTCCGCTCGAGGGCCTGCTCGATGTGCCCTTCCAGTGCAGAAACGATTTTCTCCCACGAGTTCGCGTTCACCATCTCGAGTCCTCGCTGAATGCGCGGCTTGTCAGGTTTTTGCAGTGCCATTCGGCAAAGGTCGACGAATTCTTCGGGCGACTGAGCAACGCGAATCACGGAACTAAAATTACTCACCACATCCGGCACGGCCGTGCTCACGATCTGGTGCCCGGTGGCCATATATTCCAGCGCCTTCGTAGGATTGATGAACTCTGTGGCCTCATTCAAGGCGAACGGCATGAGGCAAAGATCAAAACCTTTGCAGAAGCACGGCAACTCTGAATACGCTCGCTGCCCCAGCCAATGCAAATTTTTCCTTCGAGGCAACGAGTCCGCTTCGACTTTGATCGCGGGGCCGATCATCACGATGGACCAGTCTGGCTGTGCGTCGGCAAGTTGGCTCAGTAGATCGTAATCCAACCTTTCATCCACCACGCCGAAATAACCGAGCACGGGCCTGCGCATCGCCGCCAACTCCGGCGATACCCTGGTCTTCACCGCGCGCGCTTTCCCAAAGTGTTCGCCGTCCACACCGCAGCCGTAAAAATGACAGTTCGGATGCAACTTCCGCTTGGCCTCACATAGCTTTCGTCCGCCTGTAAAAACAACGTCAGCTCGGGAAATCAGTTCCGCTTCACGCGAAATGATTTCGGGGGGCGCTTCGCGAAAACGCGATAACTCATCCATGCAATCATAGACCGTGAGGACTTCTCCCATTTGGCCCAGAAAAGCAGGAGCAGTCATGGGATCATAAAACCATTGAACGGGCTGCTCGAATTGCCCGGCGCCCGGCCCGCTCAGGTATTCCTGCACCAGCCGCCGGCGCTCGCCGTCAACATACTGGCCGTCGTTCCACCGCCACGAAGGAAACTGCAGAGTGAGCAGGGTCAAGTTGGGCAAATCCTCGATGGTGCGGTACCGCGCCAAAGGAGCCACCAGCCCCGGATCGGGCTTGAGCATCTCTACGAACAACGTCCGGTGCCGTCGGCTCAACCGCGAGATGAACTGTTGCGGCCGTTGCCACACCCAATCCCAGCAAAGGTGGCAATGAACGATGATTGGGTAGCTTCTGGGGGTTCCAGATATACGTTTATCGAGGTCCGGCAGGGGACCGATTGGCGCGTATGACATAAGGCAAATCGTTCAAGTCTTCTGTATTCATATCTCCCTGCCGGAGCATCTTCTCCTCCGTGCTGTTGAGGATTAAAACTCAGTATTAAAAAACCTCATGCAACCACTTCGCTCAATGGGGTGTTGACCCAGAACGAGGGTTCAGGGTTCAGGATGGGGGCGGAGCGTGGGAGCGTGCCGCGATATCAAGCATCCAGTATGCAGTATCCAGTATCCTCCAGCACTCCACTCCGCACTCGACACCCGCCCCTTTCCCTTGAATACTTCGGGACTGCACCGCAAATTCTGTGTGATACGATTTCGAGTTGAATGACTGAGTGGAATATTCAAACGCGCGGCCACGCCTGCGAGGCGTGTGGCAGACGCTTCACCGATCAAGAGCAATACCACACGTTGCTTTTCGACGAAAAGGGAGGTTTCCGCCGCTCGGATATCTGCCAGGGATGCTGGCAAGCTCAATACAGCGATGGCGCGCGCGACCGAAAGGGGTTCGTCTCCTATTGGCAAGGGATCTATCAGGCCCCAACCCCTCCGACCGAAGCAATTAAGCGCGAGAACGCCGAGTCGCTTCTGCGCAAGCTCATCGAGTTGAATGATCCGCGTTACATTCCGGCCGGCTATATCCTGGCAGCCATGCTCGAACGAAAGCGCCTGCTCAAAGTGAAGGAGCAGCTTGTGCGCGATGGAAATCGCGTCTTTATCTACGAGCAACCGGGCACCGGGGACTTGTTCACCATCGTGGACCCCGCCCTCCAGCTTAACCAACTCGAAGCCGTCCAGCGCGATGTCGCCGAGTTGCTCGAACACGGACTGAATCCTCCAGCAACCCAACCCGCAGAGGTCCCCGCTGCCGCTCCGGCTGAAGCAGAGCCCACAGCCGCTCCTGCCGAAGCTCCGCAGAAACAAACATGATTACCGCCCAGGCATATCGGATTTTGAATTCCCCCCATGCACACTGAGTTGCAAGATCACTTGGGCTATTCCTTCAATGATCCAGCCCTCTTACGACTTGCGCTCACTCACCCATCGGTGGCGCACGAAAAGGGCGCTCCGCTCCAGACGAATCAACGCCTGGAATTCCTTGGCGATGCCGTCCTGCAACTGGTGCTTACGCGGGAATTGTACGAAAAGTTTCCGGCCTTCGGGGAAGGTCCGCTGACCAAAGCCCGCGCCAAACTGGTCAATCGCCGCACTCTGGCTGAACATGCCCGACGCCTGGGTCTTGGTCGCGAACTCATTCTGAGCAAAGGCGAGGAAATGCACGGCGGACGCGAGCGGGCCTCAGCGCTGGCAGACACATTTGAGGCGCTCATGGGAGCGATTTTCCTCGATGGCGGCTTCGATGCCGCTAGTGATTTCGTGCTGCGCCAATTCCTGCCGGCGTTCGGAGAACTCTCCGCTCTGCCGATCCTCGAGAATCCAAAAGGGGAGCTGCAGGAATTGTTGCAATCGCTTTCGCCAGAAGCCCCGCGTTATCATGTCGCCTCCGCCACCGGTCCCGATCACGATCGCATTTTCGAATGTACTGTACACCACGCCGGCTCCGAGCTGGCCCGGGGCACAGGCAAGAGCAAAAAAGCTGCCGAAAGCGAGGCTGCAAACGCCGCCCTTCGCAAGCTGCGCCAACGCAAGGAAGTGGGCGTCTAAATGGAGCGCGGACGGCCTCGTCCGCTCGTTCTCTTAATCTTAATCTTTCTCCTAATCTTAATCTCCCCTCCCCAACCGCGTTGGTATTGCCTTCCGCCGCCTCCCACCATGAAATCCCTCTTCACCCAGCATCGCAAACTTTTGTTGGGCGTCGTCCATCTCCTTCCCCTGCCCGGCTCCCCGGGCTGGCGCGGGGATCTCGACGCTGTGATCGAGCATGCGGTCGCCGATGCTCGCGCCTATGAGGGCGGCGGCGCTCATGCTCTCTTCCTTGAGAATTTTGGCGATTCCCCATTTACAAAAGGAACAGTCGGGCCCGAAACCGTTGCGGCCATGGCGGTCGCTGGCCGCGCCGTCTCCCAGGCGGTGCGGATTCCCGTCGGCTTTAATGTTTTGCGCAACGACGCCTGCTCCGCTCTCGCCTTATGTGCGGCGTGCGGAGGCAGCTTTATTCGCGTCAACGTCCTCACCGGCGCAATGCTCACAGACCAGGGCATCATTGAAGGAAACGCCTACGAGGTCTTGCGTTATCGCGCGCGCCTTTGCCCCGGTGTGCAGATTTTGGCCGATGTCCACGTCAAACACGCTGTTCCTTTGGGCGATTGGTCATTGGAAGACGCGGCCCGCGACACCGTAGAGCGTGGCCTTGCTGACGCACTCATAGTTTCCGGCCACGGAACGGGTTTGCCAACTGACCCTGGCGACGTCGAGCGTGTCCGCCGCGTCCTCCCCTCAGCCAAAATCCTGCTCGGCAGCGGTGTAAATTTGGGAAACATCGGGGCCTACTTGCCTCTCGCGGATGGCTTCATCGTAGGCACCTCGCTCAAAAAAGGCGGCAAACTTTTCAATCCCGTTGACCTCAAACGTGTCGCTTCCCTAATGCGCGCAATCTGCGCCTAATCGTTGCTTTTTCTTCATCGTCACCCGGGACTTGCACCCGAGCGCGTGCTCGTTTTGACGTTTTAACCCTCTTAACGTTTTAACGATTTAACCCTTTTGTTGCGTCTTTTCGCCTTTGCGTTAAGACTTAGCTCATGGCGCTCTCGCCTCCGCTCTTACAGCTCACCAACGTCAGCCGCCAATATCCTTCACCTGACGGCGCCGCTGCGCTTACCGTCCTAACGGACATTTCGTTGGAACTTCAGCAGGGACAATCGCTTGCTATTGTCGGCCCTTCCGGTTCAGGCAAGAGCACCTTACTCCACATTATTGGCGCACTGGACCGGCCGACGAGCGGTAACGTTCTGCTCGACGGCCAGAACCTCGCGAAGTTGAACGAAGCGGACCTTGCGGCAGTTCGCAATCAGCAGATTGGCTTCGTTTTCCAAACGCATTTCCTCCTGCCCCAATGCACGGTGATGGAGAACGTGTTGGTGCCGACGTTGGCCGAAAGAAGTCCAAAGTCCAAAGTCCAAAGTCCAAAGTCGGGGGAGGCCGCCGGTCAATTGGAATCGCATGAAAGGCGGGCGATTCGGTTGCTGGGCCGCGTCGGTTTGGCGGAGCGCTTGAACCATCGGCCGGGGCAGTTATCAGGGGGCGAGCGGCAGCGGGTTGCTGTCGTCCGCGCTCTTATCAACCGTCCCCAACTTCTCCTCGCCGACGAACCAACCGGCTCGCTTGACCATTCATCGGCTATTCAACTTATCCAACTACTCCTCGAACTTAACCGGGAGGAGCACGTGGCCCTGATCGTAGTCACACACGCCCTCGACCTAGCTCGGCGAATGGAACGGGTGATGGAATTCAAGGAGGGGAAACTCGAATCATGTTCTGCGATGGCCGATCCCAAATGAGCCGCGCGCATCGTTTCGCGAATCCCAAAGGGATTCCGTCTCAAAGCCCAGGGTTGCGTGGAACGCGCTACCCTGGGTGCTTGCGCGCGCGCTGTATCAACCCTGAAAGGGTTGCGTCCTCTTCGTGCGCTCAGCTCCAACTGACTGGGCCACAACCCTTTCACGGTTGGCGCTGTGTTCGAACCCAGACTCCCCTGCCGCCACCTGGTCTGAAACCCCGTAGGGCGTGGCCTGTTTATAGCACCGCCACCGCCCTCGAATCACTGAACCCCGTAGGGGTGGCCTCTCAAGGGCGCTTGCCTCTACAACGTCGTTCAGGGCACCCCTACGGGGTTCGGCAAGCGTTATCGGGGCGCGGGTGCTATAAACAGGCCACCCCTACGGGGTTTTACGCTTCGGCCGCCGTGGCACAAAGACGCTTGGCGATTAGTAGTGCTCAAATTGCGCCGGCAGGGATGCCCGTGCTCCCAGGCAGCGTATGACCCTCCGCACCCTCATCCGTCGCAACTTGCGTTTCCATGCGCGGGCGCATGTGGGCGTGGTGCTCGGAGCCGCGATCGGCAGCGCGGCGTTGATCGGCGCGTTGGTGGTCGGTGATTCCGTTCGCGGCACACTTATTAATCGGGCGCTGAGCAGGCTGGGGCCTATTCATTTTGCTCTAAGTACTCGTGACCGTTTTTTCCAAAGCTTCCTGCAAGAGCGGGTCTCCGGGCAGCAACTGCGCCCTGGCGAGAGCGGCGAGCCCGTGCCTATGCTCAATGTCAGCGGAATCCTATCCACTCCTGACGGTTCGGCACGTGCCAATGCGGTCAACGTGCTAGGGGTCCATAACGTCGCCTGGCCGCTTTTGGTGGGTTGGGGGCGCCTTAGCAATCATGTTTTGCACCCATTCCCACTTCTGTCGGGTGTCCCGCCCGATCAAGAGGGTCTGAATCAAATCGAACTCCGAAACCAGGTTTTTGCGTCGTGGAGTTCCGGCCTGGTCGCATTCATCAACGAAACCCTGGCCCAACAGCTCGCCGCGAAACCCGGAGATGAAATCATCGTGCGCATCCAAAAACCCACCGCTTTGGGTATGGATGCGGCGATCAGCCCACGCAACCAGGGCTCGGTAGCTCTTCGCCTCAGAATCGGGGCCATCGTTTCACCTCAGACGCTCGGCGACTTCAGCCTCTCGGCACAGCCATTGCCTCCAGCAAATCTGTTTCTGCCGTTGGACTTCCTCGCAGAGAAAATGGGAATTCAGGGGCGCGCCAATGTGATGGTTTACTCCGGTCTTTATTCGGAGCGAAAGCCCGGCAGATGGGACAAGCAGCGCAACAGGTTCGCAGACTGGCTGCTCAGCCGTGCTCCGCGCCGCCCTTTTTCTTTGCAAGTCGGCCAAACCAGATCGAGAGGTTCTTACGCTGACCTGGATAGCCCAGTTGCGCGCCTTGCAACAGTGATCAGGGCTGAAAAGGTAATCCTGATCCCCGATCCCTCAGCCTTAAAACCTTTAAATGATCGTCTGAAAGTCGCTTGGACTCCTGAAGATGCCGGGTTATCCGTCAAGGCTGTCCAGTTGCCGCTGCCAGCAACCAACGGCGGCCTGGTGCCGCCGTTCGTGGAGATCACCAGTTCCAGAATTTTCCTTGAACGCCCGATAGTTGATGTTGCTCGGTTGCTCCCCGAGGAGGAAGGCCGCCAGCCGACAATGGTTCTGACATATTTGGCCAACATGATCGAGGCAGGAACTAATGCGGCCCCATACTCTATGGTGACTGCGGCCAATGAGCCGATCGTGCCGGCTGAAATGCACGACGACGAAATACTGGTCAACGAGTGGCTCGCGGACGATCTTCAAGTAAAGCCGGGTGACTCAATTCGGCTGTCCTTTTTCGTAGCGGATTCAGGAAGCCAATTGATTGAGCGCACGAATTCTTTTCGCGTCCACAGCATCGTGCCGCTTAAAGGAATCTATGCCGATCGCACCCTCATGCCGGAATTCCCCGGCGTCGCGACCGCTGAGTCCACGCATGATTGGGACGCGGGATTTCCGCTAGTTTATAAGATGCGCGATAAGGACGAAGCTTACTGGAAACGGCATCGTGGGACGCCCAAGGCATTCGTCACGCTAGCGGCTGGACAGGCTATGTGGGCGAATCGGTTCGGCTCGGTCACGGCAATTCGCTATCCAGTGTTCGATACCAGCATTCCACTCGAGCATCTGACGCGCTTCGGCATGGGTTTCGATCTGGAAATGAATTCACGCCGCGACGGTATTAGTCATAATTTGCAAACTGGCATTGACCCGTCCGATCTGGGTCTCCGCATCGAGCCCGTCCGCGAGCAAGCATTCAAAGCCGCAACGCAATCTCAGGACTTCGGACAGCTTTTCATAGGCTTTAGCTTCTTTCTGGTTGTAGCCGCGCTCCTGTTGATGGCGCTACTATTTCAATTCGGGCTCGAACAACGTTCGGAAGAAACGGGCACATTGTTGGCCATTGGATTCACTAGCAAACAGGTGCGTCGCATGCTTCTAAAGGAAGGAGCCGTTCTTGCATTGCTAGGAGGCATACTCGGAGCTTTCGGAGGCATTTTTTTCGCAAAGGTCATGCTCCGGGGGCTGACCACCATCTGGCGGACTGCCGTTGGAGGCGCGTTGCTTGAGTTCCATATCACAGCCGCGAGCCTGGGAATAGGTCTCTGCGCCAGCACGGTTGTGGCGATCATCACGATCTGGTTCACGTTGCGCAGACAAGCCAAGAAAACGGTGATCGATCTGCTGGCGGGTGATGCTGAAAGTTCAAGGTTCAAGGTTCAAGGTTCAAAGTTCAAGGTTTCCAGTCCAAAGCAAGGGTTAAGGGTCCAGGTTTTGCGCTGGTTTCCGCTCGGCGCAGCAATAGTCGGCTTGGCGATGCTCGGGTGGACTTTGCTCAAGGGCGAGACTGCGAATGCGGAGGCGTTCTTCAGCGCAGGCACTTTGCTGCTTATTTCCGGACTCGGCATCGCTTCCGCCTGGCTCAAGCGCCTTGCACATATTTCTACCAACACGAAACACGAAACACGCAACACGCAACACGCAACACCCATCACGTTTCACGTTTCACGTTTCACGCTCGCCCTTCGCTCCGCCGCCCGCCGCCGAAACCGCAGTCTCGCGACCATCGCCCTGCTGGCCTGCGGATGCTTCGTCATCGTTGCCATTGGCGTGTTCCGGCTCGACGCCAACCCGGACGCCGCCGCACGTTCTTCAGGCACAGGCGGTTTCGCGCTTATCGGCGAATCCACTCTGCCCATCCTTTATGATCTGAACAGCAAGTCCGGCCGCGAATCGCTGGGCCTCAACCCGCAGGACCTTACGGGCGTTCACGTGGTGCCTTTCCGTCTCCATGCCGGCGATGAGGCCAGTTGCCTCAATCTAAACCGCGCACAAAAACCCCGTCTGCTCGGCGTAAACCCGGACCGGCTCACGGGTCGCTTTACACTCACCAAAGCCGCCAAAGGCCTCGACCGCGCCTCCCGCTGGGCGCTCCTCACGCAACACGCAACACGCAACACGGCCTCTTCTCCAACTCCCATCTCCCAACTCCCTCCCTCCACCCCCGTCCCCGCCATCGCCGACGCCAATTCCATTGAATGGGCGCTCGGAAAGAAGCTCGGGGACACGCTCGACTACACCGACGAACAGGGCCGGACCTTCAAAGTTCGTTTGGTTGGCGCGCTGGCAAACTCCGTTTTGCAAGGCAGTCTCATCATTGACGAAGCTGAGTTCGTGAAACGCTTTCCGAACGAGAGCGGGCACCGGATGTTTCTCGTGGATGCCCCCTCGAATGTCGTCTCCCGCGTCTCAGCCTCTCTGACTCGTGAATTGCAGGACACGGGCCTGCAACTGACTCCCGCCGCACAACGGCTTAACGCGTTCAACGCCGTGGAGAACACTTATCTTGGAACCTTCCAGGTCCTGGGCGGGCTGGGCCTGCTGCTGGGCAGCGCTGGGCTCGGAGTGGTAGTGCTACGCAACGTGCTGGAACGCCGCGGAGAGTTGGCCTTGTTGCTGGCCCTGGGTTTCCGCCGCCGTCAACTGCGCCGGCTGGTGCTAGCCGAACACGGGTTTCTGCTTGGGTTGGGCCTGGCTATCGGACTCTGCGCAGCACTCGTAGCCGTTTTGCCTTCCCTCCTTACGCCCGGCTCTCACCTGCCGATTCGCTCGCTCAGCTTGACTCTTGGTGCAGTGCTCCTAAACGGTGTTCTTTGGACCTGGCTTGCTACTCGATACGCCTTGCGCGGGGAATTGCTGGCTGCGTTGAGGAATGAGTAGGGTATGAAACGTGAAACGCGAAACGTAAAGAGTGCGGATGGACTGTCCGCTCCGGACTTTGGGTTTCCGACTTTGGACTTTGGACTTTAGACTTTGGACTGATGACTGGCATGGACTCCCGCGAAGCACTCGTCGCCCTGAACCTCATCGAAGGCGTAGGGCCAGTGCGAGTGCGCCAGCTTTTAGAGCACTTTGGCGATGCGCCTTTAGTCCTGCGCGCTTCCAGGAGCGAATTGCGTCGAGTCAGGAACATCGGCGAAGACACTGCCGAAGCGATCGCACGCTGGGAACAGACTATTGGGCTGGATGCCGAATTGAAGCGCATCGCCGAGTTCGGCTGCCGTATCGTGACCCAGGCGGACCCGGAGTATCCCGAGATGTTGCGCCAAATTTATGATCCGCCGATCGTTCTCTATGTCAAAGGCGACCTGCTACCCAAGGACAAAAACAGCATCGCCATGGTGGGTTCGCGCCTGACAACGCATTACGGCATCGAGGTCGCCCGAAAGCTCTCCTATCAATTGGCTTACCTGGGTGTAACTGTGGTCAGCGGAGCGGCGCGGGGAATCGATTCCGCCGCGCACCAGGGAGCATTGAGCGCGAAAGGACGGACCATCGCCGTGCTCGGGACGGGCATAAATTTGGTCGCGCCGCCTGAGAACGCGAAGCTCTTTGAACAGATCGCGGCCAACGGCGCCCTGATTACGCAGTTTCCTTTTAATCGGCCCGGGGACAAACAATCCTTTCCGATTCGCAATCGCATTGTAGCGGGCATGACTCTCGGCACAGTCGTAGTCGAAGCGAACCTGACGAGCGGCGCGCTTATCACGGCGAACTTTGCAGTCGAGTACGGCAGGCAAGTGTTTGCCGTTCCTGGCCGGATTGATTCGCCGCGAAGCAAAGGCTGCCATGACCTCATCAAGAAAGGCGCGAAATTATGCGAAGGCGCAGAAGATATTCTTACCGAATTTGAATATCTGTTTCCTGCCGCCAATCGTCCAGCCGGCGCCAGCCAAACCGGCACGCTGCCTGCCCTTGAACTTTCTGAAAGTGAACAGAAGGTTTATGACACGCTCGATCACGAAGAGATCAACATTGACGAGGTGATTCGGAAAAGCGGCCTCCCGACCTCCGCGGTCTCGGTTGCCTTGCTCAGTCTGGAGATGAAACGGCTCATCCGGCAGTTGCCGGGGAAATTGTTCGCGAAGAATCAGTGATCCCTTCGCGTGATCGCGTAGACATGAATCGAAAGTAGCCGTGCCCCAGTCCCGTAGGGACGACAGAGAAATGGTTCTGCCGTCCCTACGGGACTTATTCCACTTTCCACCTTGAACCATCCCTGACGGGATTAGGAGGCGCTGACTACGTCGGCTACGGAATTTCTGGAAAGGTTCGAACGCCACGGTGTTAATGAGAGAGCGCTGCCAAACCAGGTCGCTCCGCTGCCAATCGCTTATAGAGCGCGTACAAATCTTCCACCATTCGTTCTACTGCGAAGCGCTCTTTTACGAATCCCTGCCCCCGAGTTCCGAGGCGCCGCCGCATCCCAGAATCTTTCGCTAATCGAACCAGGGAATCACTCAGACCTTGCTTGTCCCCTCTGCGTAACAAAAAGCCCGTTTCATCCCGTATGCAGACCTCCCGGGCGCCGTCGCAGTCGTACGCTATGACCGGCTTTGCGGCGGCCAACGCCTGGGGCAACGCGCGCGCCAAACCCTCGCGGGCCGAGAGGTGAATCACCATGTCCATGATGCCCACCAACTGAGCGACTTGTCCCGGCTGCACAAGTCCGGTGAAAATGAACTGTCTCTCCAGACCCAGAGCGCGGGCACGAGCTTCAAGGCGGCTGCGCAGGTTGCCGTCACCCACCAGCAAGAACTTTATCTTCGGAAAATTCCTGACAACCTCGGGGGCAACATCCATGAGATCGTCATGGCCTTTGAGTTTAAAGAGCCGGGCGATCTTTCCAACGACAACGTCCTCCACTCCAATCCCAAAGCGCGCACGCAGATCGGGATCATTTTTCGCAGTGAGAAAAGGTTCGAGATCAAATCCGCTGTAAACGGTCGTGTACTGCTGAGGCCGTCCGATGCCCGCGGCCAGGTACTGATCTCGCATGGCGTCAGCAACAGTCACAAAATGCGTCGTGACACGGCCCGCAACCAACTCAGCGCGGCGGAAGAGGGCATTAGCAATCGCCCCTTGAAACGGGCCGAAAGAAGGCCCATGAATAGTGTGGACGATGATCGGCACCCCGGCTCGCGCGGCTGCCAGCCGGCCGAGCACGCCTGCTTTGCCACTATGCGTGTGGACGATGTCCGGCTTCTGCTCTCGAAAAATCTTCCTGAGCCGCCGGAGCACAAGAAAATCGTTCCAGGGATGAATGGGACGAACCAGTGCAGGAACAATCATCAACAGTCCGGGATGTTCCGCAAACACGTCTTGCAGCGAGCCTTCGGGCCCACTGGCAGGACCGGAGATAAGACTGACGCGCACATCGGCCTTCTGCTTTAGCCCCAGCGCGGAGGCGATGGTATTTTCTTGAGCCCCGCCAACGATCAAACGCGTAATAACGTGGACGATGTGCATGAAGCGCCTCCACCCCAAGCAAATCAGCAGCCATCACACGAACCTCGAAATCCCAAACACCAAACACCAAACACCAAACACCAGAGAAGCTCCAAACACCAAGCTCCAAAATGCCGGAAACCCCTC
>PSRM01000032.1 GCA_003176045.1 Verrucomicrobiota bacterium | reverse complement strand
CTTGGTGTTTGGTGTTTGGAGCTTGGTGTTTGGTGTTTGGAGCTTGGTGTTTGGTGTTTGGAGCTTGGTGTTTGTCAGAGGCGGCCCAATCGCTCCAGCAGCTTCCCGTGGATTCCGCCGAAGCCACCATTGCTGAAAACGACGACGATTTCGCCGCCTTCCACATTCTTCGCGACGTGCGCAATGATTGAGTCCACATCTGGCAGATACGAGGCAGCCTTGCCGGTCTGCTTCAACTCCTGCATCAGTTTTTGAGGGTCGAGCCGCTCCGTGGGCGCCAGCAGTTCGAGGCGGGCGATTTCTGAAACGATGACCGAGTCCGCGTCGGCAAAAGCGTCCCGCAGCTCGGACTGGAAAACGTTCCGGCGCGTGGTGTTGCTGCGCGGCTCGAAAATGGCGCATAGCTTTTGGCGGGGATATTTGATCCGCAAGGCGCGCAGGGTCTCGCGGATGGCGGTGGGATGATGGCCGAAATCATCAATCACAGTAACCCCGCGCGCGATTCCGCGAACTTCCATCCGGCGTTTGATGCCTTTGAAGGTATCAAACGCGGATTGAATCTGATGGTTCTTAAGACCGCAATGCTTAGCGCAGGCGACAACGGCCAATGCGTTGCGAACGTTCAACTCGCCGAGGAAATTCGTCCTGAACTTGAAGCTCGGGATTTCAAATTCCGTCGCCGTGGGGCCATAACGAATGTTGAAAGCCTGAACGGCGTTGGATTCGCCCAGGCCAAACCGTTTCACCGGGCAATGTCTGACTTCCAAAAGAGGCGCCAGATTGGCGTCGTCGCCGTTTCCCAGTAGCAACCCGTTTCGCGGAATCAGGCGGATGAAATGTTTGAACGACGTCTTGATCGAATCGAGGTCGGGGAAAATGTCGGCGTGATCGAACTCGATGTTGTTAATGATGGCGACTTCGGGCAGGTAATGGACGAATTTGCTGCGCTTATCGAAGAACGCGGTGTCGTATTCGTCGCCTTCGATGATGAACCATTCGCTGTCGGTGAAACGAGCGCCCTGGCTGAAGTTGTTCGGGATGCCGCCGATGAGGAAGCTGGGGTTTAGTCCGTTGTGCTCGAACACCCAGGTCAAAAGCGACGTGGTGGTCGTTTTGCCATGAGTGCCGGTGACAACCAGGGAACGTTTTCCCCGGATGAAGAACGCCTTCAGCAGTTCGGGCAGGGAGCAGTACGGCAGTTTATGATCCAGGACGAATTCAGCTTCCGGGTTGCCTCGGGAGATCGCGTTGCCGATGACTACCAGGTCTGGTTTATGAGCCAGGTTTTGCTCTGCATAGCCCGAGATCACTTCGATCCGGCGTTCCGCCAGAAACGTGGACATCGGAGGATAGACGTTCTGGTCCGAGCCAGTGACCTTTAGGCCTTTTTCTTGAAGGGCGGCCGCCGCCGAGGCCATGGCGGTGCCACAGATGCCTACAAAGTGGACCGATTTGATTGCCGGAAACATTCGAGCCAGATGATAAACTGACAGAAAAATTTAGGGACAGAAAAATTTAAGCGAACGGAGCGCGGCATTTATGCCGCTTCACCGCACAAAACAATGGCCACGGCCAATTCGATACAGGCCCGCTGGTTAGTTCGAACGTTGAAGCGGCATAAATGCCGCGCTCCGACCGCATCACAGCCCCAGAATCCTTCTCGCCGCAGCCGCCAGATCATCCACCACAATCGCTCGCGCCAGCTTGTCCTTCTTTGTCCTTTCCAGCTCCGCTCCATAACCAGTGCGCACGAGGATGCACTGTTTGACCCCGGCATTCCAGCCGCACTCCAGGTCAATCAGCTTATCTCCAATCATGTGACTTTGAGCTAAATCCAGGCCGAATTCGTCGCGGGCATCGAACAAAAACTGCGGCGAAGGTTTGCGGCCACGGCTCGGCATCTCTGGCGCCTCGGGTGCGACATAGATTTTCTCCACGCGAACACCCTCTTTTCCAAGCAGCGTGGAAAGGTATTGGTTTACGCGTTCGACATCCTCCAGGGTAAAATAACCGCGGCCTACGCCGGATTGATTGGAAACTATAAACAATTTGAAACCAGCGTCCTGGAGACACTTCAGCGCCGCGCCGGCTCCCGGGAACACGACGACCTGGTCCGGGCGGGACAAATAATTCCTTTCCTCGATTAAAGTGCCATCGCGGTCGAGAAAAATAGCGGCGGGCATGGAAAGGAATAAATGGTGCGGGGCAAAGCTAGCGCGAGACGGTCAAAATGTCGTCGGGATTGGAGGCGGTGTCGCGCTCACCAGTGAAATCGGGCTTCGATCCGACGTTTGACTTGCTCCAACGGAATGGCTTTCACTAAGCCGGACCGAAGTTCTTTGATGCGCTTCTCTATCTCGTCATCCCTGATCCTTTTGAAAACAGACAAAGGAGAGATTGATTTTTGCTTCTTTGTTCCTTTGTTGTTCATTTTCCGCCGTGCCGAAACGGAGTTCGGCGCTCCTAGCGCCTGCGCCGGGCCGGGCCGAAGAAGTAACCGCCGCGGACGCGGGCGCCGCGGGCGCGGGCGAAACCGCCGGGCTGGCCGGGCTTGCCTTCCTCGAACAGCGCGGTGTATTTGTAATCAAATTTTTCGATTTTCACGCGAGGGATTTTTTGGCCGATGAACCGTTCGATGGCGTTCACATGGCGGGCGTCCTCCGCAACCATTATAGTCAGGGCGTCGCCGGCGGCTTCCATCCGCCCGGTACGGCCAATCCGATGCACGTAATCCTCGGGATGCTGCGGGACATCGTAGTTCACAACATGGCTCACGTCAGCGATGTCGAGGCCGCGAGCGGCGATGTCGGTGGCCACCAGCACTTCGTAGCGCCCGTCGCGGAATCCGCGCAGGGCCTGTTCTCGCTCGCGCTGGGTGCGATTCGAGTGCAGCACGGCTACGGAATGATTGTGCCGTTTTAGCAAATGGGCGACGCGATCGGCTCCGTGTTTGGTGCGGCAAAAGACAATGACTGAGTCGTAGTTCATCCGCTTTAGCAACTCGAGCGCGAGGTCCGTCTTCTGGGATTCTGAGACAGGATAAATGACATGTTTAACGCTTTCTTTTGGAGAGCGGCGCGCGCCGATTTCGACGGTCTCCGGGTTGCGCATGGCCCAACGGATTAGGGTTTCGATTTCCGGCGGGACTGTGGCCGAGAACAAGGAAGTGTGCCGGTTGCGTGGGCACCGTTCGACAATCCGGCGGACGTCCGGCAGAAAACCCATGTCCAACATTCGATCGGCTTCATCGAGGACAAGAAACTGGATGCGGTCAAGACGGCAGGTCCCCTGGTGAAGATGATCGAGCAGTCGGCCAGGCGTAGCGACGATAACGTCCACCCCGCTCTTAAGCGCATCAATCTGCCGGCCATAGCCTACCCCGCCGAACAAAACGACTGTGCGCAAATTAGTGAAACGGGCGAAATCGCGGATGGCAGTTTCGACCTGGGCGGCCAGCTCGCGCGTTGGTTCGAGAATGAGGACCCGAGGATGAGGATTGTGCTGGCCGATTTGAGAAAGGATCGGCAGGGCAAAGGCTGCTGTTTTGCCGGTGCCGGTCTGGGCGCTGCCGATCACGTCCCGACCGTCCAGGATCAGCGGTATGGCTCGGAGCTGGATGGGAGTCGGCTCGACGTAGCCCATGGCCTTGACGCCTTCGAGCATCGGATTGGAAAGGCCTAGTTTTGAGAAGGGCATTGGTTCGCTGAAAAGTTAATTAGTTTAATGTGGTTAACTGAGTTAACTGGGGGGTGATGCTGGAGTCGTGAAACGTGAATTCGTGAAGTGGCGCTCAGGAGGCCGCGGGAGCGCTCGTCTTAATCTTAATCTTTCTCTTAATCTTAATCCTCGTTCTTTTCTCTGAGATTGGCCTGGCGCAACGTGCGATCAGGCGGGTGGCTCGGTTTGGGCGGTTGGTGACGCTAGTTCGGGCTGGGAGGCTGCGGCAGGTGAGGAATGGTCCGCAGGAAACTCAGATGCGGATGGTGAGACGGAGGATGGGTTTTCGAGAGAGGGCGCTGCTTCGATTGTGGAACTCGGAGGGTCAGCCGGGGCATGATCTGGTGAAATCTCTGCTGAGGCGGAAGGTTCCGTTGGAGGAGCTGTCGCTTCTGGTGGATCAGTTACAGCAGTTAGGCTGGCATCAGCGGTTGGCTCGGCAGATTGGGCGGTTGCGGAAGCCTCCGGAGCAGGCTCAGGTGACTTGGGTTCTGGTTTGGGCGGCTTGGGCAGCGGCTTTTTCGCCGTGTCGAGTGTGCCGTTGGCGAACTCAATGACGTGGCCTTGGTGAATGAGCCAGTGGAGATCGGCAATGATGGCGGTCTGCTCGGGAGTCGGCCCTGGAGTGGTGGCAGGAGCGCTGGACGCCGCCGCGGTTGGGGCTGGGGCAGCTCCTGGTTCCGCAGGTGCCGGAGCAGGGGAGGCCGCATCGGCCGGCGGGGACAGGCGGGACGCCTGTCCTACGTTATCGGGAGCAAGCGTTTCGACGAGCTGCCTGCGCGAGCATTTGGTGTGCGCGTTGATGTACTCGACGATTCTGCGCACACCATCGGAAACCGGAGTGGCTTCCAGATCCAGATAATGCGGTCTGGCTACGGAGACGTGAGTAATCGTTCTGTTGACCTTGAAGAACTGCAGGCCGTGTGACGCAAATTGCTGGCTTAGCGTTGTGGCAATTTGAAGCGGAAAGCGTCGCTGATCTTCCCATAGGCTGCGAACCAGCCGCGTCAGCCCCGGACTGCGCAGTGCGCGAGCTGCTGTGCCGCTCAAGGTCTGAGATTCGAGCGGCTTGATGATGTTCTCCTTGTGGGTCTCCCGGAAGTGCTTCTCCACGGCTTCCATGTTCGCCAGCTTCAGCGGCTCAGGCATGTTCAGGCATACATATTCGGTCCGCCAGCTTTGGTCTTCGATCCACTTTTTCACCACGGCCTCATCCCGCACGATTTTGATGCGCGATTTATACACCTCGAACGGCATCCGGGAGAAACGGTCCGAGTGGAGTTTTCGAAGTTGGTTTTGATAATCGTGATGATTAGGCGGTCCCAGAATAATTCCGCTCATGCCGCACTGAGCGACGAAAGTATATTTTCCCTTCGGCGGCTCGGTGGCAGTGCGTTCAGCCTGGTAAAATGTTCCAAAGTGCTTCCGCAGGACGTGAGCGATCGCCTCCTCCTCTGAGAGCCAGATCGTATCGTCCAGTGCACACCCGAACAGAGGCTGCATTGGGTTGCCTTCGGCATTCTTTTTCACGCTAAATGCAAATGCGTGCCGCTCCGGTTTTTGGAGGATCAATTGGGCAATGTCGAAAAGTGGATAAGCGCGGCCAGTCATTTTGATCTGACGCGCCAGGGATTCCACCCCTTTCTCTTCGGGAAGGATGCTGACATCCAAATCGGGCAATGGAATCGGCGCAGGCCGTGGGCCTTCGGGACGCACACCCTCGGGCCTACGGAAGCGGGAGCGGCCCCTTTGGCGCGGGCCGCCCTGCGGCGGCGCGCCATCGATCGGCGCGTCGGGCCGTCTGGCCTGTGGACGCTGGCCTTCGGGCCGCCGCCGGTCTCCTTCTCGGCGTGGCCGGTGCTCGTCGCCAGGGGCCCGGGGCGGGCGGTCACGGCGTGACGGGCGTGGCCCGCGTCGGTCCCGGCGATCGCCCCGGCGGTCGCTCGTTTCCTCGCCCCCCTGGTAATTGGCGTACTTGGCGCTGGAAGGTTCCTGGGCCCAGGCAGGCAGAAACAGCTTCTCCAAATCGAGTTCGTTATCGGGCAGGCCGCTCATCGGTACGGACTATTAAAATCACAGGGGGTGCAATCTACTGTGGGTTGGCTGAACAGGCCAGAAAAATCTAGGGAGACCTTAGAAAAGGGCCGGCGGCAAGCGCCCTGTTATTTTAGTTCGGAGAGATCCAGTTCCAGACCAGTCAGCACCAGTGACGTGAGTTTCCCGGTATTTTCTACGGAGCAATAAAGCTCGTATTCGCCATTTTTGAGCGTAAGAACCTCAAGCGAACGATTGGCGGGATCGCCGATCCAGTATTCCTTTACCCCAAAACGTGCATAAAGTGACTTTTTGTCATAGCGGTCGCGTCTGACACTCGAAGGTGAAACCAATTCAACAACGAGATCCGGCACCCCGAAGATTGCGCGGCGCTGGATGATGGACAGGTTGGGCGTTGCGATGAAGACGATGTCGGGCTGCACAGTGTTGTGCTTGTCGAGCACGACGTCCACCGGGGCAATAAACACGGTACCGAGCTTGTGCTGCTTCATGTGTCCCACGATCAGCCAGGAGAGGTCACGACTCCAATTCTGGTGCCAGATGTCGGGGGCAGGGGCCATTAGGAGATTGCCATCAATAATTTCGTAGCGCTGGTCATCCTCAAGCCTGTAATACTCTTCGTACGTCCAGCGCTTGGCGGGTTTTTCCACTACTGCTGCCATGTATAAAAAATACCAGAAGTGACTGAAAAAAGCCAATTTCTCTTGTTTTGGTATTGACTGTTAGTCCTCGCGGGGCAAAGGTGTGCCTATGGTCATCGAAGCCATTCGGGAACTAAATCAGGCAGTGCCGTTTCGGCCTTACTCCCTGCGCCTGGTTAGCGGCAAGGTTCATAGCGTGCCGCACCCCGATTTCATTTACATCAGCCCCCGTGGCACTTACGTGATGGTGGTGGATAGCAGAGAACATCCACATTGGATGAGTTCGCTGCTGATCGAGGAAGTGACTCACGCCAGATCCAGGACCCGCTCCCGCAAAAAGTAGGCTGATAACCTAGAATTCCAGTCTTCTTTATAGCGCAGTTGTTTGGTCTTAGTCCCGTAGGGACGACAGAAAATAGCCCAGCGTTTCAACGCTGGGTTCTTCGTGACGGAGGTGGAATTAGTCCCGTTAGGGACGGCAGAACCACTTCCTCTATCGTCCCTACGGGACTCGCGCCCCTCGACTGCTCGAACCCAGCGTTGAAACGCTGGGCTATTCTCTTTCATCCCTACGGGATTAAAATGCTGGTGGCATAGGGCCCGAAACCTGCGCTCCCGTTACGGCAGGTTCGTCTGCCCCATCAGGTAGCGGTCACATTCGCGGGCGGCGGCGCGGCCTTCATTGATAGCCCATACCACAAGGCTCTGGCCCCGGCGCATGTCGCCGGCGGCAAAAACACCTTTGATATTCGTGGCGAATTTTCCGAACTCGGCTTTGGCGTTCGAGCGCGGGTCGCGCTCAATCTCCAACTGGTCGAGCAAGGTATCCTCGGGACCCAGAAAGCCCATCGCCAGGAGAACCAGTTGCGCGGGCAAAGTCTGTTCTGTGCCAGGCACATTGAGGGGGATCATCCGGCCCTGTTCGTCCTTTTTCCAATCCACGTGAACCGTGCGCACGCCTTTGACGTTTCCTTGCTCATCGCCTATGAAGCGGGGAACGGTGACGCGGAACCGCCGCGGATCTTCGCCAAAGAGCGCCGCCGCCTCTTCCTGGCCGTAGTCCACGCGGTAAATACGCGGCCACTGCGGCCATGGATTATCGGCAGGCCGGTCCTCCGGAGGCCTGGGAAGAATTTCGAGTTGGATCAGGCTTCGGCAGCCGTGCCGAAGCGAGGTGCCCACGCAATCAGTGCCGGTATCTCCGCCACCAATCACGACCACGTCTTTTCCCGTAGCCGAGATAAAGCCGCCGTTTTTCGAGCGATCCAGCAGGCTTTTGGTGTTATGCGTCAGGAAATCCATTGCTAAATGGACGCCTTTGAGATTCCGCCCTTCCACAGGCAAATCGCGAGGCTTGGTTGCACCCCCGCAAAGAACAGCAGCGTCAAAATCATCAATGAGCTTTCGCGCCGGCAAATCCTTGCCGACCTCGCAGCGCGTCACGAACTGCACCCCCTCACTGGCGAGCAAGTCTATGCGCCGCTGCACGACCGACTTGTCCAACTTCATATTGGGGATGCCATACATGAGCAGTCCCCCAATCCGGTCGGCCCTTTCATACACGGTCACCAGGTGACCGGCCCTGTTCAGTTGCGCGGCACAGGAAAGACCTGCCGGCCCCGAGCCGACTACCGCCACGCGTTTGCCTGTGCGAGCTGCGGGTGGTTCTGGTGTAATCCATCCATTTTCCCAACCGCGATCGGCGATAGCACATTCAATGCTTTTGATGGTCACCGGCGGCTCGATGATCCCTAACACGCAAGCGCCTTCGCATGGCGCTGGACATACTCGCCCGGTGAACTCCGGGAAATTATTCGTCTTATGCAGCCGCCGTAACGCCTCGTCCCATTTGCCGCGAAAAACAAGGTCGTTCCATTCAGGGATCAGATTATTGATCGGGCAACCGGATGCGGCCCCTGCCAGCACTTGGCCCGTATGGCAAAAGGGCGTGCCGCAGTCCATGCACCGGGCTCCTTGCGAGCGAAGCTTGGGCTCGTCGAAAGGCAGGTGGAACTCGTCCCAGTTCCGAATGCGCTGGAGCGGCGCGAGTTCGGGGGGTAGTTCGCGGCTAAATTCTAAAAAACCTGTTGGCTTGCCCATCGGCTTCGACTCTTAATCTTAATCTTTCTCTTAATCTTAATCTTAATCCCTCAAATCGTCCTCTATCTGCTTTTAACCCAGCTTCGCTTCTCCCGAAACCCGATACGGAACCGGATCCTCGTACAAACGATCTTCCGAGTTACTCTTAATCAAACCAACTTCCATCGAAACCATTTCTGCCAGCGTGGCCTTACCCGGGTCAACGTCTTCAGCCGTCGCCAGCCTTTTCGCCACCAGCACATCCAGAGCCGCAGCACATTCCAGTGTCGAGCCTCGAGCGATGTCGAAGAAATGACACCGGTCGCTTGCTTTATAGCGCCCGTTTCCTTCGGCAAGGTTCAAGGGTATGGATGTTGACGCGCGATCCAGTTGTCCATGAACCGAGAGCTTTGCAGGGATACGTTCCAGAAGTGTCGTCGCCCAGCCGATGAATTGGAGGGAGCGTTGGTACACAGTGAGCTTTTCGTGATCGAAACGGATGATGGGCATAGGGTTTGTTTGGTTTTGGATTAGGATTGGGATTTAGAGAGAGGTTGAGAAGAAGATTAAGATTAAGATTAGGTTGAATGGAGGGGATTAAGATTAAGAGAAAGATTAAGATTAAGAAAGCCTATCCCCCACCCACCCTCGCCACATCCCTTGTATTCTCCACAAACGCCGCCATCACTGCGTCTTCACCGCTCAAACCGGACTCTTGCACCTTGCTTAACGCTGCCAGCACCCTCGCGTAATCCTTCGGCAGCACCTTTACGAATTTCGGCAGGAACTCTTCCCAGGAAACGACGATCGAGGCCGCCCGGCGGCTGCCGGTGTATTCCTCGTGGCGCTCGATCATTTGTTTGAGTTCGGTGATTTCCTCGTCGTCCTCCACCGGCCCGAGCGACACCATCTCCAGGTTGCAGCGGCTGGCGAAGTCGCCCTGCATGTCCAACACATAACCGATGCCTCCCGACATTCCCGCTGCGAAATTCCTGCCGGTCCTGCCCAGGACCACCACCCGACCGCCGGTCATATATTCGCAGCCATGCGCGCCAATACCCTCGACCACGGTATTGACACCGGAATTGCGCACGCAAAATCGTTCGCCGGCCACCCCCGCTATGTAGGCCTCGCCGCTCGTCGCGCCATAGAACGCCACGTTGCCGATGATGATGTTTTCCTCGGGAGCAAAGGTTGAGCCTCGGGGAGGATAAACCATCAGCTTTGCGCCGGAGAGCCCCTTGCCGAAGTAATCGTTGGCGTCGCCCTCAAGCTCGAACGTGACGCCTTTGGGCATAAACGCGCCAAAGCTCTGGCCTGCTGAGCCTTTGAACCGCAGCCGGATGGTGTCTTCAGGCAGGCCCGCGGCGCCGTGGCGCCGCGTGATCTCACTGCCCACCATCGTCCCAACCACGCGATTGGAATTATGGATTGGCAGCGTGGCTCGGACCGGCTCGCGTCGAGCCACGGCCGGCTCGCACAAACGCAGGAGCATTTGGCGATCGAGCGTTTTATCCAGCTCATGATTCTGAAGTTCCTGGCAAAAACGCTTCACGAACGGCGAAATTTCCGGCTGATAAAGAATGCTCGAGAAATCAAGTCCGCGCGCCTTCCAGTGCGCAACCGCCCCGGCCATCTCAAGGCGATCATTGCGCCCAACCATGTTGTTCAGTGTCTTGAAGCCCAGTTGGGCCATCAATTCCCGAACCTCCTGCGCAATAAACCGCATGAAAGCCACTACGTGTTCCGGTTTGCCCATAAAATGCTTTCTCAGCCGGGGATCCTGCGTCGCTACTCCCACCGGGCAAGTGTTCTTGTGGCACACACGCATCAGAATGCAGCCCATCGACACCAGCGCCGCAGTAGCAAACCCAAATTCTTCAGCACCGAGCATCGCAGCTATCACCACGTCACGCCCGGTCTTTAGCTGGCCGTCCACCTCGACCGCGATTCGGCCACGCAGGTTGTTTAGCAAAAGGGTTTGATGCGTCTCCGCCAGCCCCAGTTCCCACGGCACGCCGGCGTGTTTGATGGAGGTCAGCGGCGATGCGCCCGTTCCGCCGTCATGGCCGCTGATCAGAACGACATCCGCATGGGCCTTGGCTACACCGGCTGCAATGGTGCCCACACCGACCTCAGCCACGAGCTTCACGCTGATGCGCGCCTCGTGGTTGGCATTTTTGAGATCGTGGATGAGTTGGGCCAGGTCCTCGATCGAGTAAATGTCGTGATGCGGGGGAGGGGAGATAAGACCGACACCTGGTGTGGAGTGCCGAACCCGCGCGATCCAGGGATAGACTTTGTGTCCGGGCAATTGGCCGCCTTCACCCGGCTTTGCCCCCTGCGCCATTTTGATTTGCAGCTCGTGTGCGTTGATCAAATAAAGGCTCGTCACCCCGAACCTTCCCGAGGCCACCTGTTTGATGGCGCTGTTTTTTGAATCGCCGTTCGGCAGCGGCACATATCGCTGCGGGTCTTCGCCGCCTTCTCCCGTATTGCTCTTGCCGCCGATGCGGTTCATGGCGATGGCCAGCGTCTCGTGCGCCTCCTGGCTGATCGAGCCGTAGCTCATCGCGCCGGATTTAAAGCGGCGCATGATGCTTTCGACGGGCTCAACCTCGTCAATCGGGATCGGTTTGGCGGAGAACTTGATCTCGAACAGGCTGCGCAGCGTGCATAGGTTGCGCGCCTGTTCGTTCACTGACGTCGAGTATTCCTTGAAAGCTTTGTAATCGTTGTTGCGGACGGCTTGCTGAAGTTTGTGAATGGTGGTGGGGTTGAAGAGATGGAATTCGCCGTCGCTTCGCCACTGATACTGGCCGCCGGGATCGAGCACGTGGCCGTTATCCTGCCGCTCGCCGAAAGCCGCCTGATGCCGCAGCAAAACTTCACGCGCGATTTCTTCGATTCCGATTCCCTCGACACGGGAAGGAGTCCATGTGAAATATTTTTCGACAAATTTCGAGTTCAGCCCGATGGCCTCAAAAATTTGCGCCCCGCGATAGCTTTGGATAGTCGAAATGCCCATCTTGGAGGCGACCTTCAGCACACCCTTCACAGCCGCTTTGATATAATTTGCGAACGCCTTCTCGCGGCTCACCTTCTCGCTCAAGCCCTGCTGGATCAAATCATCGAGCGTATCGAAAGCCAGGTAAGGATTGATCGCGCTGATGCCATAGCCGATCAGCAGCGCAAAATGATGGACCTCGCGCGGCTCGGCCGATTCCAAAACCAGGCTGGCACGAGTTCGAGTGCCGGATCGGATCAGGTGATGGTGCAGACCCGCCACGGCCAGTAGTGCGGGGATTGGCGCGCGGTCTTTGGAAATGTCCCGGTCTGACAGCAAAAGAATGTTCGCGCCTTCGATGATGGCCTGGTCGGCTTTGGCGTACAGTTCGGTTAGCGCTTGTTCGAGAGCTGCTCCGGAGCCGCGGACGGCCTCGTCCGCGAGTTCAGACCCGGAGCTGCGGACGGCCTCGTTCGCGAGTTCTGTCTGGCTTTCGGCGCCGTTTAGCGCTCCCTTACGGTCGCTCGCGGACGAGGCCGTCCGCGCTCCAAACAGGATCGGCAACACCGCCGCCTTAAACCCCGGATGCTTTAGCTGCTTAATCTGCGCAACTTCCTCATTCGAAAGAATCGGCGTCTCAAACTTCAGGAATCGGCAATTTTCAGGTGTCGGCTCAAGCAAATTACCCTCCGCTCCGAGCGCTGTCTCGGTCGAGGTTATGATCGCCTCGCGCAGATAATCAATCGGCGGATTAGTCACCTGCGCGAAAAGCTGTTTGAAATAGTTATAGAGTAGCTGCGGCTTGTTCGACAGCACCGCCAGAGGCGTATCTGTGCCCATCGAACCCAGTGGCTCGACACCGTCAGTCGCCATTGGCGTGAGAATGAACCGCTCGTCTTCAAACGTGTAGCCGAACGCCCGCTGCTGCTGCACCAGGGTTGCCTTGTCCGGAGGCGGCAAAGGCGGCGCTTCGGGCAAATCATCCACCCGCACCACGAAGCGATTTAGCCATTCCCGGTACGGCTTCTGTGTGGCTATCGTGTGCTTCAGCTCTTCATCCGAAACGATGCGCTTTTGCTCGGTGTCCACCAGCAACATGCGGCCCGGCTGCAACCGGCCCTTGGCCTCGATACGGTCCGCCGGAAAATCGAGCACGCCCACTTCCGACGCCAGCACCAGCGTGTCGTCTTTTGTCACATAATATCGGGATGGCCGCAACCCATTCCGGTCCAGCACAGCGCCGATGCGCACGCCATCGGTAAAAGAAATCGAAGCCGGCCCATCCCATGGCTCCATCAAAAAGCGATGATACTCGTAGAACGCCTTTTTCTCGTCGCTCATGGTCTGATGATGCTGCCACGGCTCCGGAATCATCATCATGACCGCGTGTGGCAGGCTGCGTCCGCTCAGCACCAGCATCTCCAGGCAATTATCGAACATCGCCGAGTCGCTGCCATCCGGGCAGATCACCGGCAGAATCTTCTTGAGATCATCCCCAAAAAGCGAAGATTGAAACAGCGCCTGCCGCGCGTGCACCCAATTAATATTGCCTCGCAGCGTATTGATTTCCCCGTTATGCGCGACGTAGCGATAAGGATGCGCCCGGTCCCAGCTCGGAAAGGTGTTGGTGCTGAACCGCGAATGGACCAGCGCCAGCGCGCTTTGCATTAGCGGATCGGCCAGTTCCGGGAAAAACGCATCAAGCTGCTCGGCCATGAGCATCCCTTTATAGACCAGGGTCCGGTGCGAAAGGCTCGGCACATAAAACCATTGGCCAAATTCGGGATTCCCAAAGCGGATCTCCGCCTCGGCCCTGCGCCGGATGACATAGAGCTTGCGTTCGAACGCCATGTCGTCCCCCAGTTTCGGATGGCGTCCAATGAATACCTGGCGGATCACCGGTTCGGCCGCCTTGGCCGTCTCGCCCAAAGCGCCATTGTTAACCGGCACACTGCGCCAGCCCAGAAAGGTTTGGCCTTCTTCGCGCACGATCCGCTCCAGCGCGCGCTCGCAAAGCTGCCGGTGCTCCGCCATCGGCGGTAGAAAAACCAGGCCGCACCCATATTGCTTCTCGTCCGGCAACTGGATTTTGGCCTCCTCACAGGCCTGTTGCAGAAACAGATGAGGTGTTTGGATCAGAATGCCCGCCCCATCGCCCGTATTGTTCTCACACCCGCAAGCGCCACGATGGCGCAAATTCATCAGGATGGTTATGGCATCCCGGACAATAGACCGCGACCTGCGCCCCTTGATATTGACCACAAATCCCACCCCGCACGCATCGTGCTCAAACTGGGGGTCATAGAGGCCTTGTTTAGCTGGAAGGCCGGAGGGGCAGGGGCTCTTAATCTTAATCTTTCTCTTAATCTTAATCCCCGAAGAGTCCGTTGTGGAATGAAGGCACAAGCCTGCTCCTTTACCGCTCTCTTGAATTGACGAGCGGGCCTGGTCTCCCCAACCGCCCCAGGTTACTCTTTCTGTATGGGTCACGATTCTTAGGAGAAGCGCTTCTCCAAAGCCGACCTAGTAAATTTTAATAGTTTTGCCTTAAGTCAACCCCGTTTGCAATCTTTTCGTTAAAATATCTTATGCATTGCCGCTCAACAATATTCCACCCGTCCCACACTTCGTCCTCCACTTTGTCCCCCACTTCGTCGTTTTCCATCCCGGGGCATTTCCCCATCTCTTAATCTTACTCTTTCTCTTAATCTTAATCATATTCTCAATCCAGGCTTCGACTGAGTATGACTTTGAACATCAAACCCGCCGCGTGTAAGTATGCTCTATGATAAAGCCGACCATTGAAAAGTATCAGGATGGGAGCAGCGTCGAAACGCTGGAGGATGGGACGATGATCCTTCGGGAAGGCAGCCTTTCGAATCCAATGCCTCTGGGGGAGCGGCGGCCGGCGCCCTACAACCAGCCGGCGCCGAATCTGACAAAACCCGAGCCCCATCCGATCATGGGAGGAACGAGTGCCGCTTGAGCGGCGATGCAATCGTGTTTGCGCCTTCATCTTTTCACCAGGTCCGTTGTCTGTGGTCCGTGGTCATGCCGTCCTCACAGCTCCCCCTTAAACGCCCGATCCAACACCGCCGGCAGCAGCGCATCCAATTCCGCCGCCGTCTCCGCCTGGAGTCGCTTCAACGAGTCAACTTGCGCCTGAATTGCGTCGAGTTCGGCCACGATACGGCATTGATCAGGCAGAGGGGGAACGGGAATGGGTAAATCGCGAATGGCGCGAAGTGGCACGGTTGGTTGGGCAGAACCGGTGGCTGAAGACCACGCCTGCTCAAATACGGACCTCGAGGACAGCATATAACGAATGAAGCAACTATCCACTCGCTCAAGGTCCGGCTTTAAAATGGCGATGTGGCGCTGGAAACAGAACGACTCGTCAAGGTCAACAAGAGCGGGTATGCCGAGTGTCGCTCCCACGGCACTGTAGAGAATGTCGCCGCGTTTCGGGACGCGGCTGCTGCTTAGAGACCTAAAGTACAAAGGATCTACCCATTTCGCATTTTCGAAGTGTAGCTTTCCGCTCGACACGTTTCCTACGAAAATGAACCGCACACCCTCAACGGTAAACGGAGGCGTGTTGTGATCACCGTCCGTAATGGTCAGGCAAACATCAGCGAGTCGCCTACTTCCGACCTGGTTCTTGAGATTGCGAAAGACCGCTTCGGAGGCAGCGAGACTTAATGCTTTTCCCTCAGCAGCAGACTGTACGCGTAGCGAGCGCGCTACCTGGATCTGTGCAGCCAGTTCCTCGATCCGGTCCACGATGCGGCGCTGCTCGGACACCGGCGGGAGAGGAATGGGGATGGGCAACAACCGCTTTGATTTTAACTCCGTCTTAATGCCGCCGGGAAGATGTTCATTCAGCAAGTTACGAAAAGGATTGCTGCGAAAGAACCACCACAAAAATCTCAGGTCGGCGCGATCAAGCTTCGGTGTGTAGGCACCGTAATGGATAGTGGCCGCGATTGGGTCTCCGTTTTCAGCTCCATAAACTGCGATCGCTCCCTTGGCCGCATTAATCCCCGAAATGACGAGGTCGCCAGGCCTGGCCAGAATCATTCCCGTGTTTGTTTCAGACCCTGCACGCACCTCGATGATTCCAGAATCGAAGCTAATCTTCGAAAGAATTCGAACCTTCCCTAAGGCGATGTCCTCGTCGGAAGGCACCTCTCGCCGCTCCATGAGCACCTCCCCCAACCTGACCTTTGGCCACGGTCCTTTCATGCTCCTTGGCCGCGGGGTTGGCTGATTAGCCCATCGAACGCCACCGGCCTACGGCCGTCCGGCTCGTCATAGTCCCACAGGGACGGCAGATAATAGCCCAGCGTTTCAACGCTGGGTTCGTGCCCCGGCGCGGAATAAGTCCCGCAGGGACGACAGAACAAAGACCATTTTCTGTCGTCCCTACGGGATTCGATTGGCCTGCCATATCGGTCCCAGCGTTGAAACGCTGGGCTATTTTCTGTCATCCCTACGGGATTAAGAGATGCCATCTGGGTGTTGCTTGACGCGGCACCATTTTCCACGTTCCGGAGAAAACTCGACTCATGCGCACTGCTATCCATTAGAATCCTCCCAGGCCGCGCAAATTCTGAGACAGAATCATGGCAGGACAGAATCATTTCTAATTGAAAATGATTCTGTCCCTCAATGATTCTGTCCATATTCGGCTGCTCCGCCGCCTTGTGTCCATCCGTGTTCATCCGTGGTTAAAAATCTTATTTCCTCAGCAGTGCTTGTATATTCCCCATAATCTCCGCTATCCGCTGCTCCTTCTGCAAGATGCTCGCCGCCAGCTCCTCCGGCGGTAGATGCGTAATATCTTCTTTCGCCCTCGGGTTCTTCCGATCCAAATTGCACCCATTAGCAAGTAGCTCCGCCACCGGTACTCGCCACGCTCGTTCATTTTCTTCGCGCTTGTCCCACCAACTTATAACCGGAGCGAACTCCTCAAATTGTATCGGCGCAGTCTTGGTATAATTCTTCCTCCCCTCCGGCAGCGGCTGTTCATAATACCACACCTCCCGCGTCGGCCCCGACCGATCAAAAAACAAAATATTCGTCGGAATGCTGGTATAAGGCGCAAACACACCATTGGGCAGCCGCACAATCGTGTGCAGATTAAATTCCTTGAGCAGCTCTTCTTTGATCCTAGCGCAAACCCCATCTCCAAACAGCGTCCCATTCGGCACCACCACCGCCGCCCTTGAAACCCTGAACCCTGAACCCTGAACCCTCTCCCCCAACTCCTGCCCCCTGAACCCTGAACCCTGCGAGCGCCTCAACTTCCTCATTATAAGCTGGAGGAACAGCAGCGCCGTCTCCGCCGTCTGTTTGTCCTCCGGAAAATTCCCCTGTATCCCGCGCTCTTCTTCGCCGCCGAACGGCGGATTCGTCAGAATAACATCCACCCGGTCCCGCTCCCCGATATCCGTCAACTTAAACCGCAGCGCGTTGCCCGGATCAATCTGCGGCGCATCCAAACCGTGCAACAGCAGGTTCATTTGGCACAGCAAATAGGGCAACGGCTTCGGCTCGCACCCAAAAAGGCTCTTCTCCTGCAGCACGCGCCGGTCCGCCACCGTCTTCACCTGGCCGGCTAAATGATTGAACGCCTCGACCAAAAATCCGCCCGTGCCGCTGGCCGGATCGAGCACCGTCTCGCCCAGCCGCGGATCGGTCACAGCCACCATGAACCGCACCACCGCTCGCGGCGTATAAAACTCGCCCGAATCCCCCGCCGCATCCCGCATCTCGCGCAGCATCGTCTCATACAGCGCGCCCAGCGTGTGCAGTTCCTCGGACGATGTAAAATGTATCGCGGCCACCTTGTTCACCACATCGCGCAGCAAATACCCGCTCTTCATCCGGTTATCCACCCCCTCGAACACCGTCGCAATCACATCCCGCCGATCGTCCCCATTCGAGCTGGTCAGCGTCCGCAAATACCGAAACAACCCCGCTCCCTTCTTCCCGTCCGGCCTTGTAGTTTCCTCGTTGTTAATAAACGCCAGCAATTCATCTCCCGTGATCCCATCCGATTTCGCCGCCCAGTCCCGCCACCGATACGGCGCCTCGACCGCTGCCTTAAATTTCTTCCCCGCCAACTTCGCCTCCTGTTCTCGCTGTAGCTCCAGATCATCCAAAAACTTCAAAAACATGATCCACGTCAGCAACGGCAACCGGTCCAGATCTCCGTTCAACCCTTTGTCCTTCCGCATGATGTCCCGGGCGGATTTGAGCAGGGAGGCGAGGGATTGGGCGGTGGTGGTGGAAGAGGTCATTGGCATCCAGTTCATGCGAAAATTGGCAAAGCCTTATTTCCTTTTGTAGAAGTCTCTGTATTGATCAAAATGCCGTGGGTCTCGTCCCATACTTTGCAAGCGCTCATCGATTGCAGATTGTTTCCCATCCAGGTAGAATTCTGATCGTTTCATCATTTCAGCAGATTTTTCGAGCATTAGGATAAGGTCGTTCTCAAGTGTAAGTGCTGAGAATCCCTTCCTCGTAAACAAGTCTCCGACTTCCATGGACGCCGCAACACACGCGGCAAAAGCCGTCTTCTGAGGTATCTGGAATGGATGGTCCAACAAGCGCATGGAAGCCAGACATGCGATTCCAAGCCTTACTGCCGCGACGGGGTGGTTGCTACGCGAGGCCAGACGCCTTGACGTTGAACCGCAATCGAGGCAGAACATCGCCATACACACTCCCCTGTAAAAATCCACAAGGTATGAAAACAGGTCTCCCTTCGGGTACGCGAAGTTCACTGGAAAAATCCTACCCTTTGCCCAAGTCGTAAGAGCAAAATCGGTCACCGCTTCTACCGCATGCACATCAGCGTCGATTTCAAAGAACTGTAATTCCGTGTTGGAGCAAGGCAAGGAGGTGTTACCGCGCTCGTAAAGTGTCGCGATCTCGCAACTCGCACGTTTAGACAAGAACGGAATATGCGCTCTGACAAGGTGTCCAACCTCGTGCATGAACACGTAGCAGAGCGAGGTCAACGCAGTATTCATGCGACGCTGCGCCAAGTGCTCTTCGCTCAGGATGCTTTTGTGCAGCGTTCGCCAGTGTTCAAGCTCGCATGCACCAACGTAGTCTTGAAGGACTTCATTCGCGCGCCATCCAACGCGTGCGTTCGATAGCAGTCCCTCTTCTGACCACAACGCGATCGAAAGCTTTGTCAAACGCTCGAAGGTGCCTAAATATATGCCAATTCCCTCACATCCCTGGCGATGATGCGCAAAAGCATTAAAGTCATCGTTGTTGACGATTTGGATCTGGGCTTCGCCAAGTGGCCATAGCAAGGGCGAAGAATTGATCTTGACTCGAATCTGCGTACAGGAGTCTAAGGTAATGTTAGCGAGGTCTTGAAGCGGAAACGGAAGTCTAGCCGGGTTAACGGCCCCTCCACGCTCTTGAACCACTTCGAAAAATGACCGATGGCTGTTACTCATATGGTCGTGGCATACGCGGCTCTAACCCAGGGCTAAGTAGTTTTGGAATACCTCCTCGAACAAGGAGCGAAGTCGGTTCACCAAGTCAGCATTTCCTGGAACAAGTTTTCGTTGCCAGCGAATTTTGTGGTGCGCCAAAAGTTTTTCGAGCGTCTCCGAGGACGAATTAGTAACGAAGAACCGGCTGTCCTGGTGAATCTCCTTTACCAGCCCCAAAAAGGACCTTCCGAGATCTATGCTGAGTTCTGAAGAATAAAACTTGCACTCAGCAGCCAGCCAGAGTTCGCTGCACCTCGGGTGAACACGCTGCCTCCTGCAGTTTTCAGCCTCATCGAACGGCAATACGGCCACGTCACATTCGTGCCGAACGCCTGAAACACCAGCGGCATAAATCCCGACATGAACCTCTAAGGTGCCATGGCCGCTGAATTCGATCCGCGCGTACGTATATGGATAGGCACGAGAGTAGATATTTCCCGGCCCTGTCCTGAATGTAAATTGACCATTGAAGGGCGCACTGATGCCGATGCTACGATAGCTGATTTGTGCCCCAACCCTTCGAGCGGCATCAATCACAAGTGAGAAGACGAAAACCTCATAAGAGTCGCAAGCCGCAGTTCTGGTCGAAAATCCGGATTGAACGACAGCTCCGAGGCTCTGCCCAATGGCGTCAACGAGTTCTTGGCTAGTCGGCACGAATCATCTCCTCCAATTGCATGATGATTGTCTTCAACTTGGAAATGCGCTGCTTCTGGCGCTCGACTTCAGCGAGCGACAAATCAAAAGGACGTCCCCGTTCATCCGTGAGAGCATAACCTTTGTCTTCGAAACCGTCCGGAATGTCAGGGCGGAAGCCAATTGACGGATTCTCCATATCCTTCGTTTTGAGCCCGAGGAGCGCCTTTTCTTGAGTCTCGTTCACGTCGATTACCGACGCTCGCACGGACGCCACAAGTACTCGAAGTTCCTCCATCTCCGTCAATGGACGCGTTATTGTCACCTCAGTCCTTCGGCCACGCTTCTTTATTGGTTCATCGGCGGCATCGAAGCTTTCAAAAGCAACCTCCTTGCGCTCCTCGATTCCGCGCTCAACAACCCTCGAAACCTCTTGAACAACCCAGTCGAGACCTGCTCTTTTGAGACTTGCATTCAGTCCCACGATAGCACTGCGAGCATCTTGAGAATTCATAACTTAAACAATCTTCGGTTCTTTGCCTGGACGCGTATACGCTCGGCCTCGACCCCAACGTCAATTCCATCCTGCTCTTGTCCCTCGCTTCCAAAGACTTGCGTGATCAAGTCCGCGTATGGTTGTTTCGCGACCGCCTGCGTTAGGTCCTGAAAATCCTATTAGTGTTGAGGTGGTGGCAAACTGTGTTTCATGCCTTAAACGGAAAACATCGCGCGATTTTACCTGATGCGTTTCGGCTGTCGTGGGATACTGAGAATTTCCGTTCTTCGATCCTCGACTAAGCCCCCACCTGCCACACGTTCCGCCAAGAGCCTGGCTGACAGCTGATTCTTTATGAGGTCGTAATTAATAAGATTGACAGACATGTAAGGCCTCTTGTCTACAGTATCAACCTTACCAACGCTACTTCCGCACCCGTAAATTGGAACCCCTCCTATGCTCTTCCCAATGTGAGGAATGTGTTTATGCCCATGAATGATGCATCCAAATCCACGTGTCTCAACGAATGAAACGAATCCATCGGCATCTTCCAGAGCGTCAGTCTTCTCGAACGCGCCTCCGAGCCACTTCTCGTAAAAAGGTTGAGCATACCATTTAGGGACAGCGACAGGAATCGGGTGGTGGTGAACCATTCCAATAAGCCGAGCGCTTTGGAGGCGCCTGTTGCGGTCGAGCTGGTTTGCGATATCAGCCATTTGTTGCTCGCCAACAAATCCACGAGCAAGTTTTCCCTTAATGACGGAATTGAAGCTCACGATCGCGAGCCTCCCATCACAGAACTCGCGCACTGAATCGCCTAGTGATGGAATGCGCATCGTCATCTTCAAGTCCTCCGACAAATAACCATCCTTGCGCACGTCGTGGTTGCCCAAACAAGTAATCAATGGCTCGTCTACCAGGTTCGCCAGGGAATCGAGAAAAACCCGAACCTCATTAAGATTACGTTCCTCAGGGCTATCCATCAAATCGCCACTAATCGCGATAACGAATCTCCTGTTTTCACCCACCTCCTGAATGATGTTCCTCACAAGTTGAGTTAACCGGGGCACTCGCAAACTTGCCTGTTTACAGCCAATGTGAACATCGCTGAGATGGATAATCGTGACTTCGTCGACTCGCTCCGATTTCGAGGCAAACGCGGTCCCGTACAGGATCCCGAGCTCCTCAAGATCTATCGATCGACTTGCCGCCAGATGGGAGAACAGCCAGCGCAGTTCTTCGTGAAATCCAGCGATGCCCTTCAGCGTAAAGAATCTGGAATCGCCAGAATTGAGCCATACCAGGACGCCGGGCCATTCGTTAGGTGACGCCAGCGCGGTTTTGAAAGCCGGGAAGAGGTCGTTGAGGACAAGGATATCTCTTGGAGGTTCTTGCAACTGGAGAATCAGGCCTGGGTCATCGGGTCGGATACGACATACCTCGCGCAGCAGTCGAGGATCGCAAAGTCGCTCATCCAGCTCTTCGTCACGGCCAGATGGAAGGAGAAGTGCCGTCCACGGCCTGTCACCCAGAAAATGGCGAATCCGCCTAACTCCCTCCGAGAATCCCTTAGGTCCCCCAGCCGAACGAACCGTTTCCGCAAGCCTTCGCACTTCTTCACGCCAAAGCCGTTCATAACCAATACCGGAATAAAAGTCATGCTCGAACTGTTCAAGAAATTGGTTGAACACTTCGGTCTGCTCCCAATCCCGATCTGGTTTGAGCGGCGGAACAGAACCCGACGGTTTTAATATGTGCGCGAGCCAACTAGCATGCTGCAGATTAATTCGAAGTCCCATAATTGAATGTTAGGTTAAATTCAACGGCTCCGCCGCATACAATAACGATTGGAGTTTGTTTACAGCGGCTCGGAGCTCGTTTGCACCCCCAAACTTCCCAATGATCTCATTCACATTCCCCCGCCTCGAAATCGGCGGCACCTTCAAGACATCCGGCAGCGTAAACTGCACTTCTCCATCCGCCGCGTATTTCTCCAACAGATCATCCAGAATCTCCCGCGCTTCCGGACCAAGATAATTGAAGAACGCGGTTTGCTGTTTCTTCACCCGATCAGCCCGCTGCCGCCTTGTGAGCAGAGGGGCATTGAAGGCCAGGTGGCACAGGAGATCGAAGGGGTCGGCATCGGGTTTGCCGGCCTGGGCGGCGATGGATTGGAAATCAATGCCGCGCTCGGCAAGCTGACGGATGATTTCGGCACGTTGCTCCGAATCGGACCAGCGGGCGCGCAGGTCTTCGGGGCTGGAGCAAAGGGTGCGCACTTTTTCGGCCGTGTAGTCGGTGAGTTTGATCACGCGCAGTTGTTTGCCGTCGGCATCCAGTTCATGGACGAGTTCGGACACGATCTGGACCTGGCCGCCGTCGAAGTAGAATTTCCGGGTTGAAGGTTGGAGGTTGAAAGTTGAAGGTTCAGCAATCAGGCCCTCCGGCGGAGGCGGTTCGGATTCAGGTTCCTCTGGGGTGATAATCTCGGTTTCCTTCACCTTACCGTGTTCGTCAATTTCTTCCTGTGTGGCGAAGGCGGGATCGCCGTCGAAGGCGGGGTCGGCGAAATTGCGCGTGGCGGTGCCGGTGTAATCGAGGATGTTGAACCAGAGTTTGCCGTATTCGTCCCGGACGCGTGTGCCGCGGCCAATGATCTGCTTAAACTCGACCATGGAATTGATGAGCCGCACCAGGACCACGTTCCGACAGGTCGGCGCGTCGAGGCCGGTGCTGAGGAGTTGGGATGTGGTCAGGATAACGGGCGAGCGGGATTCGACGTCTTGAAACCGCTGCATGTGCCCGCGGCCAATGTCCCCCTCATCCGCAGTCACCCGACACACGTAATCCGGGAACGGCCCTGGGAGTGCCGGATGGCCTGCCCGGCTCGGGCTCCCGCCGGCGAGAGCGCTCCGCGTCTGACCACGACCGTCCTTTCGCAAAGACGCGGGCTCCGATTCTCCCTCTCCCCCGCCGAGGGGGAGAGGGCTGGGGTGAGGGGGGATTCCGCGGTCAGTGGTCAGTGGTCTGTGGTCCGTAGTCTGTAGTCCCGCCGGCTGGGTGCCGATGAGGTCGGTGTTGAGATTCTGGAGGGCGGCGCGCATTTCGGAGGCATGCTCCTGATCCACACAGAACACAATCGTCTTCCCAAACCGATCAGTCTTCTTCAGAAAATCCGTCAGGTGCCGCGCGATGGCCTGCGTCCGGGCGCGCAGGGACACAATGCGCTCGAAATCGGCGGTGCGATATTCTTCGTCCGGAATCTGCCGTCCGAAGCGGTCCAGCTCATCCTTGCTGGGCCGCCAGCCGGCGGCATCCCATTGTGTCACGATCCGATGCACCCGGTACGGCGCCAGGAATCCGTCCTCGATGCCTTGCTTGAGGCTGTAGGTATAGATCGGGTTTCCGAAATAGAGATAGGTGTCCTTGTTCTCCTCACGCAGGGGCGTGGCGGTCATGCCGAGCTGATAGGCGGGCGAGAAATAGTCCAGAATCTCGCGCCAGTTCGAGTCGTCCCGCGCGCTGCCCCGATGGCACTCATCCACGATGATCAGATCGAAAAAGTCCGGCGGGAATTCCTTGTAAAGGCCTGGGCGCCGCTCGTCCTTCGTGATGGATTGGTAGGTCGAGAAATAAATCTCCCGGCTCTGCACGATCTGGCCGCCTTCGATCTTCCAGCGCGCGTCGCCGAACGGGGCAAAGATTTTATCCTTGGGATCGTCCACCAGGAAATTGCGGTCGGCCAGATACAGAATTCGCGGTTTCCTTGTGGGATCGGCCTTGGCGTTCCATTTCGAAGACCACAGTTTCCAGCAAATCTGAAACGCCACAACCGTCTTGCCCGTGCCCGTGGCCATGGTGATGAGCACGCGCCGTTTGCCCTGGAGAATGGCCAGGATGGCGCGCTGGATAGCAATTTGTTGGTAGTAGCGCGGCTCCTGGGCGGAGGGAATAGCTACGGGAGCTAATAACGGTGAAGCGGCATAAATGCCGCGCTCCGAACGGCTCCAACGCGACCACAATTCAGCCGGCGTAGGAAAGGTGGCCACTTCGCGTTCCAGCCCTGTGATGGCGTCCGCCTCGATAACGATTTGGCCGTTTGTTGCGTAGGCAAATTTCAGCCCGAGGATTTGGGCGTATTCCTTTGCCTGCTGCAGCCCCTGCGCCGCGTGCTGGTACGCGGCCTTTGCCTCGACAACAGCCAGTGGAAAATCGCGCGTGTAGCGCAACAGGTAATCGGCGCGTTTGCCTTTGCGGCGAATGGCCCGATTGCCATGCACTACGATCCGCCCATCCGTGAACGCCCGTTGCTCGGCGATGGAATGAGGTTCGTTGTCCCACCCGGCGGCCTGGAGTTTTGGGACGACAAATTTGCGGCAGGTATCGGCCTCGTTCAGAGCGATGCCGGAGTCGCGGACGGCCTCGTCCGCGTTCACGCCCGGTTGGAACGCTGATTTAGGGATGCTGCTACCCATTGCGCCTGGCCCTTTTAAATTTGAGGGACGGGATTCAGTTTAGTCGAAAAGTTCAAAGTTCAAAGTTCAAAGTTCAATCTTTCAATCTTCGGAGTCCAAGCACCGATTTAACGCAAAGGCGCAAAGATGCAAAGACGCAAGGGGGAAGGGGAATGTTAATTACCAGGTAGTGCTCAATGGACAACCACCGCACTCCTACTTTTCTTAATCTTAATCTTTCTCTTACTCTTAATCCTTCCCCGGTCCTGAATCGCGTCCCCGCCGGTTTTGACATTTCCCAACCACGCATTACCCCAAATTCGGGCCATTTCGCGTCATTTCGCGTGTTTCGCGGTTAAAAATTCTTTGTCCGTACTTTTACTGATAGGACAGTTTTTGTCCCACCCTCCTTGCTACGCTCAAATCAAAAATTATGAAAAACAACAAAACAGACATCACAAATCCCGATCCCGCACACCTCGACACATTGCCCGCAGAAGCTTCAGCAACAGCGGATCGCCCCCCTTCCTCCCTTCGCGTTCGCCGTGGTAAAATCGCCCGCCTGCCCAACGACCTCCGCGACAAAATCAATCAGCGCCTGCTCGACGGCCAGGAAGGCATCGCCATTCTTGATTGGCTGAACTCCCTGCCCGAAGTCCGTTCTTTCGTTGATTCCGAATTTGATGGCTATCCGCTGTCCCCTTCGAACCTGACCGAATGGAAACAGGGCGGCTACCGGGACTGGCTCGTCACTCACAATGCATCCACCTTCCTCGCGAATCTCTGTGACCCCGATTCGCTCGCTCAAGCCGGTTTCACTTCCGACCTCGTCACCATTTTGTCTCGCTGCCTCACCGTCCATTACGCCGCCTGCGCTCAAAATCTCCTGTCTCCCGATGCCACCCCTCGCGATACTCTTGATTTCCTCCGTCGCCTCACCACCGATCTTTCCCGCCTCCGCCGCTCAGAACTGGATTCCAAGCGCCTTGAACTCGATGATCGCTGGCTCAACCTCGAACAAACTCACCAGGAACAACGCACCGCAACCAGCTTTCTTGCCTGGGCCGATCGCCCCGAGGTGAAGGAAATAATCACGGGCGAAAAAGACACTGGCGTCTCGCGCCTCGAAAAAATCCTCAAGCTTCAGTCCCAGCTCTTCAAGCTCGGCGTCGCCGCCCAAAAACATCACGCCAAACTCCAAGCTGAAAGCTCAAACGAAACCTCCAATCCCTAAACCATTTTGACTCAGTTTGACCTAATTTGACCCAGTTTGACCTAAAAAATATTTTTTTGGCTGTTTGACATTGGAGCCCCAAAATTTCGGCCCGTACCTCGCGCAGCGTTTGGAGTGTCCCGATAAGAATCGGGACCGCTTTCGTTTTAACTTATGTTGGACAGACTAAGTTTCTCAGAGACGGTTGTTATGAAATTCCTGCTCGCCCGCAGTGGACTTTGGACTGTGGACTGTGGACCTTGGGCCTTGGACTTTGGACTGTGGACCTTGGACTTTGGACTTTGGACTTTGGACTCTCCGTCCTAAACTAAGCACATGGTCAATGCACGGTGGCGGGCGGTTTGGTTTTGCGTAATTGCGCTGGTGGCGGTTTGGACCCTGGGTATCGCCGGCTACGTCGTTGCGCGCAATGCCAAGGTCACGCCGGAGAAGGTGAAAGCCTACATCGCTTCCACGGATTTAAGCAAACTGAGCGGCGATGAGCGGGCGCGGGCGATTCGGAAGCTGGCGGATATGCTGAACGCGCTATCCATTGAAGATCGGCGACGTGCGCGGCTGGAGCGGTTGGCGTGGGGGTGGTTCGGCGAAATGACGGAGGAGGAGAAGGGCAGCTTTCTGGAGATGACGATGCCGACGGGGTTTAAGCAGATGCTGGCATCCTTCGAACAATTGCCGCCGGAAAAGAGGCATCGGACGATTGATGACGCGCTGCGGCGGCTGAGAGAAGGGCAGGGCAGGGGACCAGGGTTCGGAGGAGGGAGCGCGAACGGGACCAATGGGCCGCCGGTGTTGAGCGAGGAGCTTCAGGCGAAGGTGCGGACGATTGGGTTGAAGGCGCTTTATAGCGAGAGTTCCGCGCAAACGAAGGCGGAGTTGGCTCCGCTGCTTGAGGAGATGCAGCGGGTGATGGAGAGTGGCAGGCCGTTTAGGGGAAGGTGAGGCGAATGCGCGCTAACTTTGTCCTTAACTTTGTCCTTAACTTTGTCGGATTTGAAATGGCAAACGAATGAGGGGCAAGCGAATGAGCAAGTGAAGCCCGAAGCACGAAGGCCGAAGGCCGAAATCCGAAATGACAGGCAGGAAAATTTTGCGGCAGGAAAATGAGACAGAAAAATTTAAGACAGGAAAATGTGAGCAGGAATTTTCTTGCCGTTAAATTTTCTTGCCTTATTCCCATGTACCATTTGAGTTCACGAGGGCTTTACATTCGGATTTCGGGTTTCGGATTTCGGGCTTTCACGCTGATCGAAATGCTGGTCGTAATCGCGATTATTGGGCTCCTGGCGGCAATGTTGTTGCCGACGTTTGGGAGAATTAAGGAGTCGGGGAGGGCGACGAGTTGCTTGAGCAATTTGCACCAGATGGGTACGGCGTTGCAGCTCTATGTGCAGGAGAATAATAATCGGCTGCCGAACATGCGTGACAAGTCTTTGACTGTGACCAACGATCTGCCGTCGCCGGATATGGTGCTGTCGAATCACCTGGGGAATGTGAATGTGCTCAGGTGTCCTTCGGATCGGGAGCAGCTTTTTGAGCAGACGGGGAGCAGCTATTCCTGGAATAGCCTGTTGAATGGGGAGGATGCGGACCATTTGAGCGCACTCGGGATGAGGTTCGATCCGCATCAGATTCCGCTAATGTTTGACAAGGAAGCTTTTCATAAACTGCGTGGAAATGATAAGGGAGTGAACTTTTTGTATGCGGATGGGCATATTAAAAATCTGTTGGCGATTCAGGGGACGGTGCAGAGCCCGTGAACAAACACCAAACACCAAACACCAAGCTCCAATATGAGGCGGGAGCGACTTTGACATCTGTAGCGCAGATTTCCAATCTGCTGTATCGCAGTGCTTCCAGCCTGCGAACCGAACGAATTAAATGAACCTCTCTTTCAATCGAAAGGTCTGCCGATTGGAAATCGGCGACACAGCAGATTGGAAATCTGCGCTACGAGTCGAGCCGAGCGCTGGCTGCGTAGCGGAGTTCTGGAGTCCGACGGCCGAGAACCGAATGTGACAAACGAATGGGGACAGACGAATGAAGAAACAAAATCCGAAACCCGAAGTCCGAATTCCGAAGTTCGAAAGCCGAGATCCGAAATTGATTAGAGCCTCGTTACCTCGGCTGCTACGAAAGAGAAATGATCGAGCTTAAAAATGTTTCGAAGCGGTTTGGCTCGCGCCTGGCGGTGGATGATCTGACGCTGGAGGTGCCGGCGGGGGAAATCTATGGATTACTGGGACATAACGGGGCGGGGAAGAGCACGGCTATCGGGATGATGCTGGGGCAAGTCTGGCCGAGCAGCGGGGCGGTAATGGTGTGCGGACACGATGTTAGCGCGAGGCGACAACAGGCGCTGCAAAAGGTTGGCGCCATTTTTGAAAGTCCGGCGTTTTACGATTACCTGACGGGATGGAGAAATTTGGAAATCCTGAGTTCCTATTCTGCGCCGACGCCGAAGAGGCGGATTCAGGAAATCATTGAGTGGGTAGGCTTGACCGGGCGCGAGCATACGAAGGTGCGCACCTACTCGCACGGGATGCGGGCGCGACTAGCGCTGGCCCAGGCGCTTTTGCCACACCCGGAGTTGCTCATACTTGATGAGCCGGGGGATGGGCTCGATCCGGAAGGCATTCACGAAATGCGGCAGACTATCCTGCGGCTGCATCGCGAGCTAGGACTGACGATTCTGTTATCGTCGCATTTGCTGAATGAAGTGGAGCAGCTTTGCACGCGTATTGCGGTGCTGAACGAGGGACGGAAAGTATTCGAGGGGCCGCTGTCGGCTACAAGACAGGACCAACGATGGGTGCGGCTCAGGACGGGTAGTTTTGAGGCGGCGGTGAAGGAGCTGCGGGAGGCGGAGTTTATTACGGATGCGCGGGATGGACGGGTTATTTCGTTACGGGAGGGTGTTGGACCCGAACGCGTGGTGAAGTTGCTGGTTGAGCGGGGAATGCCGGTGTATGAGATCGCACCGGAGACGAGGACGCTGGAACAATTCTACCTCAGCCTCATGGATGGCGAGCCAAAAGTTAAATAAGTTAAAAGCGTTAAATCGTTAAAAAGGTTAAATCGTTAAAACGTTAAAACGTCAACACAGCCGAAGTTCACCGCGATTCACGTAGGAACGAGGCACTAATCGATTTCGGATTTCGGATTTCGGATTTCGGATTTCACAGTGATATGTTTTATCGCCATTTACGAAATGAGTTGTGGAAGCTGTTTGGGAAGAAGCGGACCTATATTGGGTTTGGGGCTTTTTTGCTGGCGCAGAACGCGATGGTGCTGCTGTTTCATTTCACGCACTGGCAGGATCGGGTCCACGAAGTTCTCGAGGGGAATGGTTACGTGGCGCAGGAGTACATCTCCGCGCTCACGGTGGCTGTGGTGATGCTGGTTCCGCAGATTCTCTTATTGATGCCGCTTTACACTTCGCTGGTGGGTGGAGATTTGGTTGCGAAGGAGGCGGAGGATGGGACACTGCGGATGATTTTGTCGCGGCCAATTTCCAGATTCCGCCTGCTGTTGGTGAAATGGCTGGCCGGGGTGGTTTTTTCGATCGTGCTGGTGATCGCGCTCGGCGGAACTGCCCTGCTTTTTGCGCGGCTATGGTTTCCGTGGCGCGGAATGTTCGTTTACGTGCAATGGCCCGAGAATATCTTTAGCCTGATGAGCCCGGGGCATGGATTGGAGCGATATTTCTTTTCGCACCTGTTTATGGCGTTCAATTCCAGCATCATCGTTGGGCTGGCTTTTATGTTCTCTTGTTTCAACATGAAACCGGCGGCAGCCACGATCCTGGCACTCTCGTTCCTGTTCATTAACCTGGTGATCGAGCACATCCCTTTCCTGGAGCAGTATCATGAATGGTTTCTGCTCTATCATTTCCGCGCCTGGATGCTCACGTATGCTGATCCGATTCCCTGGCCGCGGATATTGGGATCGGTTTGCGTGCTGGTGGCGTTTCAGATGACCACGTTTTTGATTGGGGCGGCGGGGTTTCAGGCGCGGGATATAAAATCGTGAAAAGGTTTTGACCACGGATCCCGCTAAGCGCGCTAAGCGGGACGGAGGGACACGGATGGGGGAAGAGGTTAACCACGTGAAAGCGCGGAAACTCCGGCTCATTTGTCAGAAGGAGGATTCCGAAATAGCGTTTTACTAGCCGCTTCGCCCAATCTTCCTCAGCCAAGCCCGGTCCTCGGCGCCGAGTTCGGGGTACACTTTCAGGCCGCAGGCGTGAGCGACTGCTCGGCATCCGCTCGCAGAATCAAAGCTCAGAAACCATTGGCAACCAAAACGACGAGCGGCGGCAACATGCAAAATATCGAGAGTTCCAACGTTGCTGCGCGGAGCGTACCTGCGGAACAGGTCCCTGGCCATAGCCACCATTTCTTCGAATGAATAGCCGCAATCCAGGTAGAGCCGAGCATGGAGGTCCGATTCGAGCGCCTTCAGACGATCTCCTGCCCGCCAAAAATTGCAGCGGCACTCAGCGAGTACTGTCGTGCTGATCACCAGCGTGCTTGGCCCTTTTTCTGCCCAGGCTGTGATTGCCGGCCTGTCCTTAGTCTGATAATACAGGGAAAACAGCCAACTGGTATCTGCGAACGCTACTCGGGCCTGAGGCATAGCTCATACGCGTTTGCATCTGCAACTGGGGCTGCCCGCTTGAGAACATCCCGCCAGTCTGGTGGTCCTCCGGAGGCCAACTCATGCTCGATCAGTTCATTGAGTTTTTCGCTTATGTTCCCGAAGGCATCCTGAATTTGACTTTTCGGCCGGCTGGGACGGAACGTAATCGTTTCGCGCATACCAAAATGGTAAGACAAATATTGGAAATCGTCAAGCGAATGAGAAAACGAAAGCGGCGGAATGCGCCGCACTCCAGACGCTTCGCGAGGTTCTGGAACAGGGGCACAAATCGAGTCCTTTAAGGTTAACGGAGCACCTCAATACCTAGTGCTACGGGCGGCGAATTCTCTCAACTAATGGTGCTTTTTGGGGCCGTTTTGGGATGAAATAAAGTTTGTGTTTGGGGGCATTTTTTCGTAAATTTTGAGACCAGAAGCGGATACCAAAATGTCCCCGGACCAGTTGCGCGGACAGGGCTGTCCGCGCTCCGTTTAGTCCCAATTTATGCCTGAAAAAGACGTGCTGGAAGCGACCGAGAATGTGAAGACTGTGCCCGAAGTTTCGGGGCAGTACGATGCCGCGCAACTCGGGAAGCTGGAGGGTTTGGAGGCTGTCCGGAAGAAGCCGGGAATGTATATCGGCGGCACGGACGAGCGGGCCCTGCACCATTGCGTTACAGAGGTGTTGGATAATTCGGTGGACGAATATCTGGCCGGGCACTGTGACCGGATTGATGTGACGGTGCATGTGGATGGTTCGATTTCCATCCGCGACAACGGGCGTGGGATCCCTGTTGATATGCATCCGGAGTACAAAATTCCTGGCGTGGAGCTCGTGCTCACGACGCTGCACTCGGGCGGAAAATACGGGCAGGGTGGTTACACATATTCGGGTGGCACGCACGGCGTAGGGGCAAAGTGCGTCAATGCGGTTTCCGAATGGTTCACGGTGGAAGTGTCACGAGGCGGTCAGGTCCATTCTATGGAATTCGCCCGGGGAAAAACGACCAAGAAACTCGAGGTGATTGGGAAAGCCAAGGGCACTGGAACGCTGATCACGTTTAAGCCCGATCCGGAGATTTTCCAAGAGACGACAGAGTTCAAGGCGGACCGGATCACGCAACGGCTGCGCGAGCTGGCGTTTCTGAACTCGGGGCTGGAAATCGGTTTTCTCGACGAGCGTATATCCGACGGGAAGCGGGAGGTTTATTACTATAAGGACGGCATCGAGGAATTCGTAAAACAGCTCACCAAGGGTAAACAGCCGGTTCATCCGAAAGTCATTGCTTTTGCCGGCCGGCGTCCGCACGAATACGTCCAGAACGGTGTTGAGCGGAAAGCAGACATCACGGTGGACGCAGTGCTGCAATACAACGACAGCTACACGGCGCAGGTTCTTTGCTACACCAATACGGTCCATAACCCGGATGGTGGCACGCACCAGGCCGGGTTTCGCTCGGCGCTAACGCGCGTGGTGAACCAGTACGCCAAGCAGAACAATCTCATCAAAGAGAAGGACCCTGCGGTAGTTGGTGAGGACCTGATCGAGGGATTAGTGGCCGTGATTGCCGTAAAGCATCCCGATCCCAAGTTCAATAATCAGCCCAAGGAAAAGCTGTTGTCTCCCGAGGTGGAAGGCATTGTCAGTTCGATCACTTACGACGGGTTGATGTCGCATTTCGATGCGAATCCATCAGTGGCCAAGAAGGTGGTGGACAAAGGCCTGAACGCAGCTCGTGCTCGCGAAGCGGCACGAAAGGCGCGCGAAGCGGTGCGGAAATCGGCACTGACGGGTGGCGGCCTGCCTGGAAAGCTGGCCGATTGCTCTGATCGTGATCCGGCGAATACTGAGCTTTATATCGTCGAGGGTGACTCCGCCGGTGGCTCGGCCAAGCAGGGACGGGACCGGAAATTCCAGGCGATTTTGCCGATTCGTGGCAAGCTCATCAACGTCGAGAAAGCGCGCCTGGACAAGGTGCTGCAGAACGCGGAAATCCGGACGATGATTACGGCGGTCGGGACGGGGATTGGTGATGGGGACAGTGAGGGGGCGTTCGACCTCACGAAACTGCGCTACCACAAGATCATTATCATGACCGACGCAGACGTGGACGGCTCGCACATTCGGACGCTGTTGCTTACGTTTTTCTATCGGCAAATGCCGGAGTTGGTGAAGCGAGGCTACGTTTATATTGCACAGCCGCCGCTCTACCAGATTACGCGCAAGAAGAGGGTTGAGTACGTCGAGGACGATGCGCAATTAAATCGCATTCTCATTCAATTGGGCACCGAGGAAGTGCGGCTGCGAAACGTCCAGGATGACAAAGAACTGTCGCAAAAACAGTTAAGCGAGGTGCTGGAGTTGTTGGAGTCTCTGGATAAATACGCCAATGGCCTGCGGCGCAAGGGGGGCGACCTGGCAGATTATCTCGAGCAGCGGGATCCAAAATCGAACGATCTGCCGCAGCACCTGGTAAAAGTTCGCGAAGGCAATGACGAAACGGTGCATTATTTCCGGCACAGAAAGGACCTGGCGCAATTCGCCGAAGAAAATTCAGATTTGAAGCTGGGCCTCTCAGGCGAAGAGGAGAGCGACACTTCGCTCACCGAAAAAGCGAAGAACGGATCGAGTCGCCGCGCCCGTCACGAGGAACTTTACGAAAGCCATGCAATCAAGGAGTTGCTCGATAAACTGGCCCGACGGGGATTCAGCATCGAGCATTATTCGGCGCAGGACCAGCCGTTGTTCGAGTTGATCGAGGGCGAGGGCGAGAAGCAGGAAGCCAAGCCGCTCTTTGCGATTCCCGAGATTCTTTCGGGCATCAAGGAAGTGGGCCGGCGCGGGCTTTCCGTGAAGCGTTTCAAAGGTCTTGGGGAAATGAATCCCAAGGAACTTTTTGAAACCACGATGAACCCTGTCCGGCGCAAGCTGCTGAAGATTGATCTCACAGATGCAGTAGAGGCGGAAGAAATGTTCACTCGGCTGATGGGTGAGGAGGTCGAGCCTCGGAGGCAGTTCATTGAGGATAATGCGCTGAATGTGAGGAATCTCGATGTGTAAGGGAATGTTGGAATGATGGAAGATTGGAATGATGGAATGATGAGTTGCGGATGCTGGATACTGGATGCGGGGATGAGGGATGTTGGATGATGGATGAAGGATTGTTGGTTCTGAATGTGACAAACGAATGACTCTTGGTTCCGTTCTTTTATTCGCTTGTCCCCATTCGTGTGTCCTGGTTGAGAGTTCCCTTGATGGATTTTGAGTAATGATGATGTGATGCGTGTTACATGCCGACGCTTTACATCATCGCCGGGCCGAACGGAGTCGGGAAGACGACTTTCGCAGATCGTTATCTGCCCGATGAAGCCAAACAGTTGGAATTTGTGAACGTAGATTTAATAGCGCGAGGCTTGTCTCCGTATGATCCGGATTCGGTTGCTTTTGCAGCCGGAAAGATCGCCTTGAAGCGTATCCGCGAGTTGATCGCGGCGCGAATCGGGTTTACCTGGGAAACTACAATGAGCGGGAAAACCGCTGTGGGGTGGATGAAGGAGGCGCGAGAGGTTGGATTCGATATAAGGGCCTATTTTCTGTGGGTCAGCGACCCGGAAACGACCATTCGACGAATCTGGCAGCGGGTGATCGAAGGCGGGCACAACATTCCCGAAGAGGTTTCGCGTCGCCGATTCTTTCGAACCATCCGCAACTTCTTCTCGATATACCGTCCGCTATTGAGTAGTTGGGAACTTTTTCAGAACGAGGGACCCGGCCCGCGATTGATCGCGGCGGAGACGGAAGGAAAGCTCGTTACGAATGATCCCGCAAGATTTGCGGAAATTCAGCGTGAAGCAGAAGTTGAGTTATGAAAATCAGAAGCGAAAAATGGGATGAAAGCATTCTTGGCATTGACCACTATCGAGCGGAGCGCGCTCTGGCCAACGCCGGTTTGGATGCGATTAGGCGTGCTCGACGGTTTGGGACTGATTTTGTAGTCCAGGAAGGCGGACGGGCCAAATCGTTGCGGCCGGAGGAGACTGCTCCGTACGAAAAGAGATTTCTTGAGGATGTGGAACGGCTGAGCCGCAAGATTGCGGAGCTGGAGGCGCAGAATCCGGGCGCATTTGCGCTGAATGATCGGCCAAAGGGTCAGGAGCCAGGCGGCAAGGCATAAAGCCAGAAGGATTCGAGGACGAGGACGAGGACGACAGCATTGACAGCACGTAAATCGAAAATTGTAAATCGTAAATTTCAAAATGCCTGACGAAAACGAGATAAATGGACCGGAGAAATCGCCGGAACCGCCGGAATCACCGGCGCCGAGCACACCTCTGTTTGCGGCGAACGAGAAAATCGTAAAGGTCAACGTGGCCGACGAGATCAAGGGGTCGTTCCTGGATTATTCGATGTCGGTGATCATTTCCCGGGCGCTGCCGGATGTGCGGGATGGGCTCAAGCCCTCGCAACGGCGGATTCTGTACGCGATGAACGGGCTGGGCGTCATGCCCAATCGGAAGCATATCAAATGCGCCAAGATCGTGGGCGAGACGATGGGCAATTACCATCCTCACGGCGACCAGGCGATTTACCCGACGCTCGTACACATGGCGCAACCATGGGCGATGAGGGAGTTGCTGATTGATGGGCAGGGGAATTTCGGGTCGGTCGAAGATGATGCTCCGGCCTCGATGCGGTACACCGAAGCGCGCCTGGCGCCTCTGGGCGCGGTGTTGATGGAGGACATGGACAAGGACACAGTTGATTTCGTCCCGACGTACGATGAAGCGAACACCGAGCCGATTGTTCTTCCTGCCGCATTTCCAAACTTGCTGGTCAATGGCGGGACGGGGATCGCCGTGGGCATGGCGACGAATATGCCGCCGCACAATTTGGGGGAGATTATAGATGGCGTTTGCGCGCAGATTGATGATCCAAACATCACCTTGGAAGGGCTGATGAAGTATATCAAGGGCCCGGATTTCCCGACTGGCTGCATGATCTGCGGCCTGGGTGGAATCAAAGATTATTTTTCGACAGGGCGAGGCAGTGTCAAGGTCCGCGGCAAAGTGGCCGTAGAACAACTCAAGGGCGGGCGTGAGCAGATTTTAATTACTGAGATTCCATTCAACGTAAATCGGGCGCACCTGGTGTCGCGAATCGCGGAGTTGGTCAATGAAAAGGTGATCACGGACGTTACTGCGGTCCGGGATGAGTCCGACGAGAATACCCGCGTCGTGATCGAAATCAGACGGGACGCCATCCCGAAGGTCATCATCGCCAATCTTTACCAGCACACGGCCCTGGAGAGCAGCTTCGCTGTCAACGCTTTGGCGATTGATCATGGCCGCCCTAAAACGCTGGGGCTTAAGGAGCTTATCAATTGCTACATCGAGCACCGCAGGGAAGTGGTGGTGCGCCGCACCAGGTTTGAGCTGCGCAAGGCGGAAGATCGGGCGGAGACTTTGGAAGCATACCTCGTCGCGCTGGCGAATCTGGATGAATTCATTCGGATCATCCGCGGATCGGCGAATCGCGAAGAAGCTCGTATCAAACTGTTGGCGTTCGATTTTACCCGGGCGCAGGTTGAGAAGTTTGGAATCCTCATTCGCAGCGAGGCGCGGCTGAACAACGGCAGGTATGCGATCACTGAGGCGCAGGTGAACGCGATCCTCGAGCTTCGGCTCTATCAGTTGACCGGGCTGGAAATCGACAAAGTCAGTGCGGAGTATCGCAGTTTGCTCGAAAAGATTAAGGATTTACTGGACATTCTGGCAAAGGAAGCCCGGGTGCTCGCGATAATCAAATCGGAGCTGGCCGCGATCAAGGAAAAGCACGCTTCTCCACGGCGCACCGAACTTGTACCTGAGGAAGGCGAGATCGCGATTGAAGACCTGATCGCCAACGAGGGAGTGATTATCACTCTCACGCACTCCGGCCTGATCAAGCGGACCAACATCAACTCCTACCGTTCGCAGCGGCGCGGCGGCAAGGGGGTGATAGGGATGGCCACGCGGGAAGGCGCGACGGAAGAAGACAAGGAGTTTATCGAGCACCTGTTCACCGCCGGCACGCACGATTATCTGATGTTCTTCACGAGTCTGGGCCGGGCGTATATACAGCGCGTGCATGAAATCCCCGACATGGGCCGCGCCGCAAAAGGCCGCAGCATCGCCAATCTGCTGGAATTGAAAGAGACGGAGAAGATTGCGGCCATGATTCGGATCGAGTCAAAGACGGGCCCGAACAAGGAAGACATTACCTGGCAACAGCCCGGATTCCTCTTCTTCGCCACGCGACAAGGCACTGTGAAAAAAACGGCGCTGGAAGAGTTCGCCAACGTGCGCAAGGGCGGAATCATCGCGATTGGCATTGAGTCTATGGACACGGTGATAGATGTGAAGCTCACCTCGGGCCAGGACCAGGTAGTCTTGATCACGCGCGATGGGATGAGCATCCGTTTCGCCGAAGAGGACGTTCGCAGCATGGGCCGGCCGGCAGCCGGTGTGCGGGGCATTTCCGTTGAGAAGGAAGACGGCGTGGTTGCGCTTGCCATCGTCGTCCCGGACGCAACTCTGCTCGTGGCGGGCGAAAACGGAATCGGCAAACGGACCGCTTTCGACGAATACCGCGTCCAGTCTCGCGGTGGTAAGGGGATTATCACAATGAAAACCACCGATCGGACAGGTGGGGTGGTTGGGGCGCTGACCGTGCGTGAAAACGACGAAATCATGCTGATCACTGCGGGCGGGCAAATGGTGCGGACCTTCGTGAAGGACATCCGTGAAGCCGGCCGCAACACGCAAGGAGTAAAGTTAGTGGAATTGACCGAGGGTGACCGGTTGCAGGCTATCGCGCCGGTCATCAGCGAGCAGCAGGAGGATGCAGCGGCATCCTGAGTTTGGAGTGCGCGGACATGTCCGCGCTTTGGAACACCGCGACATGTCGCGGTGTTCGAAAGCGGCGACATGTCGCCGCACTCCAAGTCCGCGTTGCACCGACGCTTGAATTCTAGTTTAATGCTCAGATTAGATGTATCGAGATAAACGAATCGTCGTGGTAATGCCTGCGTATAACGCAGCCAGGACGCTCCGCCAAACGTACCTGGAAGTCCGGGAGCAGGGAGTCGTGGACCACATCATCCTGGTGGATGATAAAAGCCGTGACGAAACGGTATCCATCGCGCGCGGTCTTGAGGGCGTTCAAGTCCATGTGCACGAGGTGAACAAAGGTTACGGAGGCAACCAGAAGACATGCTATCGGCTGGCCCTGGAAGCGGGGGCTGACATCGTCATCATGATTCACCCCGATTACCAATACACGCCCAAGTTGATTCCAGCGATGGTTTCCATTATCGCAAATGGGCTGCATCCGTGCGTATTGGGCAGCCGAATTCTGGGCGGGTACGCACTCAAGGGCGGGATGCCGGTCTGGAAATACCTGGCGAACAGGTTTTTGACGCTGGCCGAAAACATTCTGCTTCGGGCGAAGCTCTCCGAGTACCATACAGGGTACCGTGCATTTTCGCGCGAGATTCTTGAGAGATTGGAGCTGTCGGGCAACTCGGATGATTTCGCTTTTGACAACCAGATGTTGGCGCAGATTTTTTGGCATGGCTTTACGATTGCGGAAGTGAGTTGCCCTACGAAGTACTTCCCGGAAGCCTCTTCGATCAATCTGCGACGGAGCATCAAGTACGGCTTCGGCTGTCTCGCCACGGCTGCACGCTTTCGGCTGGCAAAAATGGGAGTGCCGAGCCGGTTGTTTCCTCCGCTCCAGGCGCCGCGCACCGCCGTGCCGCAGGTGGTGTGAGGGCGGAGCGCCGAATTCCATTTCGGCGCGCATTCATCAGCCGCGGCGTCGCGCCGAAACGGAGTTCGGCGCTCCATCCTTCAATTTCCCTTTATTTGAGGGCGGATTTTGGTATGTTCTGCCGGCATAGAAGCCGAGAGACGCGGACGGGAGGGAATTCCTCCGGAGATTTGCAGTTTTAGCAAGCGATGGACGCAGCGCACATAAGAAATTTCAGCATCATCGCCCATATTGACCATGGGAAGACGACGCTTTCGGACCGCTTGCTGCACCGGACGGGCACGATCACGACCCGGGAAATGGAAGACCAGTTGCTGGATTCCATGGACCTGGAGAAGGAGCGCGGGATTACGATCAAGGCCCATCCGGTCACGATGCATTACAAGGCTGTCAAAGGCGACACTTACGAGTTGAACCTGATTGACACTCCGGGCCATGTGGACTTTTCCTATGAAGTTTCCCGCAGCCTCAGCGCTTGCGAGGGCGCGTTGCTGATCATCGACGCCGCGCAAGGGGTGGAAGCGCAAACGGTGGCGAATGTGCATCTGGCGATGCGGCAGAACCTGACCATCGTGCCAGTGATCAACAAAATTGACCTGCCTCATGCAAACGTGGCCCAGACCAAGCAGCAACTGGAGGACATTCTCGCGATTCCTGGCGAGTCAGCCATCATGGCCAGCGCCAAAGAAGGCATTGGCATCGATGAGATTCTGGAAGCGATCGTGGAACGGATTCCGCCTCCAAAACCGACCGGTGCACCCTCCCTCCAGGCGCTGGTTTTCGATTCCTATTTTGACACCTACAAAGGCGTGGTCACGCACGTGCGCGTGTTCAACGGCGAACTAAAACCAGGGATGCACGTCAAACTGTTGCACTCGGGCAAGAGCGTCGAGGTGAAGGAGGTTGGCAGTTTCAATCCAAAGCCTTACACGCGCGAGAAGCTGGAGTTGGGCGAAACGGGTTACATTACCGCCAATATCAAGAGCCCCCAGGAAGTTCAGATGGGCGACACGATCACCGACGCGCGCCACTCTTCGCCGGTGTTGCCCGGATTCAAAGAAATCCACCCTATGGTTTTTAGCGGCATCTATCCGATCAACACGGCCGATTACGAGCATTTGAAGGCGAACCTGGCCAAGCTGCAGTTGAATGACTCGGCGTTCGTTTATCAGGCCGAGAGTTCGGTGGCGTTGGGCTTTGGGTTCCGGTGCGGGTTCCTGGGACTGCTACATTTGGAGATCGTTCAGGAACGCTTGCGGCGCGAATACAGCATGGACATCATCGCCACGTATCCGAGCGTCATTTACCGCGTCATGATGACAGACAGGACGATAAAAGAAGTGGATAATCCGGCTTTCCTGCCCGAGCCGAACTACATCGAGATCATTGAGGAGCCGATGGTGAAGGCCTTCGTCATTTGCCCAAACGAATACATTGGCGACATGATTGCGCTCATTTCAGAAAAGCGCGGCACGGTGGACCACACTGAGACACTTGATTCGCGGCGGGTGATGCTCACGAGTTTGTTGCCCTTGAACGAGATCCTGATTGATTTTCATGATCGTATCAAGAGCCTCACGCGCGGCTACGGCTCGATGGATTATGAGCACGCTGGGTACCAGGCCTCAGACATGGTCAAGCTGGACATGCTCGTCAACGGCGAAGCTGTAGATGCCTTCTCCTGCATTGTGCATCGTGACAAAGCGGAAGGCCGCGGGCGCGCGCTGGCGGCCAAGTTGAAAGAAGTGATCCCTCGGCAGCAGTACGCTGTGGCCATCCAGGCGGCGATCGGCGGCAAAATCATCGCGCGTGAGACAGTGGGTGCTTTGCGGAAAGATGTGACCGCGAAATGCTACGGCGGCGACATCACCCGCAAACGCAAGTTGCTGGAGAAGCAAAAAGAAGGCAAGAAACGCATGAAATCGTTTGGATCGGTGAACATTCCGCAGGAAGCGTTTATCGAGGTCTTGAAAGCATAAAACCTGTAGCAGCCGAGGTAACGAGGCTCTGATGAAAACCCGAAAGCCGAAAACCGAAGACCGAAATTGGTCAGAGCCTCGTTACCTCGGCTGCTACAGGTTGTTGGGCGATACTCGGCGGGGCACATGAAACCGGAAAGAACTTGAATGGCAAAAGTTAAAAATAGAGAAGCTGGCAAAGAGGAAAAAAATCAACGCGACCAAAAGGCCGCGGCGATCGAAGATACGCCCGTGGAAATCTCCCCCGGCCAGCGTGCCGGCTTTTTGTTTCGCTGGTTTATGTCCAGGCGTGTGCGGCATGCGACGGCGATGGGCAAGCACGTGCGCAAACTGCTGAATCACCAGCGCGATATTCTGGCGCCGCAGGCGGTAGGCTCGCTGGAATCAGCCCTGAACAGGTACCAATCAGCACTGGTTGGCGCCGGTGGGGTGGGCAGCGCATCGTACTCCGAGGCGCTGGATAAGGAAATGGAAAATCTGGAAGCCGCCACGGTCAAATGGATCAAGCCTTATCCAAACGCTGCCTGGCGTGAGAATGTGGAAGTGCTGCTGGTCGCGCTGACGGTGGCCATGGGCATCCGCACTTTCTTCCTGCAGCCATTCAAGATCCCGACGGGTTCAATGCAGCCGACGCTGTATGGAGTGACTTCGGTAAATCTGCTCCAAACTCCGGAGTCCAGGATTCCCACTGGTTTAGAGCGCATACGCCAATGGTTCGCAGGGGTTTCTTACCTGCACGCGGTAGCGCCAAGTGACGGCGAACTCGGTCCAATCGAAAAGCCTTTCAAATTTTTGATATGGAACATTTGGCAGACTTACCGGTTCGCCGGTAACTCTCACACGATCTGGTTCCCGCCGGATTACGGCGATGAGCGGGCGGGTTTGGGAGCGCGCGCGGGCATTTACGAAGGACAAACGTTCCATGCCGGACAGGACATCTTCAAACTCCAGATTCGGGCTGGCGATCACCTGTTTGTGGACCGCCTGAGCTATAATTTCTGTCCGCCGAAGCGAGGCGAGATCATCGTGTTTGCAACCAAGGGTATCGAGCGGATGTCCTACGAAGAGCAGCAACAATTCTACATAAAGCGCCTGGTGGCATTGGGGGGAGAGCGCGTGCAAATTGGGGACGACCGGCATCTAATCATAAACGGCAAACGGTTGGAGAGTAATACGCCGCACTTTGAGAAGGTCTATTCATTTGATGCAAGGCAGCCGCCTCTGACCGATCACTATTCGGGCCACCTGAATGGTACGATTGCCCGATTAGCTGGTCGCCCTTCACTCGCGCCGCTGTTCGAGAACCAGGACGAAGTCCAAACTTTGCCGTCCGATTGTTACATGGTGATGGGCGACAACACCATGAACAGTTCCGATTCCCGCGTTTGGGGCGCGTTTCCCGCGACCAACGTGATTGGCAAGGCGTTCTTCGTTTATTGGCCCATCACCGATCGGTTTGGATGGGGATATAAGAGGTGATGGAGCGCGGACGCCCTCGTCCGCGCGTATTTGAAAGTCCCGTTAGGGACGATAGACAATAGCCCACCGATTCATCGGTGGGACCGGAACGCTCGCACTGAAGAAAGTCCCGTAGGGACGGCAGAAATTCTTTCGTCCCTGGCGGGACTTGCGATCACTCCTTGATGAATACCCACCGATCAATTGGTGGCCTATTATCTTTCGTCCCTACGGGACTGATCGGAGGCAACTCACAACGACAAAATCCACTCCCCAAGATCCTCCTCGACTAGTTTGGCCTCGATGCGCAACTTTCCAGAAAGCCCGATCGCTTGGTAAGTCGCTCGGAGGGAGTCAGTTTTGAAATGTTGCCCTGCATTGTGCAGTAGGAGTGGATGCGGAGCAGCCAGGATCGCCGCACCTTCGAATCCGCCGATGTTGTGGATTCCGGGGAAAAACAAATCCGGCGCCAGCAAGGCTTGCTCGTCGGATACGTCCAATTGGCAGCAGTCAGCAACCACGGCGTCCGCGGCAGATGCAGCAAGCAAGGCCCACAGACCTGCGCGACGTATGCCGCAAAGAACGATCTTTTTCGCCTTGAGCGCTTTCCGCCCATACGTGCAAGCCGCCACAATGTGACGGACCTGCTCCTGTGCTTCGGTGCGATTATACGTGGAAAAGAAGTCAGCGAATTGGTCGCGGGGCCGGTGAACCTGCCACGGATCAAGCGCCATAAAGGGGATCCTGGCGTGAGCGAGGCCGGCGATCAGGGTAGGGAAGCGCGAAGCGCTCTCGCTATTGTTTGTGCCAGAGTGGACCACGATGACAAGAGTTCGCAGGCTACGCGGATGATTCGGCATCAAGAGCTCGGAAGCGCCAGCAAAGTGTTGATCCGACCTGTCGGACGAATTTGTCTCGGGCCACTCGACATGTAGCGTATGGCGCCACGCCGGCAGCATCACTTCTTTGAAGTGCGCGAGGCCAGCCTTGCTATGAGGTGCTAGCGCCCGCCATTGATTGCGGTGCATGGCTTTGAGTGATTCCACCAGTTCATTCAGAGTGACGGCGTCGCCTGGCAACTTGAAGTCAGGAAACACTCGCAGGTTGGAGTCAGAGTCTTTCTGATACGGAGATTCTTTCAAACAAGGCGCAGGCGGGACGCCTGCGCTACTTTGGGGCGCAGGGTTGTTTAACAGCCACTTATCGAACCACGCATAGACGGCTTCGCGGCTGGTCTGGTTATAGTTGTGTCCGAAATCGAAGCGAACGTAGCGAAGCTTTTCAGGGGCATTAAGCAGATCATAAATATGGGCGATGGCAGGTCCTTCAACGGTCAGCGTGTCCTTTGTCCAATCTCCGGTAGCGGCAACAAGGATTTGGGGGCGCGGCGCGGCAGCCGCGGCGATTTCCATGTTGGAATACTCGACCCGCAACCCAGGTGCGTTTTCGCAACTGCACCCGCCCTGCATCGTATGAGAAACCATGCACACGGGGGCTTGCGCGGCCAGTCTGTTGACTATAGCGCCGAGAATGTAGGTTTGCGTTCCGCCGCCGGATGCGCCGGTGCAGGCGAGGTGTATCGGGTCAACGTCGGGCAGTGATTCCAGAAAATCGAGTGCACGAATACTGTTCCAGGTTTGAAGGCCCATCAGGCTGATGTTCCAAAGCAAGTCGCTGTGGGCTGAGCCGAACTGGCGGTGGATGTCATAAAACGGCTTGTTTGTGGGCGAATCGCTGAAATGGCTGTCGTTGAATCCAACCATGTCGTAGGCAAATGCGACTGTCCCTTGCTTTGCGAAATTGATGCACCGGGCGACCACGCTGCCGTCCTTGGCATCGGCTAAACGACCCTGCGCCCAGTGGCCGTGCGGATTGAGAATGCCGGGAAAAGGTCCAGGGCCTTTGCCGCGAGGACGATAGAGATTTCCGGCCAGGTAGAAACCAGGCAAAGGTTCGAAATAGACTCTTTCGACGCTGTAATCATCGTGTTCGATCTTTCCGAAAATGTGAGGATTAAGCGGCGTTTTGTCCGGCATAGGCCAAAGGCCACAGCTCACGAGGATTTGCTCGCGAATTTCGCGGGCTCTGGCCTGCCATTGCTGGCGAGAGGTGATGTGTGGGAAATCGCGCGAGGTGTTGAGGGTGATGAAGGGCTTGTCGGAAACAGATTCTGAAGCTCGGCAAACATCGAGCTGAGCGATCAGAGAAAGCAACAGTAAAGTGAGCGTCGCGCCGACGGTAGATCCTCTCATTAACACCGTGGCTTTAGCCCGGTGCAAGTGGCGCCGGAATCGCGAAAGCCGTTTCAACGGCTTTTCGTCTGATCGAAAAAACCGTTGAAACGGTTTTTCTAAACTTTGCCGCTGCGTCCACCGGGCTAAAGCCGCGGTGTTAATGAGAGGGAGACGCTTAGGAGGCGAGATCACGGCCTTAGGTTTCGAGGACGAGGACGAGAACGAGGGGGACGGCAGAGGGGATGACGCAGGCATTGGCATACTAAGCCTTTGCCTTGGATTCACTTTTGAGAGGCAGCAGTTGCTCCTTCGTCATTACGAACGCTTGCTCGAGCTCCTGAAGAAGGGCAGGGGCGCCGTCCACTTTTCCGCTTCGACCCAATTCCTCGAGTCTGCGCGAGAGTTCGATAACACGCCGCGCGCCGAGATTGAGGCTCATGCTTTTAAGTGTGTGCGCATGAAATGCCAGGGAAGAGGGATCGCGCAAAGACTGGGAAATCTGGGTGATGCGCTGCGGCGCGGCTTCCAGAAAAAGATCCACCATCTCTTCGAGCATCGTGACGCCGTCGGCAGGAGGAATGTCACGTAATTCCGCAATGATGGCATGGTCAATGAGTCCTTCAGAAGGCGCAACGACGGAAGCCGAGGGAGCCGGAGCATCTTGTATGGTTTTGGGCCGGCCAGGCGCCCAGCGCTCCAGGGCGGCCTGGATCTCGCCAATGCGGACGGGCTTGGAGATGTAATCGTCCATACCCGCTTCGAGGCATTTCTCGCGGTCGCCGATCAAGGCATTGCCCGTCATCGCGATGATTTTCGGCCTTTTGGCAGCCGGCCAGCGTTCGCAAATGTGCCGGGCACACTCCAGACCGTCCATTTCAGGCATTTGCACGTCGAGGAACAGGATGTCGTAAGGTCTTTGTTCAAGCGCTTTTAGGACCTGGGTGCCGTCGGCTACGACCTCAGCGCGGTAACCGAGCTTACGCAAGACGCTCAGGCCGACCTTTTGGTTGATGGGATTATCGTCAGCCAGCAAGACTTGCAGCGGCAGCCGGCGCCCGAGGTCCGCATCAAGGGCTGGAACTGAAGGAGCCTTTTTCTCGCGTTGCAGGCGCACCTGCAGCGCGCTGCACAAAGCTTCGAGTAACTGCGATGGCCGGATGGGTTTGTGGACGACAGCGGAAATGTCGCCTTGCCCCGCCTGCGCGTCGTCCTGGCGCAGCCATACGGAAGTGAGCAAGAGCAGGGGAACGAAGCGGCCATGGGGTTGCTGGCGGATTTGCTGGGCCAGGTCCAGGCCGGGGACATCGGGCAATTGCGCGTCCAGCAGGACAGCATCGAAGGGATGGCCTTGCGCAAAAAAATCGAGCGCGCGTTCCGCCGTGGAGGCAATTTGAACGGCCATGCCCCAGCGCTCGGCACGGCGAGCAATTACATGGCGGTTGGAAAAGTTGTCCTCAACTATGAGAAGGCGTTTGCCTGCAAGCTGAGGCTGGGCATTTTGCCAGCCAGGGGATATCAGAGGGGCGGCGCACCGTGCACGGACTGTGAAATGGAATGTCGCTCCTTTGCCGGCTTCGCTCTCGACCCAAATGCTTCCCCCCATCAGTTCGACCAGGCGTTTGGAGATTGCCAGGCCAAGGCCTGTGCCACCGTAATGGCGGGTTGTCGAGGCGTCCAGTTGCTGGAAAGATTTGAACAGGGCCCCTTGTTTCTCCGCCGGGATGCCGATGCCCGTGTCACGCACCGAAAAATGCAGCGTCCGCGGTTCAGACCGGCGCAACAGGTCGGTGTCATATTTGGGGCGGGGGACAGACGGTGGCTTTGCGGCGGCCCGGGCCGGTTCGGCTGGGGACTTGCGGATCGGCAGGACATCATTCTTTTGCGGCAGGCGCGGGTCGGCGGTTCGGTGCTCTGCAAATCCGACCTGGAGCACAATTTCGCCGTGGTGCGTGAATTTCACGGCGTTGCCGATCAGGTTTACTAGTATTTGGCGCAGCCTCGTGATGTCTCCGATGAGGATCTTTGGGATGCTGTCCTCAACCATTGACACAAGATCCAGATTTTTTTCGGCCGCTTTGGGGGCCAGCAAATCCATCACCTCTTCGATGCAGGTGAGCAAATCGAACGGATGATGCTCCAGTTCGAGCTTGCCCGATTCGATTTTCGAGAAGTCCAGGATATCGTTGATGATCGTCAGAAGCGCATCGGCGCTACTGCGGGTAGCCTCGACGTAATCACGCTGTTCGTCAGTAAGATCGCTGTCCAGGAGGAGGGCGGTCATGCCCAGGATACCGTTCATGGGCGTGCGAATTTCGTGGCTCATGTTGGCCAGGAACTGGGACTTGGCCAGAGTGGCCTCTTCGAGCTTCTGATTGACCGAAATGAGGGTGGTGTTGCTTTCGATGAGCTGCTGCTGGCTCTGGCGCAAGGCGCGGTAGGCGGCGTCGCGCTGGACCAGGTTCAGGAAGGCCTTCGAATGATAACGCAAGCGCCCTACCAGCTCGGTCTTGTCAGGCAATTTAACGACGTAATCATTTGCACCCAGAGCGAAGGCCTGGCCTTTGACCTGCGGGTTCTCGTTGCTGGACAGGACGATAATGGGGACATCTCGCGTTTGCGGATCAGCGCGGTATCGGCTGACGAGCGTGAGACCATCGGTGCCGGGCATGACCAGATCCTGGAGGATGACCGTAGGACTCAGGCTCTTGGCCATGGGCAGCGCAATGCTCGCGTCCGAGCAATAGTGAAAGCCTATGTCCGGCTGATCGCTTAGCGCCCGCCGGACAGCTTCGGAAACCGAGGCCTGGTCGTCCACAAGCAGCACCTTGACATGATAATCGGGGGGCCGAGCCAGGGTTTCCGGCTCGCGATCATGCCGAGGAGTGAGGCGTTCTTCAGCCATGCACGTGATGCTGTTTTCCAGTGCATACCTTCACAGACGCAGCGCGGAAAAACAAGGTGATTCACGGAAGAATGGTGCGCATAGCAGGACTTGAACCTGCACGGATTACTCCACTACCACCTCAAAGTAGCGCGTCTGCCAATT
>PSRM01000352.1 GCA_003176045.1 Verrucomicrobiota bacterium | reverse complement strand
GCTTAGCTCAGTGGAAGAGCACTTCCTTCACACGGAAGGGGTCGCAGGTTCAAATCCTGCAGCGCGCACCATCTGTCGGCACGGGTGAAATGCTGGCCATGAAATTTCGGGCAGCAGCCGAGGTAACGATGCTCTAATTATTTTGTAAGCTCTTGTGAGCAAGGATTTCAGAACCTCGTTACTTCGGCTGCTACGAGGTCACACCGAAAGGCTCCTATCCAGAAAGGAACCTGTCGGAGGAGTCCAGGTATTTGGCTACGGCCGCGGTGCGGGAATGGACGTGGAGTTTTTCGTAGATTTTGCGGATGTGGGTGCGGACGGTGTCCAGGCTTATGCCGAGGTGGGCTACAATTTCTTTGTAGAGCAGGCCTTCCGATAACAAAACAAGGATCTCCTTTTCGCGCGGGGAGAGTTTCTCCAGTTGCGGAGAACGATCGGGCACCTTCTGGAAAAACTGCACCACCCGGCGGGCGATTTGAGGAGTCATCGGTGAGCCGCCGGCGTGAACTTCGCAAATGGCGTCCAGCAACGCCGGCGAAGGTGTGCGCTTGAGTAAATAACCGCTGGCGCCCGCCATGAGCGAGTGGAACACCCGGTCGCTATCCCCGTAAACGGTCAACATGATGAATTGAACGCCCGGCATTTTGTCTTTCAGCCGGCGCACACATTCGACACCGTCAATGCCTGGCAGGTTGATGTCCATCAGCACCACTTCCGGCTTATATTCAGGCAATGCCGAGAGCGCGCTCTCGGCGTTGGCGAAGTTGCAGACTGGGCGGCAAATCGAGGTGCGGCTAAGCATCCGCACAAGACCGGCGCGGATGCAATCGTCGTCCTCGACGATCGCGACCCGGATCGAATTCACAGCGGCGGTTGGAGCGTTCACCGGGTCAGCTTAACGCGATGAGTTCGAGGTTAAAATCGCATAAAGATGCGAGGGAGCGCATTTCAATGTTCCTGGTAGCGGTTCGACACCAGGAAAAGTAGCGCAGGTTTCCAACCTGCTGTATCGCCGATTTCCAATCGGCAGGGCGTACGAGCACCCCGCAGGCTGGAAGCACTGCGATACAGCAGGTTGGAAACCTGCGCTACATCCGAGGCCACGCCAAAAAACTGAAATGCGCCCATGCAGGAGCGCGACCTTTAGCGCCCGTTGCGCGATGAACGGGCCAGGTAGCCCCAGCGCTTCAGTGTTGTTGCAGCGTGAAGCCGTCCGCGCGCTAGTCATGCGCCACCCGTTTCGTGCTCCCGTGCAAGCCGACGGTGATGATCAGTTTAGTGCCACTGCCAGGCTGGCCCTCGATCCGCAGTTCGCCTTGCATGGCTCTGATTCGTTGACGCATGTTCCGGAGCCCGTTTCCTCGTGATCCCGAGGTAATGCTTTGCGGATCGAATCCGCGGCCATCATCAGCGATGACAATTTCGACGACGGATGGATGGGCCGACAGTTTGATGCGGGCTTCGGAGGCCTGAGCATGTTTGAGAATGTTGTTTAAGGCCTCCTTGACCACCAGGAACAGGCCATGGCGGACCTCCGAAGGCAAAGTGTAAGCCGGCAGATTGAACGGCATCTCCAACCGGCAGCGGACGCTGGTGTTTTCAAAAAAGCTGCTCGCGTAGTCGCTGATGTATTCGGCCAGGCTGTTCCACGTATCGTGACCGGGGCTGACCGCCCACACAATTTCGTCCAGGGACTCGACCATTTCTCGCGAATAGGCCGCGATCTTGCGAAGGTGGCCTTCCACCTCTTTGGGGTCGGCCTTTTCTGCTTCGGCAAGTTCGCTCAAAACGGTTATCCGAGTCAGACTGGAGCCGAGGTCATCGTGAATATCTTTGGCAATCCGTGCGCGCTCCTGCTCCAGGGCGCGCTCCTGCTCCAGGCGCGCCAGTCTGCTACGAAACTTGCTCCTGGCCACATTCGTCGCGGCGCCGGCCACAGTGCCAACGGTCGCCAGCAGCCCGAAACCCATGAACCACCAGGTCTGCCAGAAATGCGGCCGCAACCGAAGAGTGATCGAGGCGCTGTTGTCGTTCCAAAGGCCGACGTTGTTACAGGCCAACACCTGAAAACGGTACTCACCGGGGCCGATATGCGTGTAATAAGCCACGCGCCGCGAGCCGGCGTCCACCCAATCCGAATCCACCCGGTCGAGTTTATATTTAAAGTGGTTCTCCTCGGCCGCCTGCAGACTCAGCGCGGTGTAATGGAATTCAAGTTCGCCGCGGCCAGGGGCAAGGTCCAAAGTGCGCTGCGAAAGGTCCGAGCTGGAGGCCAGTGCTCCCGGACTTGGCAGCTCGCCCGCTCCTGTTTCAATTGACTTTTTGTCGGCGATGATCGCTTCGATCACCACGGGCGGAACATTCGTATTCACCTCGATGTCCGGGTCGGCTACGGCCAGGCCCTTGGAGTTGGCGAACCAGAGCCGCCCGTCCCTGCTTTTCCATCCGGCAGGCTGGGCCACGCCCAGGCACTGCACACCGGCCATTCCATCGGGTTTGCCATAGCTGGCACAGGGGATGCGCCGAATCTCGCCGGCGTCGAATTCGGCCAGATGTTGCTTATGGACGCGAAAGATACCTTTGAGACAACTCATCCAAAGATAGCCGTGGTTGTCTTCCAGGATAGCGAACACCTCATCACTGAACAGCCCCTGCCGGGTAGTGTAAGCGGTGAAAGCGCCGCCACGGAAGCGGTTGAGTCCGCCCGCAGCCGTTCCAATCCATAAATTGTTCTCATCGTCCTCATAGAGAGAAAGAATCGAGTTCTCGGAGAGGCCATCTTTGATGGTAAAATTGCGGAATGTTTCGTCCTTGAACCGTGATAAACCGCCACTGGTGCCGACCCACAGGTTGCCTTCATGATCTTCGAGAAGCGCTCTTACTGCCCGGCCCGCCAAACCGTCGCGAGTAGTGAAATTGCGGAACATCCCGTTTCTGAAGAGGGTCAATGTTTCGCTGGTGCCAATCCATAAGTTGCCCTGGTGATCTTCCTTGATGGCTTTGATGGCGACATTGGTCAGCCCGTCCCTCGCGCTGTAGCGGGTGAAAGCTCCATTCTTGAACTGATACAAACCGCCATCGTGATCGGCGCCAATCCACAGGCTGCCATCGTGGCTTTCGGCTATCGCCAGCAGCAGGTCGGTTGCAAGTCCGTTGGTGAGCGTATAGCCAACCAGTTTCCCGTCCTTCAACCGGTTGAGGCCGCCGCTCCAGCTCGCAGCCCAGAGGGCGCCGCTGTTGTCCTCGCAAACGGACACGGCGCGGTTTTGCAACAATCCCTGTTGCTTGCCCAGACTGGCGAAGAGCCTGGGCCGCAAGCGGTTCAGTCCGTCCTTCCCGCACGTCCAGATGTTTCCTTCATAATCCTCGACGATCGCCCGCACCTGATCGTAAACGGTGCCTTCCGAGTTCAATTCGACGATGCACATTGCCTGGTCCGCACCTCTTGTTGCGCGCGCGGCCTTGCCTGGCAGCCGGTATAATCCACCATAGGCGCCAATCCAAAGATTGCCCTGCTTGTCTTCGTTGAGGGCGCTGATGAAATGATCCAGCAGACCTATCTGCTTATTGTCGAGGGGCTGAATTTTACCGTCCTTGAAACGAGCCAGCCCGCTTGCCGTACCGACCCAAAGGTCGCCTTCGCGACCCGCACAAAGACAGAGGATCAAGTTGCTGGGCAACCCCGACTTTGTTGTGTAAGTCGCCGTTATTCTACCGTCTTTGAGGCAACTGAAACCGCCCGCCGTACCCACCCAAATGCCGCCCTGGGAATCTTCGCAGATCGCTTGCACCGATGGTTCCGGCAATCCATCTCGCCTCGAGATAGTGCGGAAGCGTCCGTCCTGGTAGCGACTCAGACCCGTTCTGGTGCCGATCCAGATGGAACCATCCTTTGCCGCGCACAAACTTCTGACGAAGTCACCTCCCAGCCCGCTGGCTTGATTGTATCGCGTCAGCTTTCCCTGGTGCCAGCGCGCGACCCCATCGTCTTCCAGGGCGATCCAGAGACTTCCGTCAGCGCCTTCGCACAAGTCCACAACCGCGCGGCTTTTGGCCGTACCCACTTCGAACGGAGTGAAACGCAGGCCATCGAACCGCGCCAATCCGGTTCGCGTGCCTACCCATAAATACCCGTCTCGAGTTTGCACGATAGCCGCCACCGAATCGTGCGGCAGACCATCTTCGGTGTGCCAGGAGCGAGGGATGTATTGACGACGATGATCGGGGGCGGCAGGGCCGAGCGAACTGGCCATGATGACGAAGAGCGCAGTGCAGGGCAGGAGCCATCTCTGCCAGCGGAAGGGAAAATGAGCCACACAGTTCATTGGCCGGCAGACGCCAAATTATATCGGCCGCTATGTGGCATACAAGCCGTGAAATCGGCTCGGCGCCGTTGTGTGCAACCACGATGGAAGTCCAAGGTCCAAAGTCCAAAGTCCATCCGCCTACGCTGCGCTCCGGCGCGACGAGAGGTCCAAAGTCCAGGGTCGAAAGTCCACGGGCCACTTGGAATAGCCAATAGCCGATAGACGATAGCCAAGGAGGGAGGTCCAAAGTCCAGAGTCCACGGACCACAGGCCACTGACCACGAGACCGCTAAATGGCAAATGGCAAATGGCAGATGGCAGATGATTCAGGGTTCAGGGTTCAGGAGTCGAAGTTCAAAGTTCAAAGGCCCAAAGTCGGAAGGTGAGTGCCGAGTGTGGAGTGTCAGGTGCCAAGTATCAGGTTCGCGGAATAGAAAATAGAAAATAGAAGATAGAAAAGGTCGCAAGACGTGGGAATAGTTGGTGCGGATATCATGTTTGAAATTTCAGATTTCATAGTCGGAGTTCATCCCGGCAGGGAGCGGTCGCGGCGGTCGGCGAGGACTTCGGCGCGGCGGCCGGAGGGGGCGATGATGGGGCACCATGTTTGTTGGCTGGTGGCGGCGTGCTGGCGGAGGGCTTTGGCCCAGAAACGGTCGCAGTGGCTGTCGGGAGCCTCGCCGGCGAAGCGGATGTTGCCGGAGGAAGTGACTTCTTTTTTAATGCCGCGGAGATCGGAGCGGAGATTGTCGTCTATGGGGATGCGCAGTTTGCGGTCCTCGAAGGCGTGACGGAGTTTGTAGGCCATCTCTTCTTTGAGCGGCTGTGTGAAGGTGATGGGTTCGACGCGCCAGCCGTATTCTTTTCGTGCTTCTTCGGCGAGCTGCATGCCGAGGCCGCTGGCGTCGAGGCAGGCGCGCTGGAGGCCGGGGCGTGAGAGGAGGCGGTTCAGGTGATATTTGATTTCCTGGAATGGGGCGTTGCGGAGCTCGATGCGGACGCGGTCCCAGATGACATCGCCGATTTTTTCGCCGAGGTCCATGACGCAGAGGTCGTGTTTGCGGGCGACATCAACGCCGAGGTAGAAGACGGGGCGTGTGGAGTGGACGGGGAGATCAGGGTTGAGAGAACCGTGGCTGCTGAGGTCCGAGATTGTAAGGGAGAGGGCACGGTAGAGGTCCTCGTTGGGACATTCGTGGGTGAGAACGGTGAGACAGTGGTCTTCGCAGGCTTCGATCATTTCGTAGGAGATAAAGGCGGAGGATTCGTCGGCGGGCATGCAGCAGTATTCCTGATCCCATTGTTCGTCGGAGATGCACTGGGAACGGATGCGGGCGAGGAATTGTTCGCGGGTTTCCCTGGCTTTGGTGGTTTGATTGATGCGCTCGACGAGGCCAGCTTCGACGGCCTGCTGGATGTTGACGGAATGAAAGCTCCAACCTTTGGGGTTGCCGCGGAACTTAACGTCCTGGATAAGCTGATTAAAGAGCGTGTGAGCGCCTCGATGGGTGGAGATGATGGAGAGGGTGCCGCCCCACTGGATCACGCCGGGAGCGACGTAATAGAGGAGTCGCTGGTCCTGGTGTAGGGCGAATTCATCCAATTTGACATGGCCTCGTTTGCCCGCGAGGGCATTGGGATTTGAAGAGAGGGCGTAGATTCGTTTGCCGTTGGCGAATTGGAGGGCGAGCGCGGAGGCGCGGGTTTTGGCGTCGAGGATGACTTCGCCGAGGTCTTTGGCGGCGATGTGGAGGAAGCGGGCCCAATGTTTGCAATCATCGAGGTATAGTTTGGCCTGGAATTCGTCGCGAGTGGAAACCCAGACGTCGAGGCCCTCGGTGCGATGGCCGGCGCAGAGGACGGAGTGGTAAGCGTCGGCGTAGGTGAGGCCGATCTGGCGGGATTTTTCGATGAGCTTGAAACGGGAACGGTCGAGGACCCAGTGGGATTGGTAGGGCAAAAAATGAGCGGGGATCTTCACGGAATTTATGATTTATGAATTATGATTTATGAATTAGAAGAACGAAGAGGTGCCCGCGAAACACGCGAAACACGGGAAAGAAAGACATGGCAAAAAGAATTTTTGGAAGTTTTTGGTGCAAATGGGTGCAAACGGGTGCAAACGGGCGCAAATGAGCGTTAAAGTTTATGGGGTTTTGCGGGTGAATTGCGCCGGGGTATCGCATTTTTTGCGCATGTATTTGCGGCGGTTTTTCGGGAAAAGGTGGAATTCGTCTTCAATGCGCTGGCGCGTTTCGTCGGTAAAACCGCCCTGGTCCTTCGGGTGGAGCTTTTCCTGGATGTCGGCGCGTTTGGTCCAGGCCCAGAATTCGGTGTCGGTTTTCTTACGGGAATTATCCTGTTCCAGGGCGAGCCATTGGCGTTCGAGGTCGAGGTGTTGGCGTTCGATGTCGAGCCGTTGGGCATGGAGTTCGGGGCGATGGAGGCGGGTGATGTCGGCTGAGAGCTGGCGCAGGAATTGGAGTGTGTCGGCGGGTTTGGCTTCGGGTGAGAGGACGTTCTGTGCGCAGGCGGCGTAGTGGAGAGCGGCGCAATGGGCCAGTTTAGTGGCGAATTGGCCGGAGAGATCGGGTTGATCGAGGGAAAGGCGGTCGTGGAGCCCGGCGACGAGATCGAGCGCGCTGCGGCCTACGAGCCAGTCACGGTAGCCGCCTTGTCTCCAGCGAGTGAGGTTTGTGGGGGAGATGGGCTGGCCGTCAAATTCGGCTGCAATGACTGAGCGGACTTCGGGGAGGGAGTTGAGCCAGTCGAGTATGGGTTGGCCGAATTCGCCGTTTTGGAGGCGGATGTTGACTTGCTCGCGGATGTCGTGTGGGAGGCGGGCGATTTTGCCCAAACGAGCGGCTGGAGTGTTGGAATGCTGGAACGATGGAATGGTGGGGGGCGAAGCCGCTGGAATACTGGGATTTTGGAATTCTGGAATGTCGGTGGATTTATTGTTCATGATGGATCGGAATTAACGCAGACGCAAAGTTGCAAAGCCGCAAACGGAAATTTAAAAGCGCGAATTGACCGCGGATGACGCGGATGACGCGGATACTGGGATAGGAGGATGTACCTGGTCGGAGGTGAGGAGGAATTTGAGGGGGAAGTTGGGTTTGAGGTTGCGGAGGACGTTGTGATGGAAGTCGAGGAGGATGGAGTTGTATTGGTCGTTGGAGAGTTCTCGGATGTCTTTGGGGACGATGTTCGACACGTAAAGCGTGTCTATATCGCGACGGTAGATGGCAAGGAGGGCAGCGGGCCGATTGCGGCGTTTACGGCAGACGTAGTAGATGTGCCAATCGAATGGGTCCGGAGAGGCTTCTTTGGACTGGGGCAGGCGGGTCCAGCCGTCGCGAAGGGCGGCGTCGAGGGTGGCGGCGAACCGGGCGGTGAGCGCCTCGGGCAGGTGGATGTAAAGTTCGCGGAATTTGGTGTTGGCTGTTTGTTGCATCTTTTTCTTTGCTCCTTTTCTGTTTGGCGGGCGCCCGCCTTCACTGCGTTTCGGCGCGGCGAGCCCGCCTTTGCTTAGCGCCTCTCTACCTGAACGCGGACGGGGCCGTCCGCGACTCCTGTCCTTCCGGGGCGCGGTGAAGACACCACGCCTCTCTCTACTAAACGGGAGAAATTCTAAATTAGAATGCGTCGGGGGGCCGAAATGATTGTGAGCCAGCGAGATAGGTGTGTGCGTGGATTCTAAGTTGGAGGTTTTTGAAGAAGTTTGACACGGAAGTATTTTGGATGGAGGCCGATGATGGCGTGGAGGCGGGCGAGGCGGTTGTAAACGGTGGCGATCGAACAATGGCAGTGGCGGGCAATCTGCGGGACGGTGAGGTTTTTGAAGCAGTAGAGCTGGACGACGGTGAGGAGTGTTGGCGGGCGGGTGGGCGGGCCTGGGTCGAGACGTTGGATAAGGTCGGAGAGGGCGCCGAGGGAATCGAGGGAAGATGATGGATGATGGATGGTGGATGATGGCGGGGCGGTGGATTCTTGATCCTCGATACTGGTGAAGAAATCGAAGTCGGAAGATGAAGGATGGGAATTGGGAGATCGTGGTTTCATAGTTTTTGGTTTGAGCGTAGCAGGGAGGGTGGGACAAAAACTGTCCCATCAGTAAAAGTACGGAAGGACTATAACGCGAACGGCTTTAACGCAAAGACGCGAAGATGCGAATGCGAAAAGGCGCAGAGAGGAGTCAGAGGGGAGTGGTCTGCCTCGCAACTTTGCCGTAGGAACTCAACCGTTCTCGCCCTTTGGGCGTATGAACTTAACTCAGCCGGGGCCACTGTCATACCCAACTGAGACTCCTTGCTGCGCCAATTCCTCTTCCTCCGGAGTTTTGGGCGCAGTATTCCCCCCTGGATAGTAATGTTCCATGATAGACCGAAACTCCTTTGGAAGGCGCGCTAAACGCTCAGGGCGCTCTCGCCAAAAGGAGTTCAGCTCTTGAAGAGTATCGAGGAGCTTCATTTTCTGGTCAGAATCCAAGCGATTGAATTCCTTCTGCCAGTCCGCAGCGCCATCGTTCGCGTAGTGTGACCGGTATATAATGTATCGATCAGGCATCGAGAGAATCTCCAAAAACTTTTCGAAAGTCTCTCCGAATGCCCCGCTGATGAATTCAGGGTTGGGGCTAACCAGGCCCCGGGTTGCCAAAAGAATACACTGAATGCCTCGCAGGTACCGCCACTTCCATCCTGCCCCCACGTGCCTACGGTTGACATCGTCCATCGGAATAAACCGCATGGGAAATCCGGTAATACGAATTCCGAGCTCTTTATTAAGATTTGCATTGGCCCACAGACGGTCGTACAGGTCGCGAGGAGTGTCGTTGAAATTGAACAGCATGTAGTTAGTGAACTCATGAAAGCCTTCGGCAGCGAGTAGCCGAATAGCGCGTTCGTATGCGGGTCTGATTTGGATGAAATCAAAAGCCAAACGGATCGGCGAAACGCAAACGGACGCAAGCATTTTAGCCAGTGCGGGTTTCGAGCTGATCAGTCGAGCATCCAGTCCTTGGTTGAAATCCACAGTCCGTTCACGGCCCTTACGTCTTGCACCCGATTTGAAGCCCAAATCTTGGATTTCTTCGAAAATGTCTTCGACACCTTCTATACCAAGTATGTTGTTATCCATCACGACCAAGTGTTGCTTTTCACCATGCTCAGCAATCGCTTTCGTGATTTGCTCCCTAAGCGGACTCATTATCCCGAACTCTTTCTCTAGTCGCGGCACAGCACAGAATGAACACGTACGAATGCACCCCTTTGTAATACGGACGAAGTAAGCATTTCGAGGAAAGTACTCATGCTTGCGCTTCACTCGCCCTAAGATGCTATAATCCGGGACGAGCTTTGCAATGGCGGGCGAGCCCGGCCCCAGGCGCCCCGGCATGTCAAGAGGCCCCTCGATTACTGTGCATTGACACCGCTCTTTTATGTAGCTTGGGAAAAGCGTTACGGCCACACCACCCACAAAAATATCCTTCGCCTCGCTGACCGACTTGTTGTAGCAATTAACTGTGTCGGCTGTGCGGGGGAGTTCCCATGTGAATAAGGAGGAGACATAAATACGATCCCATCGTCGCGTACGAGCCCACTCATTCTCGCCGCGAACGAAGGCGACATAGTCGCCTCTCTTCCGGTGATACGTGGCAATCCTCATCAATCCGAGTGGCGGAAATTTCGACCGATAACCAGGTTCAACTAGGAGCACTCTCATGCTGATCAACGCTTGTTCGCGGATTCTTTTGGAGACTCTGCCTTTAACGAGTATTTGGACGAGATCGCATTGCGTGCTCGTTCGAAAGAGTCGCTATCTAGTACCTGATGAAGTAATTCGAGAATCTCGGCAATAATTCTACGCTGCTTCCGATCAAGCGATGTATTCAGTTTCTGAGCGATAAAGGGAACAGTGTCCAGAGTCTCTCTGGTTTGAACGAGGCGCTTGCGAGCATCCTCTAACCGGCTTGCCTCTTCCGAACTCCGCTCGCCGCTCTTCGCGCGCTTAAGTCGGTCGAGGCTTTTGTCTAGTGCCAGACCAAAGGATTCACGCTCATCTTTCGATGCGAAACCGATGACACGTTTTCTGTCAGCTTCTTCGATCTGCTTTTCAACAGGACGCAGTACCTTCTCAACCGCCATGTTTCGGTCTTTGGAACATTCACGAATTTCCTTGCTCCTCTCACGTGCGAATGTGACCAACTCCTGACGTATCCCGGTCCAGGCAGTATTGTCCTCAAACCCGTCGCGCCGCGCGTTCGGAATTGTCCCGGAGTGCTGAACGTGGATCTCACCTATAAAATAACTGTTGAAACGAGCACTGCTATCGGAGACCTCCGCGAAAATTTCTGCCATTCTTTCATCCATTCCCAGAGCTATATTGTTTTTGCGTAACCGGAATCCACCAACAGAGTCGTCGCCGAACATCCCTGGCAGGTTTGTGTCTGCATACCAGAGCCAGAAAGGCGATTCAGGGGTAGCGTTCTCGGGGTAAAATCTTATCCCCTTTACGTTAATTGGCAGGTTCTGTTGTTTAGTTTTGTAGCTGAGCTTTCGATACGGTTTGAAAACCTCCTGCCTCACGGCCCCAGCGTGAATCACAAGGCTTATTTCCGGCAACAGGATGCTCCGCCCTCTTAACCAGGAGTAGATATCCCCGGTGCGTGGGAAAGAGTTCGTATCGAATTTAACTGGAGCTACTTGAGCTAAATAGCCTTCGATTCGTTGCCAATCCAAGAAAATCTGCTCCTCGGAAACGATTCCATGCATTGTTACTTCAAAAAAAGCATCGCTGTGGTTTGTCTTCTGACTTTTTGATTCAGTATACTGAAGCAAAACGTCCGCCACCTCTTCCGTCTGAAGCTTCGCCGGGGACATACTTTTGCGAATGTCGTCGCACCTGAACGTTACCTCGTGAATTTCGCGTTCACCATGCGCGCGGGTCCGGAATATCAGCCGCTGGCAATACGCGATCCCTGCAAGACGGCCGATTCCTCTGAATCCGGCTGAATCTGCGATAGTCTTTGCCGACATTCCGATATTGATCAGCCGCGGCAGCACATCCACAGCCGGGATTCCGAGTCCATTGTCGCGGATTTTTAACTCTTTTTTCTTGTCGTCTATCGTGATATCGATTCTCCCTGCGCCACGGGGCAAAGCCTTTGTCCGTGACGCGTTCTGAATCGAGTCGAACGAGTTCTGAACATATTCGCGCAGCGCGTCGAGCGCGTTGGTGTACATCCCGGTGGTTAGAGTCTCGAGTACGAACGCACCGACTTTTGGAATGTGTGTGGCGTCTTGTGCCATGGGTGTCTCTAAGTCGAAAATTGTCGGTACGCCGGCCAGGGAAAGCGAACTTTGATAAGGGAAGTGTTGAATACCGAATGCTGCACGAGCATTTGCCCTTGACTCAGCCGTGTTACAGCCGATTTGTTTGATTGCGAGAACAAGTGTCGATAATCCGCAGCTTTCGAAATCTCCACCGGGTTTGTGCGTCCATACGCATTTGTCCCGCAATTGCCGAGGACTCGGTCGTGAACACCACTGCGGAATTGTTCAGCACCGAACAATACAACCCCGAGTGAACGTCCCCGTTCGGTGATTTCAAGCAACCATCGCGTCAATGTTCGATCCTTCGAGCCGGCGCCTGCAGGCGCGTACTTATTTAGTTCGTCGGCAAATATGACTACGCGGCCCAGTTCTTGAGCCGAAATCTTTTGATACAAGTTCAATTTCGCGTCAAAAACGGTTCGGATTACGTCCCCGACCACAAGGCATTGCAGATAATCAGGCAGCGGTGCGATGTCCAGGACAAGCACGCTGCCCGGCCGCAACTGGCTAATGGCATCAATGATCAATGTCTGCCGCCTATCCTCGCCGATATACTCTGCTGCAAAGATGTCGTTGTCCGTGCGAGTTTGGATTAAGCGGCTAAATTTACGCCAAGACTGAACCGAGATTTCCTTTCTTCCAGTTTGTCCACTCTCTGTTTTGGTGCGGATTTCCTCCCTCAAGCCTTCCCAAGTTTCCGCCTCAAGCTCGCCAAGCGCGTGGATACAGCTTTCCATTGTGGATTGGGGGTCATCTATGTCGGAAAACAGCAGGCTCATTTTGTCGCGCCCAACCTCGCCCTCTGTTCCCTCCTCGCCGCCCTTGAAAGTCGCCACATCGTAGTAGTAGTTCCTCGCAATTCCTTGCTCAAGCTGCATCCCTATCACGTCGGGCGGAGCGTAGGATGAGGTAAAGTGGGGGCCTCGCTTGGCGTACGGGTAAAGATAGCGCACGTTCTGCAGGGGCTTGGGTTCCAAACCACATTTCGTCCATTCCTTCTTGTTTTGCTCGCTCAATTGTGAATTGGCCTGATCAATCGCGAGCAGGTCTGGACCTTTCACATTAAAAAGTATGATGCTGACTTCCCTGCCAATTTGCTGCTGGATCGCGCTCAACAAAAACATCGCGTAGGAAGTCTTGCTCGCTAGGCCGGAGATGCCGGAGATATTCAAGTGAGCCGCCTCCGGTCCCACCAGATACCTGGCCTCAAAGTCGATCCGGATTTCATTTCCATTGGAAGTTTGGATGTAGCCCGCTGGTATAGGCGTAATTAGGTGCTCGACTCCCAAAGCGGCACGAATTTCCGAGGGATCACACCATTCCACGGCCGCTCCGTCGCGAATCGGCATCTCGATGCTTTGATCATTACTCAGGATTTCTGCCTCTGCGATAGTCGTTCCCAATCTCTCGTTAATCGGTTTCGCTGTGACATCCCCGAAATCAGATGAAACAAAATTCGCCAGATGCCCCATGCTATCTGTGATATAGCTCAGTTCCCGCACGATGGCGCAGGAATGACTTTTGCCATTGCCATTTCGTGAGATGTGTTCAATGCGAACGATGTCGAAGGGCCTAATGACTACGTCGGGCTTCAGCCAGAAGTTGACTGTCGTGCAGGTAGTGGGCTTTTCCTGGGTAGCGGTAACCTTACCAATGCAGGTGCTGTTTTCTGGCATAAATGGCTTTGATTAGAAGATGATTGCTTTGAACCGCTCGGCACTAACAAAAGAAGAACGGAGGTAAGTTTCCGTGAGATAAATTGGATAAAGGTGACTCGCCCACCGAGGGTCCGCCTTATATGGTGTAACGTTCCTTTCGCGCAGCACGTAGCTAGAGATCGTATCAGCGCGGGCTTCCGAAATGCCGGCGTCCTTTTCTACCGTGTCCACCGCGAAAACCTCCAACTTAATGATACCTTGCAGAGGGCTGTAAATCTTGCTTCTAGGCCTGACACGCAGATACCACCACCCGTGCGCGGTAGCCTCATTAGCATCGGGGCTGATCACTGTGGTGCGCTCTTTAAAGTCCAAGTTTTTTATCAGATTCCCTAAATCTTGCCTTCCTCGCCCTTGGCCGAGGGTCATGCTGGGCTTGAAAGTTTTGGCCAACCCCACAACATTACGCAATTGAACGGCATCGTCCTGGTTCAAATTCAAATCTTTGATCTTGTTGTCGCGGTACTGAAGCCCTCCATCTTTCGCAAGCATACTGTCATGTCGGACAAGGTTCGCCTGAATCATCTTGCGAATGGTGTAGAGTTCCAAAAGGTGCATCTCATGCAGGATGACGGCCCGGCCTAGGTCCGCTGGATCTTTGTCGTCGTCGCTGTCCTGGTCATATCGAACAATCCGAAACTTGTACTTCGGATCGAGCTGGCTATTGATTTTCTCCTGCAAATCGGCGGCGTTATCGTCGTCAATCAGTTTCGGAACTGCCAAAAGGTATTCCAGGCTCGTAAGGTCCTTCACAGGAACGAAGTTGCCGGAATCTGTTCGCTCCACGACGGCAACTCCTATCTGCCCAGCGCAGATCGGCAGATAGCGACCGCCAAAACTCGCATCAATTACCCGGTAACACCGCTGCGATCCATCAAGAAAGAACCGGAACATCGAATTCGAGACTTCCGGGACGGCCTTTTTATCATTCTTCAAGAGAGGTGATTCAAAAAGTACCTGACTTGGAAAACGATGCTCTTCGCCATTCTCAGGAAACATCTCCACATCTAGCGTAAACCTCTCATTTGGAAGGCACTCGATGTGGTTCTCCCGCAAGATCTGGATTACGCGTTTCATGTCTTCCGGCGCGCGGTATGTGTGTATTGACTTTGAGAGTCTTGTTCTCGACCAGCAGTCTGGCAAGCACATTTTAAGGAATTGAGGACCAGTTAAGAGCGATCTTCATGGTTGAACCCGCAATTAGACAATGAATCCGATCACATACCCAGTCCCGAGTGCCCGTTTTGGATTAAGCACCGGTGGGCTTGATGAAAAGAGAAAGTAGCAAATCCCTTGATAACGTTCGCTCGTTCCGACATTCTCGTGGTGTTCGGATGGTGGAAAGGGTATCAGTGGTAAATTTAGCACGCCGTGCCGACAAGGCGGCGGCCACAAACCGTCCAGTCATGGTGTGACCCAGACCGGATGGCCTGAACGTTAGCAGTGTGATTGGGGACGGCCCCAGTCTGCCCGAAGCACAGCGACACATGTAGCTGCGGGCCGCCTACGGTGGAAAAGCCGGGAGACGTCTTGGCAGAACAAGCGGCGTGTGCAGAAAGTCGAGCACCACAAACACTGCTGCCGGTCCAGGTAGTAAAAAAGCTACTCGAATATCGGCTGCCACGCCGCGCGCGGCGGACAAAGCTTACTTCGGCGCGCACGGCCTATAGACGGTGGTGGTGCCCCACTCCATCCGAACTTATTTTTTACTTCGATGAAGCGCCCTAGAAGCAACAACGCGGCACCGATACTCGACGAAATGCCTCCCGAGCAGCGCAATCAGATTCATAGATGGGTTCTTGCGCTTGATTCCGTCGGCTCACCAATCCAGAAATCCCTTGAACGGGTTGCCGATCAAATGCGTTGTTCTGTTGGAACGGCGCGCCGGAAATACTACGACTATCGAAATTCGAGAGACTGGCGTGTGCTCGTGAATTATGCAGCTCTCCCTTATGAGAACCAGAATCACAAGATGTTCAGAGATTGGTGGCGGAACCTATGTTTTGAGCACAAGAGCGTAAAGGCGGCATATCGTACGTTCTTAAAGTTTTTCAATAGCAATGCCCCTATTCCAGGAATGCCGAGTAGGAGGCGCCCCGGGGTGGTCCCATCTGGATTTGGCTACGATTCGTTGATTCGCCACGCGCCAACTCCATTCGAAAGGAGGGTCTTTGCGCGCGTACGAGAACAACGCAGATGGAGTTCTCTTCAATTGCCAGAAGCAGAGCGATTTTCCGATCAATTGTCGCAGCTTTCGAGGAAGGAACTGGTAAGGCTAATTCATGAACGAGAGCGGCGATTCAGCGGCTCCGACCTGGGTCTCTGGCGGCAAGGGGTTTCAAATCGGTTACGGGTTCTGCTTGCTCGGTGCCGAAACCGAGTTTTTGTGAGGGAAGCTCGCGAATTCGCGGACTGGCTACTTTGTCACGGCGCTCTAAAACTCTTTGAAGGGTCGGAAAAGCTGGATGTAGAGAGATTGTTCGAGGAAATTTTGAGATTGTGTCCGGCGTGAGGATCTGCCAGCGGGTGAGAGGATCGGAGTTCTACCTGCTCGGCTCATAACTGTGTCGGGTGGTAAATCCGTTGATATGGCCGCGCTTCAGCCGTGGGCACCAACCTTATGGTGAGGTGAAGGACCTCAGGGCTGTCGAGTACCTGCCCCGCTACCGGCTTCGATTGAGTGTTCATGTTGGCTCAGTCGCCGTTTCGGCATATTTAGTTGTCACGCGTCCCAGGGAGCGTCGGGGGAATGGACTGTTCGTGACTCCCAATCGCTTTCTTTAGCATCCTGTAGAACTTGAATCTAGAGATACCAAGCAGTTGGGCCGCTTGACTTATGTTCTGGTTGCTCCGCAACATGGCGGCCTCAGTGAGTTTTGCATGGGCTTGATTCAAATCGAGGGAAGCCAACCGAACTTCGGTTTCCTGCGGAGATGAGGCTGCCGAGTTTGTTCGCATGTCGGCGACCCATTGCTTTCGGAACTGCAGGTCATCAGGTTGAATCGAGGGGTTCTTGCACATTACCACGGCTCGATCCATGATATGTTCGAGTTCCCGGACGTTGCCAGGATAGTCATACGCTTGGAGCCGCGCCTGTGCTTCTGGCGAGATTGGCAGGATGCTTCGATGTGAACGCCGGCAGGCCTGTGCAAGTAAATGAGCCGCCAGCAAGGGGATGTCCTCGCGTCGATCTCTTAATGGCGGAGGCGTTATCTGAATCACGTTCAAACGATGATAAAGTTCGGGCCGGAACTTGTTTTGCACAACCGCCTGCTCCAAATCCCGGTTTGTTGCCGCTATGAGGCGCACGTCGGATCTAAGTTCCTGGGTTCCTCCAACGCGGTAAAAGGTGCCATCTTCCAAGAAGCGAAATAATTTCGACTGGACGACTAAAGATAACTCACCGATTTCATCCAAAAACAGTGTTCCACGGTCTGCCAATTCCACTTTGCCAGGCTTCAGTTTCGTGGCCCCGGTGAAGGCTCCTTTTTCATGTCCAAACAACTCGTCCTCGGCAAGATTATCAATAAACGCAGCACAGTTGATGGGTATGAGTTTACGGTGGCTCCGCTCGCTCAAACTGTGGACTGCTCTAGCGATAAGTTCTTTGCCTGTACCGCTCTCGCCCAAAATCAAGACCCGTGCACTGCTTGCAGCAATGCTCTTAATGTCATCGCGCAACCGGGTAATTGCCGGCGATGTCCCAATGATTTGCGAAACATCGGAGAGTTTGCTTCGGGTACGCAGCCATTCATTCTCTCGCAGCAGACGAAAGCGTTCTGCGCATCTGGCGACTGCGTGGAGCAATTCCTCGGGGGCGAAAGGTTTCGCAAGGTAATCTATGGCTCCGAGCTTGATTGCCTCGACAGCGAGCTTCGGGGTGGCGTAGGCGGTGATCATCACAACAGGTAAGTCCACCCATTTTGTCCTAGCCTGAGCCAGAAACTCATAACCGCTCATCCCCCCTAAACGGGCATCGGTGATCACCATGAAGAACTCTTCGCGGGCAAGGTGCTCCAGCCCCTCTTCTGCGGATTCGACAGCAACAGGCGAGTAGCCCTCGGCCTCCAAGACGACGCTGAGAGACAAGCGCAGGTTCTTCTCATCATCGATTACCAGTATTCGTGGAAGCGGCGGGGAGTCCATTGCTCAAAAAGTAGCCGAATTTATATCGTGACTAGAAATCGGGGAAGCTAAATCAAGGACTGGCGAACGCGGAATCGCACAAATGCCAGTACACAGGTTCGGAACTGATGGTTTTTTAGCAGATGGTTGCCAACTCGGCCGCAAACCAGGCCGGCGAGATTGGGGAAACAGAGTTTACGAAAATCATAGTGAGTAGAGACGACATTCAAAGGGGACAGAGACGTGATCCGGAAGATTGCCCCGTAGCCCGGGCACACGCACGGCTGAGGACGCCGCCTGTGCCAATTGTGTGGATTCGCACACTTGGCACACAATTGTTTTGCGATTATTTCACAGGATAACAATCGTAACCTATTCTGCAGCAACAGCTTAAGGATTAGGCAAATCGGTGGCATCGAACATGCAAAAAGAGAATCTATGTCCGAAGAAGAATACAAAGTGACGCAAATGGAATCTGTTCGCTCTGGGGACCTTAATCGCCTACTGCCCATCGACCTCGACGCCTGGCTGCGGATCGGGGTTCAGATAGTACAAACGAGGGCGGAGTTCCATAGATGGGACGACGAACAGGCACGACAGGCCCAATTACAACCAAAACAAACCAACAAAGGAAACTGTGTCTGTGAAAAACAAGAAATTGCATAGCAAAACCCCGTCGAGATCAACCCCACTGCGGAATGCCGAATCCGTTCTAAGCGCCGTGCTCACCCTGGCGCTGGCTATTTGGGGTCTGATGAGGGTGATCGGCTTAACTGCCGTCCGAATAAAAGTCCCCACCGACGTGCTGGTCAGCACACTCGTATTAAGTATCGCGGTCGTCGAGCGGTTGGTTATACAGGGGTTTTTTGATCGGCTTCTGCATAGGCTGTTTTGAGATATCGCCACGCCTGTGCTGCATTTGGATCGTTTGGGGCGTCCCATCTAGAATCAGTGAATTCCCGCCAGCGGCGATGGTGCGGTGACGCTTGATTAAACGGTCGGTCGTCGCAATCACGGGCACCTCTTCAGTTTATCAGGTACCTTGAACGCCTGGACTTTTTGCTTGGTAGCCGGCAGGACAATGCGAATCTTGCGTGTGTTCGGGTGGTCAGTTCAATAAACAGGGCACCCCTACGGGCCCTACGGGGTTTTACGCTTCCACCGCCTCTGCCCCAACGCCTCCTGGCGATTAGTAGTGCTCATATTTCGCTCGGAAAGATGTGGGTAATGACAAGCGCTTCAGCGTTGGGTTGCGCGCACAAAGAGCGACTAAGTCCCGAAGGGACGGCCGAGCTTCAGCTTGGTTTCAGTCGTCCCTTCGGGACTCTTGCGATTCTGGCGGTCCTACCCAACGCTGAAGCGTTGGGCTATTCTCGTATGTCCCTACGGGACAAAAACAAACCGCGCTCCGACGCCTCTGCCGTCACTCACCGATTATCCCCTACTACTTCGGGCGGGTTGTGTGGTCCTGGAGCCAGGCGACATCCTGGTTGCCTGGAGAGGGCACAGGGGTGTAGCCATTAAAAATAGCGTGCTCCTCGAGGAGGCTGGGCATCGTGCGGCTGTCGCGCCAGCGGTGAATTTCCGAGTGGCCGTCGCAAAAGGAAAGCCCGCCTGCCTGACCGTGATAGGAAGCGGGTAGATCGAGCAGGGCGTAGGCCGCCGTGTTATTAGGATAGCCATGCATGTCCGTCAGGAAATTACCATAGTTAATGGCGTCCTGACGTTCATCAATGAACAGGAAGATCCGATCCGGCCCAGGCGGACTAAGTTGGCCAAATCTGCGGTAAACCTGGTAGTTGGGCATGTCTCCCAAAGTATATGCCTTCCCGGAGAACCCGCCCAAAAATGCGTTCATGGACATGGTGCGGATTCGAGGTTTCAAGACGCCGCCAACGATTACATAGGAGCGGTCAGCCGGACACCGCCAGATCCCGAGGCTGTTGGCGCAATAAGGCCAGAGTGGACTAGGCATGATGTCCACGCTCGGGTCGTAATTGGAAGCATTGCCGGCGTTGAAATCAATGAGGCCGTTGCACCAGGTGTAGGGATCGCGATAGCCCACAGGATCGCTGCTGCTAAAAAGCAGCAGGTCCCGGTTGTCATCGGTGTACATGCGCCAGGCAAGCGCAAGCTGCTTGTTGTTGCTCATGCACTGGACTCCTTGGGCTTTGAGCTTGCCCCGGCCCAGTACGGGAAGCAGCAACGCCGCCAGTAGCGCGATGATCGCTATCACCACCAATAGTTCGATAAGCGTAAATGCGCGCCTGGCTTGCGTCCGATTCATCGCGTCTGCGCGAACTGTACTGGCGTCCATGCTACGAGTCAAAAGAATGGCTGCCGGTGGTCAGGTCGCCTGTCCCCAACACCCGCCAAATCACCTGGCACCCCCGCCGGCAGCCCCAAATTCAAATTCCTGGTCCTACTCACTCTTAACGCGGTAAAACGCTGCTCCCGGGCCGATGATAACGCTGAACGTTCCACTGGTGGCGCTGTTGGTGGCCACCCGCGCCCAGGTGTTCATTGCCGCAGTCACGTTGGTTGATGAAACCAGGACGAACTGGAGTCCGGAACCGCCCGAATACGCGATATCGTAATGGCCAGGCGTGCCTGGCGCGATCGCGAGAGTCGCCGGCGCGGGGCCTGTAACTTGAATCACGGGCACGGCTACGGTAGTGGCCGAATTGGCGCCAGGAGGCGAGTAGGCGCGCCAGACGCCTACGTACTCATCTACCAGGTACACATTGCCCACAGCGTCCCAGTCCACATCGTAATCTGCTTTCTTGGTTTGGCCGCTGAGAGAGACACCTAGATCAAGCGAAGTAATTACCGTTCCGTCCACCGTCGAAAGGATTTTAGTATTGCCGCCAGTCCCGCTCGAACCACGGAAGGCAACGGCCACGTAGGTGGCCGTCGGGTCAACAGAAATGCCGCTGGCATAAAGCCAGTCACTGCCGCCGTAGCCGCTGCCGATTTTCCAGATAGCGGTCGTGTCCACCGTCCCGGAATACGCAGGGAACTTGAGCACGCGCCAGGCGCTGTCGCCCGGGTTGGCGCGCGCCTGAATCGTGTAGATGTCGTGGTTGGTGTCCACGGCCACGTCCCAGGGATAATCCTGAAGGTCGGAACCAAGGTGGCTTTTGACGATTTGTGTGCCCTTATCATTGGCCGCGCAGGTGCCGTCGCTACTGACTGTCCAGCGCAGGATGCCGTGGTCATTGGGATAGGGGACGTCTGCCATCCAAATTTCGGTGTTTGTTCCCGTCCCAAAGATGGTCGGGCCGCTCATGTTGGCGCTGGTGCTGTACCAATTATCCGACCGCAACACGTGCAAACCACCTGCGGGCGTCGAAAGCGTAGGGTCCCAACGATAAATGTCACCGCTATTGGCCCAGTCTTCGATATAGACGTAATCGTCATCCGAGACTTGAAGTTTCCAGGGGGCGTAGCCGGTCGGTGATGTGGTGGGCCAGGTATGGCCGCCGGTGCTGAACCCGCCCTCATCGGCGTAGCTGCCGTCGGCGTTGCACTTCAGGATGCCACGTTGATAGCCCAGAGGGGTGGTGCCGTTCGGAATGGCATTGGCGGCAAATACGCGACCGTAATAGACGCTGTTGGTATTGCGATCAAGAGCGATGCCGCGCGGTTCCCAAATCTTATTTCCTGGATTTGTGTCCGAGGTCGTCAGCGTCCAAGCCGGACCCGCATAGCCCGAGGAGGAGGCGGTGATGCTCACCGAGTAATTGCCACCGGGCACTGTGACATTGCTGTCGTCCTTGCCATCCCACGAGGCCGTGTTTAGGCCTCGGGCCGCTCCGGCGCCCGTCATGGTGCGCACGGCGGTGGCGCCCGACAGAATTTTGATCGTCACCGACGCCGCGGATTCGTTGAGGATGTAGCTGATACTCACACTGGTTCCGGGAGCCACCGAGACGGAGGCCAACGAGCCGTTGAGTTTAATGTTCGTTGCGTACACGTTGGCGCGCGCGGACGGAGCGGCTGCGGCGAGCAGAAACGCCAAAGCCAGGCTGTGGAGGGCGTATCTCGAAAGTACCGTTGCCTGCCTGGAGTACATGTCCAAGACGCCGGGTGAGGGCACCCGGCCTACAGGCGCAGCGCTGTGGCCATGCAGGCCGGGTGCCCTCACCCGGCGTCCCCGGAGGGAAGTGTCCGGGCTAACGGTAAATTCAACATGCGCCCGGCTTTTGCGCTCAGGAGTTTTCATCATCCAAGGTTTTAGCAGACACCATTCACCGCGGGATACTCGCATCTTTGGGTGAGCCTGTCCGAAAGGCCTCCGTCAAAGCGGTGCGGAGCGCCGAACTCCGTTTCGGCGCGTCGGAAATCTGGCAGCCGAGGTGGGTGCATCTTGATACTGCCATCGTGCTGGAGCGGCATTGATGCCGCTTCAACGTCCGTAGCATGATGGACGTGCCTGATAACCCTGGCGCTTCCGTGCGCTCGGGGCGTGAAGCGGCATAAATGCCGCGCTCCATCCCCCAGGAGTAGGGACGAGGCCGTCCCCACCTCCTTTTTCGTCACACAATTCAGCCGGTTTATCTCAGCCGGGAGGGGCTTCGTCACATCTGCGATGCAGCGCTCATAAGAAGCAGGTAATGGTTTAGCAACCTGAAAATCATAAAACCCAACTCGCACACAGAACTTATGAAAACCAAATTACTGTTCGTTTTGCTGTTTGCGTCGCTCCTGTCTGAAAGCATGGCAGTGACTTACGTAAATCTGTGGATACCGCCCGCGTTGTCAGGGCCGACATTCAGTCTGAACCTGCATGTCACCAACAAGTATTATTTCGCGGGCTCCAACACGGTCACTTACACGTATAACAACGCTGATTTCTGGGGGCCGACATTGTTCATGACGAATGGGGATACGGTGCAGATTTATCTGACCAATAATCTGCCCGACACCACGACCACGCATTGGCATGGGTTCCATATCCCGGCGATCATGGACGGCGGCCCGCATGAAATCATCCCCTCGGGGACGGTTTGGACGCCGACGTTCACCGTGCTGAACCGGGCGGCGACCTATTGGTACCATCCGCACCTGCACACGATGACCCAGAACCACCTGGGGCACGGCGCGGGTGGATTGATCATCGTCAAAGACGCGCAGGAATCGGCGCTGGCCTTGCCGCGCACTTACGCTGTGGACGACATACCGCTGGTGTTGACCAGTCGCCGGTTCTACACCACCGCGCAGAATCTGAATCAGTTCAATGTTACCAATGGCGCGGCCGGTTCCGCTTATGGTGACTATGAACTGGTGAATGGGGTGATGAACATTGGAACCACCAACGTGCAGGTGATGCTGCCGCAACAATATGTCCGGCTGCGGATTCTTAACGCTGAAATCGAGCGAGTTTACAACCTCGGCCTGGGCAATAATGCGACCTTTTACGTCATCGGCACAGATGGAGGGCTGGTGAACGCGCCGATCGCGGTGACAAGAGTGGTTCTGGCGCCGGGCGAGAGGATCGAGCTGCTGTTGAATCTGGCTTCGAGCGCGGTCGGGTCGAGCCTGGATCTCAAGGCGTACAATTCAAATGCGTCGCTGGGAACGACGCTCTCGTTCTCTTATCCGGGCGGAGAGCCGAATACCACCGGCCAATTCGGAAGCCTGCTTAACAACAGCGATTTTCAAATTCTGCACATCGTTGTGACAAATCAAACCGCGAATCCGATTCTGACGCTGCCAACTGTGTTGACCACAAATGCTTTCTGGACGGCGGGCGACGTCTCGAACACGCGCAATGTGGCCATAACCGGTGGTTTTCCGGGGACGTTGTTCACGTTCGACAACAACTTATTTAGCATCAACCTCATCAACCAGAACCTCGGCTACAATGCGGTCGAGAAATGGGTGATCACGTTGCGCTGACCGTTGGGTGGGTGACGTCTCTGGCTGGAAGGGGACTCCTCAAGTCGTCCCCTACAGGAGCCAGGCAGTCAGCGGGTTTGGCGGCTCGACCTGAGCGAACCTACCGTTGCCCGATGCATCCGTGGATAAAGGCCAGCGGGGCGGCGCAATGCACCTTGTGCGGCATGAACCTTGTGCTCTCGGGTGAGTCTGACCGCACCACAAGCCAAAACACAAAACAGGCCCTGGTTCTTGGGAAGGACAGCATTAGGGCTGTGGGATTGCAGACTGCCACGGTCAAAAAGCAGCCGCTGGTTCGCACGCTGCGCGTGGCAGGAATTATTGGAGAGGACGAAACACGGCACAGCGTGCTGTGCGCTCCGGTGGAAGGCCGCATTGATGGGCTGGGCCTGAATTGCGATGGGGATCAGGTCCACATCCTGCAGCCGGTGGCGAGCATATTCAGCCGCACTTTGCTGGATGCGGCCGCCGATTATAACAGGGCGCTGAAAACCGGCGGCGCGGAGTTAGAAGCCGCAACGCAGCGCTTGCAGCGGTGTGGGCTAACCTGGGAACAAATCCACTCGATCCCCGGACGCCAGCCGGACGACAGCCATTTCGGCATTCTTTCGCGTGTGGCAGGCGATGTGGTCAAAAGCTATGTCAGTGAGGGCCAATATGTGAAGGAGGGGGACAAATTGTTCGAGATAGCTGATCTGTCGCGAATGTGGTTCATGTTCACGATTTATGAGCAGGACTTGCAGGCGGTCCGCAAGGGGCAGCCGATCACAATTAGCGTACCGTCATTGCCGGGCGAAAGTTTTCGAGGAACCATCTCGTCCATCACTCCGAATCTCGATGCGGCAACCGGTTCAGCTCAAGCCCGTGTCGTCCTCGAGAATAAAGCGCGGCATCTGAGGAACAATGTTTTTGCGGAAGGGTTGGTGGAAACTGATGCGGGCGCTGCGCTGGCCATCAACCGCAGCGCCGTGCTGTGGCCTGGCAAGACACCCAGGGTGTATGTCGAGATCACATCCGGAACTTACGAACCGCGCGCGGTCAGGCTTGGCCGCACGGGCGATGACAGCTGGGAAGTTCTCGAGGGGCTGGAAGAAGGCGAAATGGTAGTTGTGTCGGGCAACCTGCTCTTGGATAGCGAGGCGCAAATAAAATGATCAACAGCATTCTGGCATGGTCGGTGCGCAATCGCCTGATGGTGATTTGCGCCACCATCGGACTCATTGGCTGGGGCATTAAATGTCTGTATGAGACACCAGTGGATGCGATACCTGACCTTGGCGAAAAGCAGGTCATTGTGTTCGCGGATTGGCCGGGCCGCAGCCCACGGGACGTCGAAAGCCAAATCACGCGTCCACTTTCGTTGCACTTGCAGGGACTGGCAGGTGTCAAGGCGGTGCGGGGTTCGAGCATGTTTGGCTCATCACTGGTGACGGTGATCTTTGAGGACAAAGTGGATTCTTCGGCAGCGCGGCAACGGGTTCTGGAGCGGTTGAATTTCATATCCGATAGCCTGCCACGCGATGTTCAGCCAAAACTCGGGCCGGATGCCCCAGGGCTAGGCTGGGTGTACGAATACTATCTCGATGCTTCTTCTGCGCCATCTGACCTCGGCCAGTTGCGCTCATTGCAGGACAACTATATCCGACTGCAACTGAGCGCCGTGCCCGGGGTGGCGGAGGTCGCGAGCGTGGGCGGGTTCGTCCGGCAATACCAGATCGAAGTGGATTCACAAAAGATGCGGGCGCTGGGCGTTTCGCTGAAAATGGTGATGCAGGCGGTAGCCGATTCCAACCTGAGTGTCGGGGGCAAGGCCATCGAGGAGAATGGGATGGAGTTCATCGTGCGCGGGGTGGGTTTGATCAAGAGCGCCGAGGACCTCGGCAACATTGTCTTAGCGCGGACCAACGACGTGCCGGTCTGTTTGAAGGCCGTGGCGCGTATCGAATTGGGCGGCGATTTCCGGCGCGGGGCGCTGGACGCCGCCGGACGTGAGGTCGTCGGCGGCATAGTCGTGATGCGCGCCGGCGAAAATCCTGGGGATGTGATTAGCCGTGTGAAGGCCCGGATTGCGCAGCTTTCCCCCACATTGCCGCCGGGCGTGGTGATCAGGCCATTTTATGACCGTGGCGAGCTGATCGACCGCTCGATTGCAACGCTCAGGAGCGCCTTGATCGAGGAGATCATTCTCGTGACGCTGGCGCACGTCATCTTCCTCTTTCATTTCAGAAGCGTTCTAGTGGTGACTCTGCCGTTGCCGGCGAGCATTCTGGCTTCATTCATCCTGATGCGGCTGTTCGGCTTCACGTCCAACATCATGAGCCTGTCCGGCATCGCCATCGCCCTCGGCGTGCTGGTGGATGCGGCCATCGTGATGACCGACAATGTTATCCGGCGCCAGCAGCAGGAGCGCGGGATTTATCCCGCTTCAACGTCGGTAGTCTCTGCCGGTTTGAAATCTCGTACCCGGTTGGCTTTTGGACGTCGAAGCGGCCTAAAGGCCGCGCTCCATCAAAAAACGGTTCTCGCGGCCACCCAACAGGTCGGCCGCCCAATCATTTTTGCGATGGGGATTATCCTGCTCGCGTTCGTGCCGGTTTTCGCGTTGAACGGACCGGAAGGGAAATTGTTTCACCCGTTGGCCTTTGCGAAGACGTTCGCGATGCTCGCCGCCACGCTCATGGCTTTAACGATTGTGCCGGTGCTCTGCACACTGCTGGTGCGGGGCCCGTTTCACTCGGAGGAACAAAATCCCGTCATGCGCCTGTTGCTGAAACTGTATGACCCGGTGCTCGATTTTGCTTTGAATCACCGCAGGTCTGTGCTGGCCATTGCGAGCGTCATCCTTGCTGGCGCGCTATCTTTGGCGCCGCGGATGGGTAAAGAGTTTATGCCGCCACTCAACGAGGGAAGCCTTTTGTTCATGCCCACTTTTGTCCCCGGCGCGTCACTTTCCGAAATCAAACGCGTAACGGCCTGGCAGGACCAGGTCATCGCTGCTTTTCCAGAGGTGCAAAGCGCCGTCGGCAAACTGGGCCGGGCCGATACAGCCACCGACCCTGCGCCGGTCGAGATGATCGAAACCACCATAACGCTCAAACCCGAAAACCAATGGCGTGCCGGGATGAGCCGCGACAAACTCATCGCCGAAATGAGCGATGCCCTGCGGGCAATCCCTGGGGCGGTGCCCGGGTTCGTGCAGCCGATCCAGGGCCGCATCCTCATGATCTCGACAGGCATTCGCGCTCAGCTTGGGATCAAAATCATCGGCGATGATTTCGATAGACTTGAACAAGCAGCATTGCAGGTGCAAAAAGTTGTGCAGGATGTGACCGGAGCCGAGGGCGTCGCGGCCAGCCGCAATCAAGGCAGGCATTACATCGAGGTGCAGGTCAACCGCCAGACTATGACGCGCTTTGGGATGACGGCGCAGGACGTGCTCAGCGTCGTGGAGGCTGGCATCGGAGGAAAGGTCGTGACCCGGAGCGCCGAACTCCGTTTCGGCGCGTCTGGAGACTCAGTGCTGGTCGCGCCGAAACAGAGGCCCGAGCCGGGCAGACCTTCAGCGCTCCAATCCGAATCCGTCCCGGTCCAGGTCCGTCTCCAACGCAGCGAACGCGATGATTTAACGCGTCTCCGGGACATTCTGGTAAGCAGCGATAGCGGCAACGTCATTCCCCTTGGCCAGCTTGCGGACATTGAGCGCGTCGAGGGACCGGCTGAAATCGCCACCGAAAACGGCCGCTTGCGCGCCTATGTGCAAGCGAACGTTGACGGGCGCGACTTGAGCGGTTTCGTGCAGGACGTGAAGGCCCGGTTGGAAAAGGACCTGGCGCCTCGCCTCGCGCTTCAAGGAATGACACTGGAGTACTGCGGCGAGTACGAGAACCAGGTCCATGCCGCCCGGACATTGATGTTCATCGTGCCCAGTGTCCTGCTCGTCATTTTCCTCCTTTTGCGGCAGCTCTATGGCAGCGCTCTTGAAGCCGCGCACGTCATTCTTGCCGTGCCATTTGCTTTAAGCGGCGGCTTCTTCTTGCAGTATGCCCTGGGCTGGCACTTCAGCGTCGCCGTTTGGGTTGGCTACATCGCGCTTTTTGGTACCGCCATCCAGACAGCGGTGGTGATGGTCGTGTATCTGAACGAGGCAGTGCAGCGCAAGCAACTGCAGCGAGGCGCCGCCTTCAGTCGCGCGGACCTGATCGCGGCGGTGAAAGAAGGCGCCCGGCTGCGATTGCGTCCGAAAGTCATGACCGCCACCACCGTCATCGCGAGCCTGCTTCCGGTCATGTGGAGCCACCGCACTGGTTCGGAAATCATTCAACCCCTGGCCGCGCCCATCATTGGTGGAATGGTCACCAGTCTGGCGCATATCCTGATTGTTACTCCAGTCTTGTTTCTGTGGTTGAGAGAAAAGAAAGTAGCGACAAAGGCAGCCACAGTGCCAGTCGCCGTTCCAGCGCCCTCCCAATACGGCAGTTTGGAGCTGGCTCCATCCCAAGCCTAGACTGGGAGTAGCGTAGGACCGCTTTCCAACTGCGCGACATGTCGCGCAGTCCCAAAGCGCGGACATGTCCGCGCACTCCAAATTTACGGGCAAGGTGTGATAGCCACGGAGCGGTAAAATTGTTGCAGGGCCGAGTTGGAGACGGTGATGGTCCAGAGACCGCTGTTGGTTGTGGCGACGTTGGTGCTGCCTTGCAGGGCGACCCAGGTCCCACCGACCACATTGGAATTGCCAACGACATAGTAGGACGCCTGCGGTGTGCCCTGGAAGGTGAGGGTGAAGGTGTTGTCAGAATTCGCGGTGATGCCCAGCAAAAGATTGGTCTGGCTGCAAATCGCGGAAGACAGGATTGCCTGCTGCAAAGCGCTGCTGCCGCTGGCAATGAAGTTGGTATCGCCGAGGTATTGTGCAGTAATTGCATTGGTGCCGGCGGGCAGAGATGAAGTGCTGGCCGCTGCCGAGCCGCTCACCAAAGCGTTGGTGCTGAATGGGCTGCTGTTGGCACTGAAGACTATGTTGCCTGTGGGTGAATCAGGCGTCGGAGGCGAGCCGGCGACGGTAGCCGTAAAGGTCACATTCGAGCCCTGGCCGGCAGGATTTTGAGAGGAGGCGAGGCTGGTGCTGGAGTTAGCCTGCGTGATGTTGGCGGTCAGGCCCGAAGGTTGGGAAAGAGCATAGTCGCTGGCATTAGTCCCGGTGATCGTGTAACCGCTGACGGTGACTGATTTTGCGTTGCCGACGTTTTTGTCGTTGAACGAGGCTGTGGCTGTTCCACTGAGGCTCGCGTCGTCACCGGCAAGAATTGCGGGGGAGAGCGCTGCGGTGCCGCCCAGGGTGGCTGCGGTTGTGCCGTCGTAGACTTTGTTGCTAACGCTCAGGCCGGAGACTGTCTCGGGTTTTGGCGTGATTGTGGCAGAGGCGCTGGCGACAAACAGAGCGTAGTCGCCGGCCTGCGCACCCGTCAGGCTCACACCGGAAAACGTAACGAAACTGGCCGTTAGCACGTCCTTGCTGTTATAAGTGCCAATTGGAGTGCCCGTTATACTCACGGCATCGCCGGTGTAAGGTTTGCCATCCGAGCCTGTGCCGGGGCTTGGAGCCTCGGTCGGCTGCAGAGACGGCGTGCCGCTAACGGAGGCTGTGGTGTTGCCGTCATACGGCTTGCTGGCTGGAACAGAGAGGCCGCTCAGAGGCAAAGTCTTGGCCGAAATTTGGGCGGACGTAGTGGGTTCGGTCAGGGTGTAATTGCCCGCGCTGCCACCGCTGAGAGTCTGGCCGCTCACGCTGACGAAGATATTCGTGCCCACATCTTTGCCCGCAAAAGCCCCAGCCGCGCTCCCGCTCAGCGACACAGAATCGCCGGGCACAACCCCGTTCAAAGTTCCCGGTGTGCCGGTCAGAACGGCGGCGGTGGTCCCGTCGTAAGTCTTATTGTTCGCTCCGATGCCTGAGACAGTGAGCACCTTTTGTGAAACTGTGATCGAATAGTTAAACGCGCCATTGGCGACGTTGGCGCCATTGTAACCTCTGACATGGAGATACCAGGTAGCAGCCGAAGTGGGGGTGGTTGCGAGCGTGCTGCTGGACCATTGCGGCTCCGAGCCGTTGAAGCTGTGAATTGTGTTGGTATCGAACACGAAGCGGTAGTACTGGACCTGGCCCGGGCCGAATCCATTAACCGCGGTCCAGTTGACGGAACTGCCGTAGGTGGGTGTGGGATTATCCGGAGTCACGCTGCCTGAGACCGGCGGCGCGGAGAGAGTCCAAACCGTATTCGTACTTTGAGGACCGGTAGAATTGTACCAGGCACCTCGGGCGCCGCTGTTGTTGTCGCGAGCTTCGAGAGTGTAGGTGTAAGAGGTGTTTGGGACCAGGCCGGTGTCGCTGAAAGAGGTCGCCGTGCTCCACCCTGACGCAACGTCTCCGTTGTGATAGGTCTGGATGCCGACGTCCCCGCGCACGTAACCGTTTGCGCCGCCTGAAGTGACGCCGGTCGAGTTCTCGGTGGCGCTATTGGCGATGTTTACGCCCTGATCGAGCGGGATGGTCCAGGCGAGATTGACCTGGTTTGTGCCCGCCACCGTCACACTGGAAAAGCTCGGATTAACCGGGGCAACATTATCCACGTAAATGTCGTAGTAACGCCCGTAATTGCCGGAATCAGACCACGTCCAGCCGCCACTCAAGCCGTTATCCTGGAATGAAGTGCGGCCTGATTGGCTCACAGCGAAAAGGTGGAAGCGGCGATGGCCCGTCACGCCGTTTTGGGTGTGCGACCAGTTTGCGGCAGTGGGTGTGTCGCTCACGTCGGCGTAGTTGGAGTCGCCGGCAATGCCGTATCCCCACTGAAACTGCATGGTGCGCCAATAAGGAACGGGCGAGCCGGCATTGATGCTGGATGAGCCGCTGATGGTGACGGACGTGTTGTTGCCGTAGAGCGATGCGGCGTTGGTGGGCGAACCGTTGCCATAGACGATGTTCGGAGTAATGGTCGGATACCAACTGGGCTGCTCGTAGGCGACGCTGAAACCATTGTAACGATCGGGCTGCATATAGACACTGGGCTCGACCTGGTGGAAGTCACTGCCGTTATGCAAGCTGATCACCCCGCCTGCGCCACCGCCGCCCTGGTGTACCTTGAAGAGGACGCGGTTCCATCCGGCCCCCATCCCAGTGGGCAGGAAACGGTCCTGGTCCCAGGTCACGCCGCGGGCGGTGTTGTTGTCCGCGATCAATGTGCCGTTTAGCCAGATGCGATTACCATCATCGGAGCCAACGCCCCATTGCGGCCCGGCGCCGGACGGGGTTTGCACCCAGGCGTATGCGTAGCAGTCGCAGTTATCGCAATTATTATTGCCCGCATTGCTGGCGTTGCCCTTGAAGTTGAGGTAATTGGCTTGACTGGCGGTGCCACAATCTCCCGTCTGCAGGCGGAAGGGCACGTGACCGCCATAGAGGTTGTTGGCGAAGTAATTGCCGTGGGTGGTATCAATGGCCGGGTAAACGTAGGTGCCGCTCTCGCCAAAGGGGTTATTGAAGCCGCTGCCCACAGTTGAAACACCCGTCAGATTGCCATAGCCACCGAAGACCACCCAGTCGTTCAGATAAACCCATTTGTCCCCGTACATATGAATTTCGCGGCCGGCGCTTGGGGCCACGCCGCAAACACTGCCGCAGGCAGGACTGGCGCTGGTGGTATCTTCATCGGCATTGCGATAGATGCCGTTCCATTGATAGACGTCACCAGTTTCGCCATCGAGGACCGATTGCCAGCTACATGTGTGGGCGCAATCGTTCCAGACGGTGGTGGTGCCTGTGAGAGAACCGGCCTGGTTGCGGTAGCGCATGGTCAGGACTGTCTCGGCTCCGTTGCCGGCATTGACCCAGTCCATGTGGATGTAACCCTTCCCGTTCCAAACAAAGCCGGGATCGAAAGTCATGTTAAAGGCACGGGCTGCGCAACTGGTAAAGTGGCTGTAGATGTACCAATAAGTGCCGCAATCGCCAAGGGTGGCCCAGCCACCGCCAAAAGCGCTGGGATTCATATCGCGATTGCCCCACCATCCGCCCGAGAGAGACGTCCCCGGGAGCACGACGGCGATGGTGAACGGTCCCATAGTGTCCCCGAACCATTGGACGCCTTCCTGGACCATGCGCCAGGAGAAATTGTAATTGCCGGCGGTCATGGGGGCCGTGCAGTTGAATGTAAACGTGCAGTTGGCGCCCGCGTTGATTGGCGAGGAGGGCAGGTTCACCCGGCCAAAGCCCCAGGTCGTATTGTCCTGCGGCGCCTGGGAGCCGAGCCGATAAGGATTTCCACCTCCGCTGGTCCAGGGGATCGTGCCGTTGTTGTTCATGGTCACAGTGGCCGTGAAAACCTGGCCCGTTTGAACGCTGGTAGGGAAGCTGGCATTGACGTAAGCCGCATTATTCACATTGGCGCTCGTAGCGAGCAATGGCGATGCGGAGCCGCCGTTATACACGTCCAGGTCCACGTTCCCGCCGATACCCGAAACTGAGCCGGTGTCGCTGTACTGCCAAAGGGTCCAGGCGCCGCCGCCCCAGCAGTTATCGCCGCTGCAGACCGTCCAGGGAGTACTGGATTCAGGATTCTGTCCGTTCCAATCGGCAATCCACGGCTGCCAGGAGGTGGCGCCGCAGAGGTTGGCGGCATTGCAGGCGCTGACATAGATAGTGCAGGTGCATTTGACGCCCGCGCCGTTCGCGTTGTTTACAATCGTATTGCAAAACTGGTTGGCCCAATCTGCAAAGCTGCTGGCCCCTACGTTGCCGAAAACCTCGGCATCGAGCATCGGGGCAAGCGATTGGCCGTCGCCTTTCACGTAAGGACTAATGACGCCCCAGAAATGGCTGGCCTCCGAACCCGGGGTGTCGGCATTGGCGTGGTCGAAATGGTAAGCGCCCATCAGCATGCCCGCGCCCTTGCCATTGTTCATATTGGCGGTGAAGTAGCCGTCTGTAACTCCCGTGCCTTCGGTCGCCTTGGCATAAGCAAAACTCCGGCCCGATCCATGCACACTGCCCCAATTGATCGAGCCCTGGTAGGAAGAGACATCCAGCCCCAGCGCGCGCTGGGCGCGGGCGCTCGGAACGGACCCGGCCAAAACGAGGCACGCGGCGAACTGAAACATGAAACGACAGGCGTGAGACGTGAAACGTGAGTGAAACGTGGCCCTGCTGTCGCGTCGTCCTGTGGTCCTGTTGTCCTGTGGTCTTGTAGTCCTGTTGTCCTGTGGTCTTGTAGTCTTGTTGTCCTGTGGTCTTGTAGTCTTGTTGTCCTGTGGTCTTGTAGTCTCGTAGCCTTGTAGTCCCGTGGTCTTGTAGTCCTGTAATCTCGTGGTCCCGTAGTCTTGTGGTCTTGTGGTCCCGTGGTCTCGCCGTCCCGTGGTCTCGTGGTCTTGTAGTCCTGTAGTCCCGTAGTCTTGCAGTTTCTGGGAATTATTCTGGGAATTAATTGGGTGCATTTGAATTACAGTTGTTCGCGGCGCCGGGGAAGCGCCGAATCTGGCCACCCAGCTAAACCAGAAAGAATTTCCGGCGTCGCGGGCGAGGGAAGGAGTGGCATTAGAGTAATTATGAGCTTTCCTAACTCAGATTGTCAACAGCTTTTTTTGCCGGTTTTTTGAGCGCCCAGATGTTGTGAAATAATTCTAATGAGGCACAGCCTCAGAGAATTTGGATACAGGATACGCCCTTGACAAAAGCGTTTCATTTGCTTGACTAGGCCGGTGAACCCCTACAATCGCGCTATCGTCTCCTGGGCCGTCTTCCCGGTGGTTGTACTTGTAGTCGTACTTTCGGTCCGTGAAGGCAGGGCGCAGATCCCGCAGTGGGTCAGCATCGGTCCGGCGGCGATCGGCTCGGGTTGGAACGGTGGCCAGGCGGCAGGGCGCGTGGCGGCGGTGTCAGTGGACCCATCGAATGCGGCCCATTGGCTGATTGGTGCGGCGCAGGGAGGCATCTGGGAAACCACCGATTCGGGCCATACCTGGTATGCGCGCACCGATGACCAGGCATCGCTGGCCATGGGCGCATTTGCGATTTATCCGGGCAATCCATCCATAGTTTATGCCGGCACGGGTGAACCCAATTTTCGAGGCGACGACTATGCCGGCGGCGGGTTGCTGGTGTCCACCGATGGCGGCACGCACTGGCAAATGCGCAACGCGATGTTCGCAAAAAGTGCCTTCAGCGCTATTAGAGTCAATACCCCGTTCCAAAGCCTGAATCCCAGTTTGGTTGCGATAGCGACGGTGCGCGGCGGATTGGGCGTGGGCGAAAACGGGATCAGCCCGCCCGTGCCGGCCGGGGCGCCGCCGCGGGGCGTGTTCATTTCTTCCGACAGCGGCAACAACTTCACGCACGTGCTTGATGGCGAGGCCACCGCCCTGGAGATGAACCCGTACAATTTCGGCTGGCAGTATGCGGCGCTGGGCGAAATTTATGGCGCTCCGCAGAATGGCGTCTATCGGACAACCGACATTTGGAATTCATCGCAACTGATCAACGGGCCATGGACATCGCTGGCCAACCCCGCCGATATGGGCCGTATCGTCACGGCGCTGGCCCCGTCGGATCCTAATACTCTGTACGTGGCCGTTTCGGGGAAACGAACTTATTACACGGCTGACCTGCTGGGCATTTGGCGCACCTCCAACGCTTGGGACACCACGCCAGTCTGGACCGCCCTGCCGCCCGCGCCGATCCTCCGTGATACGACGTCGGCATCCTATAATAAGGGCGAACCCCGCTCCTGGTATTACTTTGCATTGCTGGTAGATCCGAACGACGCCGGCACACTTTATTTGTGCGACTACAATGTGCTGCGGTATCACTCCTCGGCCTGGACAACGGTCAGCAGCCAAATACACCCGGACAACCACGCCATGGCCTGGGTTCCCGGCAGCGGCAACAGTGCCAGTATGCTGTTGGGCAACGATGGAGGCGTGTGGCTGAGCGACAGCTCAGTATCTGGTTCCTGGCAGAACCTTAATGCCGGTCTGGCCAACATCCAGATTCACAAAGGCGCGGTGGACCCCTCCGGCAGCGGCAATTGGACTCTGGCCGGTATCCAGGACAATTGCGCAGCACTGTACACCGGCAATCCCGTCTGGAAGTATCTGTATGGAGGAGACGGAGGTGATTGCGCGATCTCGTCCGCCAGCCCGAGCCTCGATTGGATCGTTTCTATTGAAACTCTCAACAAAGCGGACGGAACAACACCCCAACCAGAAATCTTCCGAACGCAGGATGGAAGCCACTTTGTTAATTGCAGCGGCGGTATCAGTGACGCACTGCCATTCACCAGCCAGTTCTTCATCCATTTCGAAAGATGCCCTCGGCTGGACGATCTGTTCATCGCCGGATCTGCCAGGCTCTACCGCTGCGACCATCTATTCACCGCCACCACTCCCGCCTGGACAGCCAATGGCCCGCTCATGCTCCACAACGGCTCCCCGGTCCCAATCAGCGCAATGGCGTTCGCGCCGTCCGATGCCACTGGGCGGACCTATGCGTTTGGGACGGAAGATGGCCAAATGAAAATTACGTCAAATGGCGGGAATTCGTGGACCGACCTTGATCCTGGCAATGCCGTGCCGGACCGCTACATCAGCGGGATGGCGTTTAGTCCTGCCGATGCCAACGTGCTCTTTGTTACGCTTTCTGGCTTTGATGCGACCACTCCCGGCCACCCGGGCCACTTGTTCAAGGCCCAGAACGCGCTGTCGGCTTCTCCCGCGTGGGTGAACATGAGCCCACCAGTGGATTTGCCGAACAACTGCCTGGCCGTTGACCCAAACAACTCAACTTCGATCTATGTGGGTACGGATGCCGGAGTTTGGGCCAGCAGCGATGGCGCCGTTTCCTGGGCGCACCACGGGCCGGCGCAAGGGATGCCGAACGTGGCGGTGTTCGACCTGCGGTTCAACGCCAAAAGCCAGCTCACTGCCTTCACCCATGGCCGCGGTGCCTTTGTGCTGCAGTTCCATGCCATGCCGCTGATCGTCTGGAACCCGGCTGATTGCCTGAGATGCCCCCAGCCGCCGTGCCTGAGTTGCCCGGCCGACTATTGGGCCTACCCGGGAGACGAAACCGAATTCGTATTGCCCCTGCGCAACAGTGCGCCGATAGACTCAAGCAACCTGGTGGCCACTTTGCTGCCCTCAGCCCAAATCATGCCTCTGAGCGGAATCCAAACTTACGGCGCGGTGTTCGCCCAGGGAGCGGCCGTCTCGCGAACGTTCGTGTTTCGAGCCAGCGGCGCTACCAATTCGCCAGGAGCCGGCCCGGGAGATACGGTCCAGCTCACCTTCGAACTGCAAGACCAGAGCAACTATCTTGGCCAGGTCAGTGTGCCTGTTCGTTTGGGGATTCCGAGTTACCCGGTGGCCCAGGACTTCGAAGCCGCGCAGTCACCCGTTTTGCCCGCCGGCTGGACCAGCACCAACAGCGGGTTCGCCTCGGCCTGGCTGACAACCACCAGCCCGCCCGTGAACACAACGGGCGACGGCGGTGAAGATGAATTTGCGCAGGTGACAACCAACACCAGCGTCTTCACGCCCCTTCAAACTGCCGGCCAAAGCTCTCTCACCTCGCCCACCTTCACGGTCACCAGCCCTCGAGCGCAGCTTTACTTCCTGACGGCTTTCAGCAGCAGTAATCTTACCGACGGATGTGTTCTGGAGATATCGCTGGGCAATCAACCGTTTCAGGGAATCATTGCCGCGGGCGGCTCGTTTGCGCAGGACGGCTATAATGGTGTCCTCACCAATGGCAACCCTCTGGCAGGACAGTCAGCCTGGACCGGCGATTCGGGAGGTTGGTTGCCGGTTTACGTCAATCTGCCCGCGGCGGCTGCCGGTCAGCAGGTGCGCTTGCGATGGCACATGGCGACTGCAGCGGGGCTCACCAACGGCTATTGGTTTATTGACAACGTCGTGGTGACGGACCCGCTGTTTCCAGCCGTCAGCCCGCCGCCGCCGCCGACCCAACCCGGCTGCGCGCTGAACTTTGACGGCAGCAACGGCGTCGTCCGGCTCGGGCGCGCTCCGCTGGCGCCGCCGTGGACAGCCGAATTCTGGGTGAATCGCCAGCCGGCCTTTGATAACTCAGCTATCCTCATCGGAGACGCGGCCACTGCGCTCAAACTCGAACAATTTTCAGGCACAGGAAAAGTCGGGTTCACCCAATTCGGCGTGAACGATTATGCATTTAACTACAGTGCGCCCACGGGCGCGTGGACACACCTTGCGTTCGTAATGACCACCAACATTCAACTCTTCGTCAACGGTGTGTTGAAAGATTCTCAACCCGCCACCAATGCTCTCGGCCTGGCCCAAATCGCCGCGGACATCCCGGGTCGTTATTCAAATCATCTGAGAGGGCAGTTGGATGAAATTCGAATCTGGTCGCTGGCGCGCGACCAGGCCCAAATTCAGGCCACCATGAACCGCGCATTGGTTGGCTCAGAAACCGGTTTGGCAGCTTATTGGCGCCTGGACGAATGTGGCGGCTCCGTGATCTACGATGCCAGCGGCGCGTCGAGCAACGCCGGCACTTTGAGCAATGGCGTGAGCTGGGCAGCTTCCACCATTCCCTTCGCGCCCGTTGCCACCACCCTGCCGGCCTCAGCCATCGCCAACGACCTGGCTACGCTCAACGGCGTAGTCAACGGCAATGGAGCGCCTGTCACCTGGTGGTTCGAATGGGGCAGCGCCTTCGGCTACACCAACTCGACCGCGGCCGGAAGTCAGCCCGCCAGTTATACAAATGTTCAGGCAAGCTTCCAGCTCAGCGGCCTGGTCCCAGGCGCCACCTATCACTTTCATTCGGTGGCCGTTACAAGTGCGGGCCGAACCGATGGCCTGGACAGCCAATTTGCCGAACCTCTCCTGCCCGTCCTCAGCTATTCGATGGCCGGAACCAACCTGCTCTTGTCCTGGCCCGCCAACTATCCGGGCTGGCGGCTGCAGGCGCAGACCAATCGGTTAATGGCTGGAAGCTGGTTCGATGCGCCCTCTGGAACGAATAACCCGGTGGCCGTCCCCCTCGAGCATCACGACAGCGCCGTCTTCTATCGGCTCCGCTCTCCTCCCTGAACAGAGCCAGCGGCCTGAGCACTTAGTACCGAGCTGGAATGAAAGGCGTGTCGTGAAAGGGGTCAACCCATAGCACGGTTCGTTGTTCATTCATATTGTAGGCTGAAATTGCGGCGAGACAAGGGTCCAGTGTTCGTCAATGACAAAATGAACCATGCTATGGGTTGACCTCTTTCAATTGACGTAGGCTGGGGCGGGTGGCGGGGCCGCTGTGACGCCGCCGCCAGGCCCGGATAGTTGAGAATCATCGGCCCGAACGGACGATGCGGTACAAAGTGCTAAAATAACGCCAACCCACTTTTTGTTCATAACCAGGGACGAGAAAGCTGGAAGCCAAGGCACAACAGGACGGGAGGGAAATGGGAAGCCGAGGTCCATGACCCAGCGAACCACAGGGTCACGAGCGCTTGTTGCCGAAACCGCGTTTATCTTCATGTACCCGTAAACAACCTTCACAGTGAGCCAACAACCCAGCCCCGAAACTTTCGGGGCAAGCCCGAGCGAAGATCAGGAGACTGAGGCGTTTATCGCATGAGGTGTTATGGCCTTACAAGAAGAAAAGTGGAAAAGTTATTCACAGGTTGCTCACAAGGGAAACGATCTCAGGGCGCAACCAGACAAGGGGCGCAAAAACTGGTAAAGCCGGCCGACCAAGTGAGCGACGAAGTGGAGGACGAAGTTTGCCCCCCTCCGCGCCGGGAGCAAAAGATATT
>PSRM01000203.1 GCA_003176045.1 Verrucomicrobiota bacterium | reverse complement strand
CCCGCCAACGGAGCAGTGATTCTGGGACCCACTAACGTGATGGTCTGCGCCTCGGCCTACGACCCGGATGGCTCGGTCGTCAGCGTGCAGTTTTTTGTGGGCACAAACAGCCTGGGAGTCGTTCCCACACCGCCCGTTATCTATGTTACCAATGACGACGGCATCTTCCCCATCAAACAGCCTTACTGCCTGATCTGGACCAACAAATCTGTAGGCGCTTTTACGCTCACCGCGGTGGCTACTGACAATGGCGGGCTGACGGCAACATCTGCGCCCGTGCACGTCACAGTCGTTTCCGACCTGCCGCCGAAAGTGCGAATCGAGACTCCGTACTACGGGGCTATGTTCCGGCAGCCGGTTAATATCAAAATCTGCGCGCAAGCTTACGACCCGGATGGGACCGTGACCAATGTCGAGTTCTTCGCCGGCACGAACGACCTGGGCTCGGTTACCACGCCGATTTTGGTCACGAACTGGTGGGGCGACGAGGTCCAGAGCCTTTATTGTCTCACCTGGAGCAACGCGCCTGTGGGTTCCTACCGTTTGAAAGCTGTAGCGACCGACAACGCCGGGATGAGCTCAAGCTCGGCTCTTGTGCCCATCGTCATCTACCCGCCACCGTCACCAACTGTCAAAATCACCACTCCGCGCAACTTTTCCACGATCTATAACGCGCCTGCGAACATCAACGTGTGCGCTCTGGAGCGTTATTTCACCAATCCGATAGTGAATGTAAGCTTCTTCGCAGGCACGAACAGCATTGGTTCAACAACCAATGCCCCGTATTCCTGCATTGTGTGGAGCAATGCGCCAGCGGGCGCTTACAACCTCACCGCCAAAGCGACCGACAGCCACGGCACAACCGTCAGCTCGTCGGCTGTCAGCATCAAAGTGGTTACCAATGCGCCGCCAGTCTACATGGATTGGTGAGCGGCCGAAGGTGTCTGTGAATGGTAGCAGCCGAGGTAACGAGGCTCTGATCTTTTTGTAACCTGCTTGTGCGAAAGGATTTCAGAGCCTCGCTACCTCGGCTGCTACGAGGTTTTGGGATTCATTCACACGTTCTCCCTGCTGGTTAAATGGACGTCTCGTGCGGGTACAAAGGCCCGAGTTCGCCGATGCCCGCTCGTCGGCAGGTGCCTTGTGTTGTTTGCGGTGATGAGTTCGCCATGGCTTGAGCGTGGTCAGGCTGCACAGTTCACCGTGCAAATGACGCCTGCATGGACGTTCAGTCCCAGCAATCTCCAGATCCAGGCCAGTGACACTGTGACCTGGGTGAACATGGACGACTCCGACTACCATGATTCAGTGAGTTCGCAGGGGATTTGGGACTCCGGCCCGGTGGACTACCTTGGAAGCTATTCTCTCCAATTCCCGGTAACGGGAACCTTTCCTTATGCGGACAGCTTCTATGACCAGTACGGAATGATGGGCACGATTGTAGTCAAACCGGCTACGTTGATACCGCCGCCGCTACTCACCAACGCGCTGACTCTTGCAAATGGATTCCAGTTCAGCGTAACGAACCTGATCGTCACCAGGACAAATATTTTGCAAGCATCTACCGACCTGGTGAACTGGACGGCCATTTACACAAATGTGGCCACCAGAACAGGCTACACTTATCTGGACACGCGCCCGGCTGTGCAAAGACGATTTTACCGGGCTTTGGTGCTGCCTTATACGGCGGTGCCGCAGCCGCTACTGACCAATGCGCTGGCTGTTACCAATGGTTTCCAGTTCAGTGTGACGAACCTGATCGTCAGCAAGACAAACATTTTGCAAGCTTCTACCAACCTGGTGAACTGGACAGCCATTTACACGAACGTGGCCACCAAAACAGGCTACACTTATCTGGACACCCGCCCGGCGGTGCAAAGACGATTTTACCGGGCTTTGGTGCTGCCGTGAGTTGGTGACGGCCGCTGTGGAGCGCCGAATTCCGTTTCGGCGCGAACCTGTGAGTGGTTTCCAGCGCGCCGAAACGGAGTTCGGCGCTCCGTTGACTGAGGCCATATAAGTTCCCGCTTATAATTCGACATCCTGGTTCGCTCGTGCCAGAGTTTCTTGTGTATTGGAGTCTGCACTGACACGGAGGCCTCGTGAATCCTCCGGTTTTACCACCTCCTGGCCCGGCTGCGCCTCGTAAGAAGAGGCGCTGGCTGCTTATCGGGTGCGCCGGTTTCCTTGCGCTGGTTCTGATCATCGTCGCGACGGTGGCCATCACTCTGTGGTGGATGCAACGTCCGATCAAGCCAGTGGTGCTTTCTCCTGAGGAAAAAACAGCGGTGGAAGCGAAACTTGAGCGCGTGCAGGGGACGGCTCCGCCGAACGCGCGCAGCCCCGAAACGAGCGAATCCCGGTCCGGAAAGACCCTCGAACTGGACCGCCCATACGTGCCCGGCGCCAAACTAATCAAGCTGACCGAGCGGGAAATCAACGGCCTGCTGAACGCCAACACCGATTTGGGGAACACCGTGCGGCTGGAGTTTGGCAGAGATGCCATCAACGCTTACCTCGCCGTTCCGATCCCGAAGGATTTTCCCATTATGGGCGGGAAGATGTTCCGGGCTCGTGGGCGCTTCGCTATATCGGTGGGCAATGGCGGGACACCGTATGCGATATTGGAGGATGTTACTGTCTTCGGCCTGAGCCTGCCGAAAGCATGGCTTGGCGGAGTTAAAGGGGAGAACCTGCTGGCCGATGTGGTGAAGCAAAATCCGAACGGGCCGGTCTTGAGAGGCATTAAGAGCCTGCGTGTCGAGCCGGGGGCTTTGGTGCTGGAGGTGGAGGACTAGCGCTGAATTTATGATTTATGATTTATGATTTATGATTTTGGTCAGACCGGTCGGAGCTTTCTGGAAACCAATAACCGAGAGTGGACGGCCTCGTCCGCTGCTGATTCATGGAGACGATTCACGCGGACAAGGCTGTCCGCGCCCCGTCACGGCTGCCAGACGGCGCGCCAGAACTGAATGGCTGCGCCAGACGGTATCGAATTAGTCAGATTGAGCGTGCTGCTGACGAGTGTGTTGGTCGAAACATTGGTCCAGGTGCTCAGATTGCTGGAGGTTTGAGTCACGTAACGCACATTGGGCTGGCCTTGGATCTGCAGCACGAATTGGCCACCGGCGCGAGTCGGTGGGACAACTGCCAGCATGGGAGCCGCCGGGGCTAGCGCGAACAAGGAGAGCGACAAAGGTGGAAAGGTGTAATTGAATGTGGCGCTCGCGCCGGAAAAGGTGTTGGTGGCAATGTCCTGAGCTGACAAGGGGGCGTTCGTGCGGGCGGCTTCGTCCTGAGGAATGCCATAAGACCGGACCGTGGCATTGGTGCCGGGCACAAAACCGGTGAGCGCGATCTGCGCATTGAAATTTGTGAACGTGTCCGTATTGAGAACCAGCAGTGAGACCGCGCCACTCGCACGGCGCGCGGCATAAGCGTGTAGCAGAACAAAATCGCTCGAAGCGCTCAAAATCGTCTCCCCTGGTTGAACAAAATATTGCATCAGCTTGGCGGCATAAGAGACCGGGTGGCGCGTGTTCAAGCCGTTGATCACTCCCAGATCACCGTAATTGCGCCAACCATAAAGGATGCTGTCAAAGCAGCCGGTCGTGTCAGTGCCGTTGCGAAGGTCCCACCAAATGAGCGAGTTGAACTCGGTCTTCATCAATTGGCCCAGGCTATCGGCAAAGTAAAACCCGTTGACCAGGCTTGTGGATTGTCTGCCCGGAGCACCCGCATCGCTGTTGTTCTCGGTGCAGAGCAGCTCCACATTTGTGCCCTGTGGACTAAAGTAATCGCTAAGTTGCTGGCGCAGGTCGGCTGCATCCTGTGCCCACGCCGTCGAATCTTGAAGCAGGAAAACATCGCTGTCCGACCCTTTTGGATTATTGCTGTCGGTGTATTCTGGGTAACGATGATGAATGGCAAAGTCAGGGGTCGCTCCAAGTCCCTTGAGTGTGGTCAGCATCACCGGTGTCCAGCCATAGTTCGTCGTGCCCGTGCGAGGATTGACGGCGAAATGGTTGGTGTTGCCATAACTGCCCTCGCCTGTAGCCGCCACGACCCCGATTTTGATCGAGCCATCCACCGCTCGCATCAGATTCAGGTAATCCCGCGCGCGTGTGGCGTAGGTGAAAGGGTCGTGAGGCACCGCGTTGCTGTCCGTCTCCCAACTACCGTAACATTCGTTGCCGATTTCCCAATACTTGAATCCGAGAGGGGCCGCGCGCGAAAGTCGCAGGAAGTTCCTGCCGTCGTCCTGGGGCAGTGGCGCGGCGGCCCGAATCGAGGCCCAATACCCCGCGGTGTGCCAATTCGTGCCGGATGAGTCAGTGCCCAGGGCAACAGTATTTGTGGTCGAGGCATTCGCGTAGGCCACCCAAGCGGCGGCTTCGTTGCTCGAGCCGGTGCCGTAATTGGCGGTAATGATGACTTGAGCGCCCGTGTTGGTCGCCACTTGCGCAAGGTTGGGGAACGATGACGCCCATTGCCAGGTGTTATTCAGACTGGTGTTTGATTCCCAGTGGTATTCGTCTGAAAGAGAACCGCCCATGCCTCGCAACGCGCGAGTGCCCATCTCCTGCAGCAGCGAAATCGTGGTTGGCGTGTCCAGATTTCCATCCCACAAAGCCGTATTGAAGCCGAACCAGCGCGCGTCAGCCACGCGGACAGCCTGGGTCGCATTCAACGACAAATGGACCAGGCTGGGCGGCGGGGCCGCATTGAGTTGGATGTCATCTACATAAAAAGTCGGCTGGGTGGCGCCCAGGCGGTCTTGAATGACAAAGCCGGTGCAATTCGTGTAATTCACAACATTAAGAGCAGAGAGAGGGACAATAAATTGCTGCCAGGCGTTGGTGGGCAGGGCTGGCAGGGCATAAGAATTGGTTTGCGCCGAATTCTGATTCGAGCCGATATGAAGGAGGGCATAAACCTGGAGCTTTTGTCCGCCTGCGGCGCCCCCATTCATCCATAGGCTCAGGCTCGAATAAACCGCGGTCTTGAAATCGCTGTGCCACATCTGGAGTCCCTGCCAGGGCGAGCTGATGGTGACCGAAATGGTGTTTGAGCCAGAATGGACCGGATTAGTATTGGAGTAGTTGTGCGTCGCCCAGCCCCAATCTTGAAATCCGTTGACAAGATAGTCCGTATAGATGGGCAATGGCGCCTGGCCAGCCGCCACAGCAGCCAGGAGAATTGCTGCGCCTGCAGCACAGGAACGGATTATTTGCCGCACGAATTGCATAGAATCAACACATTAGCGCAATGGAATGTAGCACTTCCAAGACCACGCAACCAGTTCAGGCGAGATGGCAGATTCCTTATAAAACTGTGACGTAGGGCAGCCTTTCCAGGCTGCCGGTGAGCCGGGCTTTTCAGCGGGGCGGCCGTCGGGCGGCTAAAAAGCCGCCCTCACCGGCAGGGTAGAAAGCCTGCCCTACGGTGATCCTCCAGACGAGTTGGTTTTCCTGCTCGACGAGAATAGACGTTGGAATAAAGCGCTGAATGACCTCGGCATTTGTAGTCGTGTGCAGGGAAGGTTTTGTGGTGCGAAATGAACCGCCACCAGCCAGGACCATTGGGATCAGGAGTTGGTCGGCCAAGTGCTCGTCCACAGGCACGTTCGTCTCCATCCATGCTATCAAAGCTTCGATGGCTGAACGGGCCACCTCCTCGGCGGGACGGCCGCGCTCACCAAAGCCCGTGAAAATACCAATCACAGGCTCGGTTTCGACCTCGAGCACCACGGCGTTTCCCGGACCCAAAGGGTAGGGGACCGTCTCGATGGCGTATTCATCCGGCTTCCATTTCAACTTCTCTCGAAGAACCGCCAGCTCTCGCTCAGCCACGTGCTCCGGGAGCTTCGATGAGATCACCTTAGCGCGTCGGCTCCGAATCGCACCGCGCTCAAGCAGGTCCAGCCGCGAAAGATTTGGCACGGGCTGCACACGAGCGTGGAACTGACCGCCTCCGGCAGGATAGAAGCCCGGCCGTTTCAATTGCAATTCGACTACTGGCCCCATGCGCTGAATCAACGGCATGAAGGATTTCGCTAAAAAATCGAATGGCGGCGCCATGGGATTGTGTGTGCCTCCCTCTAAAGTCAGCGTGCTCGGCCCAGGTGAGCTGAGCAGCGCGGGCAGCACGGTCTGCAGCACGAGGGTAGCGCTGCCGGCGGTACGAACGGCGAACCGGTAGTTGCCCGGTGTCACGGGGCCGGGTTTGAACTCCAAATCTTGCGATCCAAGCGCCGCTCCTGTCACCTCAGCGCACCCGACGGTTTTAGCCGCCTCAACCGCCGTGAGGTGCTGCTTCAGCAAGCCGGGTTTTTGTCGCCTCGCCCGAATGCGTTCCATGCGGAAGGATTGATCAGTGACCAGCGACAGCGCCAGCGACGTGCGCAAGATCTGGCCGCCACCTTCGCCTTGTGAGCCATCAATGGTGATCACTGGCCTGATTATCGCCGCTCGCGGCAATTTAACCAACCTGGTCAGTCCCTTGTTAGCCGACCAAGCCTGATTTGTTCGCCCGCGAACCATGAGATCGGCAACAACATCGGCAAGATGGACTGCAGAAACGGCCCCACATTCCTAATATTATCCAGCAAAATGGCGATTCCATGCTATGATAGATCGGCAAACACATCGGCAGAATATGAACAAAAAGCCTGGCGCTCGAACGCTTTACGACCACCCGTCGGATATGGAACCCCTTTTGCCCGGCGAAGGAGCGGGGCCGTGGTCAAACCTGTCCTTGAGCCTCATCCGCGGGGCTGAAAGGCTGCGTGGCGCGCTGCATCCGAAAACGCGCAAACTCGTGGAGGAGCTTGTGCGCTCGATGAACAGTTACTATTCGAACCTCATCGAGGGTCATCGCACGAAACCAAAGGATATAGATGCGGCAATCCAGAAGGACTTTTCCCGAAATCCGGAGCAGCGCTGCCTTCAAATTCAGCACCTCGCGCACATGGAAACTCAGAGTGAGATGGAAATCCGGCTGCCTTCGATGGGCGCGCGAGAGATTTGTTCCGTCGAATTCCTGTGCTGGTTGCATGAGGGATTCTATCGCCGATTGCCAGCGGAATTGCGCCGAATAGACGATGAAAACGGAAAGCCGCATGAAGTCCATCCGGGACAATTGCGTGAGGCCGAAGTCAGTGTCGGGCGTCACATGGCGCCGTCCTGCAGAAAGCTTGGCGCATTCCTCAAGCGTTTCGCGGATTTTTATGGTCCGCTTGTCACCGCCGAACCCGCAAGTTTGGTCGCGGCGGCTGCAGCGCATCATAGGCTGGCGTGGATTCATCCGTTTCTGGACGGCAACGGCCGCGTGGTCCGGCTCTTTACCCACGCCTGGCTGGTCAAGGCGGGAGTGGATAGCGATGGGCTGTGGACAATTTCGCGTGGACTGGCGCGGCGCAAGCCCGATTACCAGGCCGCACTGGCCAATGCCGACGAAAAGCGGATGAATGACTTCGACGGTCGAGGATATTTGTCGCAGCGATATCTGGGCGAATTCTGCACGTTCTTCCTGTCCACGGCTGTGGACCAGGTCGAGTTCATGGGTGAATTGCTGGCGCTGGATGGCATGGTCAACCGGATCGTTGGCTACGCTGAGCGACGCGAATTTGCGAAAGAGCTTCCGCGTGGGTCCGCTCTAGTACTGCGGGAACTGTTTTTGCGCGGTGAAGTGGCTCGCGGCGACATCGGCCGAATTATCGGAGCCTCGCCTCGCACGGCTCAGAAGGTCACCGGAGAATTGCTTCGGCGGAGATTGGTTGCATCCGGCTCACCGAAAGGCCCATTACACTTGGGCTTTCCTGCCGAGGCCGCCGGCGAGTATTTCCCAAATCTCTATCCGGCTGGGGCGGACTGAAGGAACAGGGTGCATGTTGATACTGCCACCGTGCAGGGGCGCGGCATTTATGCCGCTTCACCGTCCGTAGCGAGATGAACGGGCCTGATAACCCGGGCGCTTCAGTGCATTCGGGGCGTGAAGCGGCATAAATGCCGCGCTCCGTCCCCCCAGCGGCATCTGCCGACCAGGGTGGTAGTATCAAGAAGCGCACGAAGGAAGAAGGATTGAGCATTTCCAAGTGCAGCAAAAGACGAGAGTTGATAAATTCAGTGCATGAAACCACTGCCCCTTTTTCCCACCCAGGTCATCGGCAGCTTGCCGCGCACGCAATCGGTGCGCGCGCTTCTTTTTGCAGGAATGGAAGGGCGGATGAACCGCAGGGAATTCGAGAAGCGAATGGATGAGCATGTCATCTTCGCCATACGACTGCAGGAGCTTGCGGGCATTGACATTATCAGCGATGGCGAATGGCGACGGCATCACTACGTCGAAGAATTCACCGATCGCGTCGGCGGATTCGAGCCAGACATTATTGTGGGCCGCGAGGGACTTCTGTTTCCCGGTGTGGTGGGTAAAATGTCTTACAACTCGAGCGAGCCGATTTTTTGTCGTGATGCGGAATTCCTGGCGAAGCACACCGACCGGGTGCCGAAATTTGCGCTGCCCAGTCCGTATATCATCATGCGCCGATATTGGTCGCCGACGAAATCGCGCCGCGCCTATCCGACACGCGAATCGTTCATTGAACATCTGAGCGAAATCCTGCATCACGAGGCAAAAGCCGTGGTGAAGGCCGGCGCGCAAGTGGTGCAACTGGATGATCCGTTGATGACGTATTTTTGCGATCCCGATTACGCCAGCGGCAAACGCGTGCTGGCAGACACCGGCCGGTTCGGCAATGTGGAAGATGAATTGGACCTGGCCATCACGCACATCAACCGCGTCTTTGAAGGCGTGAAAGCCCGGCGTCAACTCCATTGCTGTCACGCGGTTTATAAGCGCCAGAGCGATGTCCGAGGCCATTACTCGCCGATTTTGAGATACTTGCTCAAAGCCTCCGTGGACGATTTGAATCTTGAGTTCGCCTACAAAGGGACCGGCACATTCAATGACTTGCAGAATTATCCAAAGGAGCGAGGTATCGGCGTCGGCTCAGTGGACGTCCGCCTGCCCAATGTTCCGAAACCGGCAGAGATCCTAAAGCTCGTGGATGGCGTCCTGAAACACGTTTCGCCAAAGCAAGTCTTGCTCAACCCCGATTGCGGATTCGCGCCGCACCACGGCGAGCCGCCGCAAGTAGATGAGGCATTCAACAAACTCAAAGCACTAGCCGATGCCGCCCAGCTTTTGCGAGCGCGGGCCAAAGGCAAGGACATTCGCAAATTTCTCGGTCACGAAAAGCGGGGGCCGGTGAGTCACCGGTATGATCTGAGGACGGAAGATTAAAGATAGGCCGATCAGGGCAGCACTCGAATCTATCAGTTTATCAGTTCATCGGTTCGTGATTCCTGTGCCGCCGTAACCATCCAGCTTCCGCGAGCGCAAGAACCAACAGACCGCCAAGGCCGCCGCGAGCGACACGATTGGGCACCCCAGGAGGTAAGCGTCGGTGAAGGGTTCGTATCGGAGCAATAGTTTGCGAAGCGGTGGTGGACTTTGAGTTGAAGCTGGCAAGGCCGCGGGCTGAACCTGGATACTCATTAAACAATCCTGGCCTCGGGTAATCGGAATGGGTTTGTTGTCCAGGAAAGCTTTCCAGCCAGACCGGGCCAGGAATGTGGCAATCAATTCGGTGGGAGAATCCAACAAGGGCACCTGGATTTCGATGTCATTGTCTTTGATCACGTATTCCTGCAGGAAGCCTACGGCTTTGCCTTTGATGAGGTAAAATGGGGTTACTGGGAAAGGGCTTTCGTCTAGAAACCATTGGGAATCTTTTGGGCCACCTCGCTCCTGGCAAATTTGTTTCCAGCCCAGTTTCGGCAGAGGGTCCTCCGGCCCCGTGGTGATGCAATACCGAATCCCAAAATGGCCCAACTTTTCGGGCGGCGCGGGGCGAAAGAAATAAGTCATGCCGTGAAAGGCCGATTCAATCAGTTGGTTATCTTCCAGAAACTGCTTGAAAACGCCGTCCAGGATTATGGAGCGGCCAGCGCTGCCAAGGATTCCATAGCTGTTGACTTTCGTGTCGTGGCTCAGAATCAAGGGGGGCGCCAGTGTGGCCAGGCGAGTCCCGGGCAGCATGAAGTTCAAAAACTGATAGGGCTGGAAGTGCGTCCAGCCTTCTGATGTCTCGGCCAGGTTTGCGAGGAGATGAAAAACCGGGATGCGGATGGCGGCGCAGCTTAGAAGCAGGACGACCAAGAGGGCAGGGGACCAAAAGCGGTTTCTGCGCTGAGTCTGATCAGGGACATGTGCTGGACTGGATTTTTCAGGCTCTTCTGCACATCGGGACGGAGCGCCGCGTGAGGGCACGCGGCCTACAAGCTCAATGGCCTCGTCCTGTAGGCCGGGTGCCCTCACCCGGCGAGCCGGAGTGTTGGATGAAGGGACAAGAGCAACAGTAGAAACAGATTTGATCCAGAGAGTGTGGAGCGCCCAGCCTACGGGGAGCATCAGGAAAATGTCGGAAAACCATAGGAAACGAGTGATGTTCGTTGATCGGATAAAGGGGATAGCGGAGGGAAGGGTTGGGAAAAGGTGGCAGAGCAGCACAAATAAGAAGGGCAATAATCCGAGGCAAAAGGTTAGAAGCTGAGTCTCTGTTGTCGCGGTGCCGATGGTGGGACCGCACTGGGCAGGTGATCCCGCAGGATTTTGGAACTCCTCACCAAGAGCATCGAAGCCGAAATTCCCCCTCACCCCGGCCCTCTCCCCCTCGGCGGTCCCGATGGATCGGGATTTCAGTCCGAGGGAGAATCGCTGGCCGGTTTCGTTGCGAACTTGGGTTCGGTGGTTCAATGCGTGTGGGCGGTTCGGGGACTCCTGACGTCGTCCCCTACAAAGGCGGGCTACCGAGCTTCTGCGGAGCATCAGGAAGAGGCCGGCTGTAATCAACAGGAGCACGGGCCAGGAGTAGTAGAGGATGGCTTGAGGAATCTGGGTTTCCGGGCTGAAACGCACGAGTCCTTTGATGGTGTTCCAGAAGGGCAAGGCGATCAGCTCCTGATAGCGGAGGTCCTTACGGGCGCTGTGTGCTGCCAATTTGAAAAATTCGATGTAATGGGGATGAACTGTCACAAAGGCAGCTATCCATAAGGCCAGGGCGTAGAGCAGCGACTTTGGTTTTTGCCAGCCCAGCAAAACAGCAAAGGCCCAGATGAAGGCAGTTCCCAAAAGCGCGCCATTGATCCCTACACCGAGAAGGAACACCGAGACTGCGGCATAGAAGCAAAAGCCTCGCCATGAAACGGAAGAAGAGACCACGGACCCGCCTTCGCTGCGCTTCGGCGCGCCAAGCCACAGACGACGGACCACGGATTTCCCCCTCACCCCCGCCTTCGCCAAGGCTTCGGCGGGCAGGCCGGCCCTCTCCCCCTCGGCGGTCCCGATGGATCGGGATTTCAGTCCGACGGGAAATGGCCGGCCAAGTGTTTGGGGTAGAGTATTCATGGTTTCAGTGCGCGTGTTTTGGATCCCTGAGGCAGCGCATCCACCTGGCGCTTCCATAAAATGCCTTAGCGCGAGCAGCACCAGGCCGAAGTAGAGCAATGCTCCCTGGTGCGGATGATTTTGGAAGAAGTAAAAGAAGGCTGGGCTTGTGAAAGCAAGGAAAGCGCAGGCGGAGCTAAGCAAAGTTGGAAAATAACGGGCGTAAAACAGTGTGAGGACCAGCATGGTGAGCGCCGCCAGGAGGAATTTATTGACTAGCATGGCTATGACGGGCCGGAAAACAGCATAGCTCAACGCGTGGGGCGCAAACGGATAAACCACGGGCTCGCCCAGGATGGGTGTGCCGAAATTGTTGAATAGATTGATTTTTGGGATGTGTCCGGAGGCCAGGCTCTTAAGTGCCATCGGGACCTGGACGAACGTCTCGGCGGGTTCGTCGCCGGCGTCAATGGGCAGGCCATCGCCGGGGCAGAAGGCCCGGGCGATGACGGCATAGGCGACGAGCAGCGGGACGATAGCGTAGGCCAGGACGTTGGACCAGCGCTGGATGATCTGCTCCCTATTCACGCGAAATTTCCGGAGTGAACAGGAGCAAACAGAGATAACAGAGAGAGAGGCACTCTGTTTCCTCTGTTGTCTCCGGTGAAATTCCAACGCGCGGACGAGGCCGTCCGCGACTCCGACTGGGAACGCGCGGACGAGGGCGTCCGCGCTCCGATCCGTGTTGACCGGCTACTTGGACGCACTTGGAACCTCTCGACGGGCTTTGAGGACTAGTTTGATCTTCAGTTCGTGCAGGCTTAGCTCCAGGCCGGCGGGGTACTGATGCGGATTCTCGGCACGCTTAACGCCAGGGTGCAGCATGGCCAGTTGCTGTTGCGCCCGATGGCGCAATGCGTTGAGTGGCGGCGGCTCGTACACCAGTTGGCCGCGTTTGAAGATGGGTACGAGCAGGTCTTCGTTGGAATCATTCTGATCAAAATGTTTGCGCCGGGTGGCGTCCAGAGGGTCCACGATCGTGAACGTTTCGGGAGCGGGCCGGCTGGCGTCGTAGATGGCGTCGCCGAGGAATTCGCTTGCGGACCGAAAACGGCGGACCTGGAGGATTCCGGGATTAGTGATTTTGATGCGCTGCTCGGAGAGTTTGAGTTTGGGTTGCCAGGCGGCGCCGTGGTTATCGCGGATAGCGGAGAGCTTATAGACGCCGCCCAGGGCAGGGTGGTCATAGGCCGTTACCAATTTGGTTCCCACACCCCAAATGGTAATCGGCGCACCTTGCTGTTTCAGACTGGAAATCAGTTCCTCGTCCAATTCATTGCTGGCGATGATCGCCGTTCGATTGAAGCCTGCCGCGTCCAGGAGCTTGCGCGCTTCGATGCTGAGGAACGCCAGGTCGCCGGAGTCGAGCCGGATACCGGCCAAATCGTGTCCTTGTTTGCGAAGCTCCTTGCCGACTTCAATGGCGTGGCGCACGCCTTGGAGCGAGTCGTAGGTGTCCACCAGCAGGGTGCAATTGTTTGGCAGCGCGCGGGCGTAAGCCGAAAAGGCCTCCGGCTCGTTATCGAAGGCCATCACCCAGCTATGCGCGTGCGTGCCTGAGACCGGAATGCCGTAGCGCTGCCCCGCCAGCACATTGGAGGTGCCGGCGCAGCCACCGACGAACGCCGCGCGGCTGGCGCTCAGCCCGCCGTCCGGCCCCTGCGCCCGGCGCAGTCCGAACTCGATCACCGGCTCTCCTCGGGCCGCCAGACATATGCGCGCTGCTTTTGTCGCGATGAGGGATTGGAAATTGAGAAAATTGAGCAACGCAGTCTCAATGATCTGCGCCTGGAGAATGGGGCCCTCGACGCGCAGGAGCGGTTCGTGCGGGAATACGACCGTGCCCTCGGGCACGGCGTGGACGTCGCAATCAAACCGCAAGTTGCGCAGGTGGTCTAGAAAACCGGGTTCGAATAGTGGTTTCTTATCCAGCCCTGGTATCGCGGACAAGTAAGCCAGATCGGTTTCGGGGAAATGGAAGTCTTGCAGGTAGGAAATGGCCGCTTCAAGGCCGCAGGCGATCGTGAAGCCGCTGCCGAAGGGCGGCGTTCGGAAAGCGAGATGGAAAGCCGCTTCTTTCTTTTCCATGCCGGATTTCCAAAAGGCGCAGGCCATGGTCAGCTCGTAAAGGTCTGTGAGCAGGGCTGAGCGAGAGGAGTCCGGGAACGGCGCGGTCATCTATCATTACGAAATACACGAAATACACGAAATAGGAAAGGAAAGGAGCGCGGACGGCCTCGTCCGCGCTAATGACATTATAAGGCTGGAACAGGAGGGAGCAGAGATAACAGAGAGGGAAAATGCTCTGTTTCCTCCGTTATCTCCTGTGAAATTTCCGACTCGCGGACGAGGGCGTCCGCGCTCCGCTACGCAGTTTGCAATTCGCGCACGATGTAGGGCGCGAATTCTTCGTGGGTGTGCGGGGGCAGCCGGACTTTGAAGCGGGCGGTTTTGGGATGATAACGGCGCTCGATGACCTGACCGACCTCGTGCAGCCGGGCAATCACACCGGAACGATCATGCGGCACGGCAAGTTCCAGGAACTCGCGCACAGGACGCAACTGGCTGCCCAACTGCTCGAGCAATTGAGGCAGGCCTTGGCCATTCGTGGCTGAGATCGCCACGCCATGCGGGTGGCGTTCGAGAAAACGCGTGAGCTTCTCCGGGCTTCCATTAAGGCGATCCACCTTGTTGAAGACCATCAGAGTGGGCCTGCCCTCGGCCCCGATTTCTTTGAGGACAGCATCCACCGACTGGATTTGTTCCTCAGCCTGAGGATGGCTGATATCCACGACGTGAATGAGGAGATCGGCCTGGACCACTTCCTCGAGCGTTGCCTTGAAGGCTTCCACCAAGCCGTGCGGCAGTTTGCGAATGAAGCCGACCGTATCGGTCAGGAGCACATTTTGATTTGTCGGCAAGCGCAAGCGGCGGGTGGTGGGATCGAGCGTGGCGAATGGTTTGTCTTCGGCGAGCACTTCAGAGCCGGTGAGCGTGTTTAGCAAAGTGGATTTGCCGGCGTTCGTGTAGCCGACGATCGAGGCCAGCGCCCAATGATTGCGTTGGCGGGCATTGAGCTGGGTCGAGCGCTGGCGGCGCACCACCTCCAGGTCGCGAGAGATGCGGGCGATGCGGTCCTGGACGCGGCGACGGTCCGTTTCCAACTGCGTCTCACCTTCGCCGCCGCGCATGCCGATGCCGCCCTTTTGCCGCGACAAGTGACCCCAGAAACCGGTTAAACGGGGCAACAAATGTTGAAGCTGGGCCAGCTCGATCTGTAGTTTCCCTTCCTTGGTGCGGGCGCGTCTTGCGAAAATGTCCAGGATCAGTGAAGTGCGATCCAGAATCTTGCAATTGAATACCTTTTCCAGATTGCGGCTCTGCGCAGGCGAAAGCTCATCATCGAAGATAACGGTGTCCACGTCCGCCCGGCGGCAATAGCCGGCGAACTCGTCGGCTTTGCCTTTGCCGATGAAGGTGCTGGCACAGGGCGTGGCCAGTTTTTGGGTGCCGTCGCCGACGACTTCACCACCGGCGCTCACGGCCAACTCAGCAAGTTCGTCCAACGAGTCGCTCAGGTCCCGTCCATTCCGGGATTTGAGGTCGAGGCCGATGAGGAATACCCGTTCGGGCCTCGTGTTCCTTGTCTCGATTAAAGCTTTCAATTCAGAGCGCCCTCGGCGCTCACTCGGTCATTCTGTTGTTATCCGCTCTGATAGCAGAATAGCACGGATTTTAGCGCTGGCAAAAGCGGAATTTTGGGAAAACAAGCAACAGAAAACAGAGGACAGAGGTCAGAGGACAGAGGACAGAGGACAGAGGTAAGAGAACGGAGGTCAGAAGGAAATCAGAGCCTCGTTACCTCGGCTGCTACAATTTTATTGGGGCGCCCAGGGCCAGGGATAAAGTCCACAGTTGTTGGGCAGGCTTTCCAGCCTGCCGGTTTTGGGGGCTTTTCAGCCCCCTGAACCCACCGCCCTTTGTGAGTCGCGGCGCTGGAAAGCGCCGCAACCGGCAGGCTGGAAAGCCTGCCCTACAGACTTTGTCACTAGCCCTGTCGGGCACCCACTTTTCGAAATGCCGCTCTTGACTTATTCGGTCCGTTGCACAATAATCGGCCCCGTTGTATGCCCGGAAAAAGTAGTGCCCGAACGAAGCGACTAAATCGAAAAGAGGTGCGCGATCTTGATATTAAGATTGGCTTTCTCGAGGGTGTCGTCGGGCGGGACCCCCGGTACATCGAGGCGCTTCAGATTCTCGGAGACCACTACACTCAACGAGGTTCCTACGAGCGCAGTCTGCGCGTAGATAAGCAACTCTCCCGGCTCGAACCTCACAACCCTCTGGTCTTCTACAATCTCGCGTGCAGTTATTCGCTGAACAGCGAGTTCGATTTGGCTGCGACCGCCCTCGAAAAGGCTATCGCACTGGGCTACCGCGATTTCCGCTGGCTGGCTCGTGATCCTGACCTGCGCCCGCTCCGACAGCACCCCCTCTACGCGCCTATCGAAGCCAAGATCCGGCGCATCAAAGTCAAAGTCGCTGGGCCCGCTTCCTAGCCGCCCCGCCGTCTCCTGTCCGTCTTCTACCTTTGATTTTTGGCTATTGGCCATTGGCTATTTCCAAAGCGCGGAACTTTGGGCTTCGTACCTTAAGCCTTGAACTTTAAACTTTGAACCTTGAACTCTTCCCCCCCGACCCACGACCCACCGTCGCACTACTGACCCGCCTTCGCTCTGCTTCGGCGCGGCAAGCCACTGACTACGGACTTTGGACTTTGGACTTTGGACTTTGGACTTTAGACTTGGTCCATGAACGTGAGAGTCGGCGGCCAGATCCGACAATATCGGACCGTCAGTTTCGATGCTGAGCAAAACGCGGTTGCGCTCATCGAGCAGCGGCGGTTACCGCATCAGTTTCAAATCGTCCAAACGCGCGATTACCAGCAAACGGCTGCTGCCATCCGCGACATGGTCGTGCGCGGCGCCGGGGCCATCGGTGCTACCGCGGCGTATGGCCTGGCCCAGGGTGCGCTCGCCTTTAGTGGAGTGGATACCCGCAAATTCGGCCTGCACATCGAAAGAGTCTTTGAAACTCTCAAAGCGGCACGGCCCACAGCCGTGGACCCCGTGAACGCCATGGAACAGGTCCGCCGTGCCATGAAAGGGGGCCTTTCGGTCCGGGACCGGCAAGCGTTGGCCCTCGCCGCGGCCGAAGAGTTCGCAAATGAAGATGTTCGCCATTGCGAGGAGATTGGACGCCACGGCGCCCGGCTCATCCGCAACGGCATGAAAGTCCTTACACATTGCAATGCCGGTTGGCTGGCCTTCGTGGACATCGGCAGCGCGACTGCGCCGCTTTATGCTGCTCAGGCGCAGGCAAAGAAGTTCCATGTCTATTGCGATGAAACCCGGCCGCGATGCCAGGGCGCAACGCTCACAGCGTGGGAAATGGCCCAGCAAGGAATCTCCCATCAGGTCATCGCCGACAACGCTGCCGGACATCTCATGCAGCGCGGTGAAATTGATCTGGTGATTGTCGGCAGCGACCGCACCCTTGGCCGCACCGGCGAGGTTGCCAACAAAATCGGCACCTACACAAAAGCCGTCCTGGCCAAACGACACCGCATCCCGTTCTACGTCGCCATCCCGCTCTCGACCATTGATTGGAACCTCAAATCCGGCGCCGATATTCCCATTGAACAGAGGGACGAGCGAGAAGTCCTGGGGGCGTGGGGAGTAATCGGGAGTCCAAAGTCCAAAGTCCAAAGTCCAAAGTCGAGAGAGGGTCGAGGGTCGGGGGTAGGGGTTCAGGGTTCGGGGTTCAGGATTGCCTGCTCGACGCTCTCGAAGGTGCATGGTCCGTGGTCTGTGGTCAGTGGTCTGAAGTATGTTCGCATTGCCAACCCCAGCAGCCGCGCCTTTAACCCCGGCTTCGATGTTACGCCCCCCGATCTCATCACCGGCATCATCACGCCACTGGGAATCTTTAAACCGCGAGACCTGTGGAAAAAGCGGTCTCTGCTATCTTCCAAGTGAACACTTTGCGTTTTTGCACCTGGTGGACTGCCCGGCTCGGGCCGCCTCTGCGTTAGAAGTTTCACTCTGCCCATTGCCCATTGCAATCGAATGATTTTGTTTTGCTCTGTTCGCCTCCCTGCTTTAAAGTATTCGGCGCGTTAGGTGTAACGGACGGCGGGGTAGCCAAGTGGTAAGGCAGGGG
>PSRM01000079.1 GCA_003176045.1 Verrucomicrobiota bacterium | reverse complement strand
TGATGTCCCTCGTGCGTCAGGTCCTGAATCGCCAAACGGCGATGACCCAGGCCCACCCCTGCGTCGGCGTCGGCCCAGGCTCCCTCGTCATCTGGTCCCCGGTGATGGAGAGTTGCCGCCATCTCCAACGCCGTCTCTTCCAATTCAGTCCTGGAGAGCTGGCACCGGGGATCAACGAATCCTGCAATAGCGCACATAATCTCTATGCAAGCCTGACGCTCTGCGCACTGAAGTTTCCGGGTGGTAAGGCCTCAGTCAAAGCGGGACGGAGCGCCGAACTCCGTTTCGGCGCGTCGGGTATTCCTGACAGGTTCGCGCCGAAATGGAATTCGGCGCTCCACAGCAGCCGTTACTGAGGCTTTGCTCCGGGTGAGACATTTTCCACAGCTTGAGGTGTGCCCGAAGCACCAAAGACGACAGCCTTGGGCTGGTGCAGAAATGATAGCACCACTTCGCCCGCCAGGGTCGGCATCGTGCCAGCACCTCATCCAGGGAAGTAATGTCATTCCGATATTTTTCCAGCCCCTTCCTGAATTCGCTGACAGTTTCGCGGGTCCAGGAGTTATGGTGAGAACAAACCGTCCAAACCCCGGCCGGCACAGGCCGCAAAGTCGAAAGTTGGCAAGGCAGCCAGGTCATTTCGTTTGGTCCAACAAATGGGCGCCAGAAACAACCCGCCGAAATGACATTGATGCCGAATTTCGGCAGAAGCGAAACGGTGACTTCATCGAAGGCATTTCCGGGCGCGATCCAGACTCGAGTCGTGATTCCTTCGCGCGCGAAAATCTCCATTCCACGGCGCAATTTTTCTTCCTGCTCCGCCCTGGGTAGCGAGGCGAACTCGCTTTTTTTCCTCAACGCCACCAGACCGTTGTCCTGGGCCACGTAAAGATGCTGGTAGCCGTGCAGTGCGATGGTCCAGCCGAGCTTCTGCCAATGGCGCGCCCGCTCCCAAAAATCCGGCGCCGGCGGCGCCTGCTGAAGAACGGGATCGCGATTGTCCGGCACGATTGCCAGGATTGGCTTCAAGCCGAGGTTCACCAGGCAGTTTTCGATTTCCGACCAGGTATCCCAGCGCATGGTCGGGCAAATGTCATCGAACCGCAGTATGAACTGTGTGCTATGCTGTGGCGGCATTTGGTTTCTCCTCCCAATGGAATAGATTATCCACGCGGAACTGCTTTGCGCGCGCAAGTAATCGCGCGCCCGTGAGGACGACCCACCCCTTGAGGGTCACTATTTGCTCACATTCGTACTCGCGCACGACGTATCCCCCAAAGCTCTTTTTAAACGCGTTGGCGCCGAGGAGTTGAACATCGTCCGTCCCCGGATACCACCCGCCAAAGTCAAAAACACGGATGCCCTGCTGTTTCAAACGCAGCATGGTGTTCCAAAGCAGAAAGCAACTCGCCCGATTTGTTTTCGCGCGAATCGCAGGGTCAAGGACCGCGCGCGGCGGTGAGACCGTCATCAATTGCTGGACGCGTTGTGTGTCTCGAAATAATCCGGCATAAACCAGTGGCGCGCCCGATGGTTCTCGCGCCGCGGCGAGCTCGATTTTATGAGCAGATATCATCTCGCCCAACCAATTTCGATTCAGCATGCCCCACCGCCTTTTTGCCTCAATAGACTGGTTCCACATGCCTTCGAGTTCATTCAAAACTTTTCCGGGTGTCAGTTCGGACCAATCGCAACAGGCTTTGTCTTCTTCCGCAGCGGTCTTGATTTTCGCCACGGTCTTTGGCTCCATTTCGGACAGTAATGCTTCTGCGCTCTTGGAGAGATCAATGAGCCGATTGTAGAAATATCTCCATGTCGTTCCGGGCACTGGGAACGACTGGTTGCGGTACAGGATCCAATCCACCGCTGCGCCATTTGACTGGCCATCGAACCAGACTTCACCGCGGCGGAGGAAACGAGATTGATAAACGAACATGAAAATTGACTTGATCCTACAGGTTGGTTTCCAGAACCGGCGCAAGGGGCAGCGTTGGTTGATGAGTCTGACGTCGTGAAACTCGCCAGTCTTTGACTTTCTGTAGCAGCCGGGAAGCTGCGACTGCGCTCCAGCCTTTGGTCGTCAGGATTTGTTCTCCTTCGAATTCACAAACGACTCTCCCGCCAAAACCCTCTTTAAACTTGTTAATGCCCATCCGCGCCAGATCAGAAGTTCCGCTATACCAGCCGCCCAGGTCGTACATCTGCGCGCGGCTTTCGCGGTAATGCAACATGCAATTCCAATGAAGGCACCGGCTGGCGCGGCCAGTCCTCCTTTGGGCTTCTTTGGCGGCAGCCTCGGCGTGGAACGAAGCCAAATGCATGCTGCGCACTCGGTTCGGTTCGCAGTACAAGACGTGATAAACCAGTGGCACGCCTTGCGGATCGCGCGCCACCCAAAGATCCAGCTTTCCCGCCTCTGCCGTGCGGGTCAGCCATGGCCGATTTGCGGGTTCCAGGTTTTTCCTGGCTGCGAAGCGATCGTAGAATTGGTAAAAATCTTCCAGAACCTGGCGATCACTGAGCTCCAGGCAATGACAGGTTGTTCCGTCCTTTTTTTGGGCTTTTTTGATGTCCGACGCCGTGAATCCATCCATCTGGCTCAACAGCGCCTCGGGAACTTGCGTCAAATCAATGAGGCGCGTGTAAAATGGCCGCCACGTGCCTTTGCCAGTGGGTTGGAAACGCTGGTGATAAAGGATCCAATCGACCCGCTCTGGGCCTGGATGATTGTCGAACCAGACTTCCCCCCGGGTCAGGTATCGGGATTGGTATATAATCATAACACGGATCCTCAGGCAGCTACTTCTGAAATCGTATAGCGAAATTTGCCACCCGGAGGTGCGGGGAGTTCATCCACAAATTCAAAGTCCACCCGGCAACCGCCGCCCATCGTCAGGCGCGAGCGGGCGGCAATTTCTTCCAACTCCGCCTGGGGAGGTTTGCCGTTCGCGCTGACGACTTTGAACAGCACGTGCGCGTGGTCTTTCTGCACGACTTGAAACTTCCTGACCCAGGGCCGGAAATAGAGCAGGTGCGTAAAGTACTCTCCATCCACCAGCGTTCGGTCGCTTCGGCGAAATACATCCACCGTGCGCCCTGAAACATGCCCGAGCACTTGACTCCCTTTACAGGCGGCATTTACCGGCAAAAGCGTCCCTCGGTCACCGATCCAATAGCGCAGCAAAGGCATCGCATAGTTCGTCAGGCACGTCACCACGATGTTCCCTTCGCTTCCGGCGGGAACCGAATTTCCGTCGTCGTCCACAATTTCGACGAAATTTGCCCAGGGCGGCACCCAAAGTCCGTTCAAGGAGGGCAATTCCCAGGCAATGTCACTGACCTCCCGGGATCCGTAGAGATTATAGACCTCACAGCCAAACACCTTGCTTATCTTCTGGCGCATGAAGCCATAGAGTGTTCCCGCCGAGCTCAACACTGCCCTTTGCGGCTCGACTGCGATTTGATTTTGTTCAACAAATTGGGCCAGTTCATAAATGGCTTGCGCGTAGGCGACAATCAGCCGCGGTCGCACTCGGTTGAAAACTTCAATGAACGTGCGCATGTCGCTGGGGGTCATATGGAACGCGTTCAACGACATCGAGTTCGTCAACCAGTTAAAAAAGCGCGCCTTTTTCGATTTCGTTCCGGCCTCCAGGTCCCGCTCCGATCCCCAAAGCCGCACGAGCGGTTGGCCCACCTCGCAACCTAACTGGCGTTGGCTCAATAAACGTACTGCAGCACTGGCATCCCTGTATTCGTCATCCTGAATAAGCTGCACCGGTTCACCCGTTGAACCGCCGGAAGTGTTAACCTGGCAATTGCGCTTTGCATTGTCGTCAGACCGAAGCGAGTTGAAGTTGCTGCGGATGATCTCTTTGGTCAACAAAGGGAGGTTCTGTAAAGACGCTCGCGGTTCCTGAGCGAGTCGCTGATCGGGTATTTTTGATAACAAATTTGCGTAATACGGCACCCTCTTGCGGCAATGACGCAGCAGCTTCAGCAGGGCCACGGTCGTTACCTGCTCGCCCGCGCCGGCCTCATACTCTCTCGTGTATCGCCTCAGGAGAGACGGGAAGCGATAACCTCGCAACGCGGCATACGCGAGATAAGTTGGTTTTCGCCAGTTCATTTTGCGCCGTGCAAGAGCCTCGGGTGCAGGAGCGCGGCATTTATGCCGCTTCACGCCCCGAACGCACGGAAGCGCCCGGGTTATCAGGGCCGTTCATCGCGCTACGGACGGTGAATCGGCATACATGCCGCGCTCCATCCGTGATCACGCTGGGTTTGAGGCGCTCTGACGACGCCTGCCGATCGTTTGCTTTAGTTCCAGCCGTTCCGCCGGGCTCAACACTAAATAGACAACCACGCAGAACAACAATGACATCGCCAACCCGGCCAGGATTAGCTCCAGCCAATTATTAATTGGCCAATGCGCAAGTACCAGCCGGCAGGCGCCTGCGGTGACGAGCGTTGCCAGGACAAAGCTCGTGACGCCCCTGTAGAACGTTCTCCAGGGCTGGTTTAAAATGTGCGCTGAATAGAGAGGAGTGAATAGCAGATGCCTGATGGTCAGCGTGATGGCTCCGGCGGCAGCAATGCCGTACAGTCCCCAGCCAATCGGCCCGGCCAGGAATAAGGCCAACCCCAAATTCAAGAGACCCACGCCTAACGTTACCCAACCAGGAGTTTTCACTTTATTGACCGCAAGCGACAAGGGATACAGAGGATACATCGCCAAATTGATGCATAGATGAATTGACATCACGACCAGCAACGGGGCCAGGCTGCCGAACGATTTGCCAAGCCAAAGCCGCAGCAGCGGTTCGGCAAAGCCACAAGTCAATCCAATCGGCAAGGCCATTACTAATCCGAGAAATTTGATTGAACGGCGCAAATAGGCCACCAAAGCGGCGATATCATCGCGGGCATAAATGTTGAACATGGTTGGCGCGAAGACCCCTCCGACAGCCAAAGATAGCGAGCGTAGCAGGAAGGGAAGTTGCAGGACCGCGGCATATCTGCCGCTTTGCTCCGCCCCAAACAAGCGGTTGGCCACCACCAGATCGATGTTCAGGTAGAGCATGACGCCAATTTGACTGACGATGACCCATCCGCCGGTGCAGCAAAGTTCCCGAAGCATCTTCCAATCGAATAGGCGCCAACTGATATGAAGCGTGGGAGTAAGGACTTTCCATAGCCAAACAGTGCCGGCGAGGGCGACCAGGGTCCCGGCGAGGATGGCCACGCCGACATATTCGATGCGCGGCGACAGCACCCAAAACAGCACCACCACCAATCCTACCCGCGTGAGCGTCTCGGCAGCGGCGACAAGGTTTTGCAGGTCAATCCGATTGCGGCAGAAAAATGAAACGGTGAATGGCGTTTTGATTTGGTTGAGCAAAAAGGCGACGATCGTTCCTCCAAAAAGCCAACGAGTCGCGGTTTCGTAACCTGGCGGAATCCTGATGAGGTGTTCCGCTTGCGCTATGGCAACAATCGCAGGAATGAGCAGCAACGCGGAAAGAGCCACGTTGCTCCAAAGCGCAACATTGAAGACGATGTTTGCGTTCTCATGGTCCTCACGCGTCAAGGCCAGGGTTTGAAACCGGCCCACCGCCGATTCAAGCCCGACAGTAATCAGCGTCATATAGGAAGTTATGACCGAGGTGAGCGGAATTAACCCGTAAGCGGCCGGGCCCAATTGTCGTACCAGATAAGGAACATACCAGACTCCCACGACCAGGCTCAAAGCAAGCTGGGCGATGTTCGCGCAAAGATTGGCCGTGAGCCGGGCGGGTTTCGCAGCGGGCGTTACGGCTGGAGCAGCAATGGCAACTGACATGGGACTGTCGATCGGGTAATTTTGTCCGAAGCGCTAAGAAGACTGGGTCGAGGCCAGAGACAGGGTGCATCTTAACACTGCCACCGTGCAGGAGCGCGGCATTTATGCCGCTTCAATGTCCGTAGCGCGATAAACGGACCTGGTAACCCGGGCACTTCCGTGCGTTCGGCGCGTGAAGCGGCATAAATGCCGCGCTCCGTCGAGAGCTCGGCTGTGATTCGGCGCGAACCCGCAGGACCTCCTGATAAAACTGCTCAAGCCTGATTGCCACGGCATCAGACGATAAATCGTGCAGCTTTTTTTTACACTCAAGCCGAGGCAAGCATTCGCAAATTAATTCCAGTTTCCGCGCCAAATCGGCCGCGTCAGCCTCAGCCAGATAACAACCTTCAATGCCTTCGATCCGTTCGGGTACATCTCCCACTTTCACCGATACTATCGGGAGTCCACAAGCGAGCGCTTCCTTGACAATCGTCGGTGAACCTTCGTGTCGGGAAGTGAGCAGTAACGCATCGCTGGCATGCAGCCAGATGGGCACCTGGGTGTTCGGGATGCCTGAAAGGACATGGAATTGGACCCGGCGACCTTCTTCCTCCAATTTCGCTACTGCTGCCCGGGCCAACTCAGGCCGCTTGACTGGGTCGCCCGCGCTCGTGGCGAAGAGCACATGAAAGCAGTCCGATGGCCAGCCGAGCTGATCTCGGCACGAGGATCTATCCATCGGCTTGAACCGCTCCAGGTCAATTCCACAGGGAATAATCCGGACTTTGTTCAAATCCAGGCCATCGCCCAAAGCGCTCAACAGATGACGCGCGACCACAATCACGCCTTGTGCCTGGCGCGCCGCTTTTCTGGAGCAGAGCACACCGTACCGCGAAATGAGTTTTCGCCGCAGTCCCGAATAGTTTTCCCCGAGCAAATCCGATCCATGAAACGTCACCACCACCGGGGGTAAATTGCGTTGCGAAGTAACCTGTTGGGCCATCACGCCTCCATACATCACGTGAACGACATCCGGCGCAAACTCAGCAATTGCCTTGCGCAAACGCGGGCCGAGCCGGTAATAGATCCAGGGTCCTTCCTTCCGGCGATCCAGAAACAGTAATTGCACCTGCAATCCTCGAGACAGCAAACTCTGGATCTGCTGTTCGATAAAAACTCCTGTTCCCGGCGAATCGGCCGATGGATAGAGATTAGTAATGGCGAGAATTCGCATTTTGGTCGCGACTGATTCAAGACGCTAACCCTTTTTCAGGGTTCATCGTTCCATTGAACCATACAAAGGACACGAATTTCACGAATTTGCACAAATTCGTGTTAATTCGTGTAATTCGTGTCTTTCGGGAACGGGTAGGTTCATTGGAAGAAAGCGGTGGCATCTCAGGCAGCAGTTGTCACATTAGGCTGCCAACGATAATCATCCTTGTATCGCTGATAATGGTGATATTCGAACGATGAAGACACCGCGCGGTTGAAAATGACGCCAAGCACTCGGGCGCGCCGCTGCCGTAAAGTGTCCAGCCCCTCGCGCACCATTCGCGCCGAGGTATGGGAGCCGCGCACGACAAACAGAACTCCATCAACTTTCGGCGCCAGTGTCGCTGCGTCATCTGCCGCCAGCACCGGCGGCGAATCAATAATTATGTAATCGAAACGGGAATACACGTCGCTTAGGAGAGAGCTGAACTGCGAGCGCAACACCAATTCCCCGGGTTCGAGAGTGGGCGCCCCTGCCGGCAGAAAAGAAAGATTTTCCAACGCTGTGGTTACAATGCCGTAATTGGGATATGTCTCCTGATTCAGTATTTCGGCCAATCCAGGACTGCTGGCGACGCCAAAATGCCGGTGGAGTTTGGCGCGGCGCATGTCGCCATCAATCAACAGCACCTTCGAACCTCCAATAGCCATAGTCGCGGCCAGATAAAGAGCAACGGTCGATTTTCCCTCCTGCGGCACGGAGCTGCCGATCAACAAAGATTTGGGCTTATTGCCATTCTGGTGCATGAACCAAAGGCAAGAACGGATGTTGCGAAAGGATTCCAAAAACTCGAACCGTTGGGCCGCCAGCGCCTCACGGCGCAGTTCACCTTCTGGTTTTACCAGTTGAATGTCCATGACTTGGCCGATAACTTTTTCTGGAAGGTCCTCCGCCAATTCGGTCGAGGAGACGAAGCGGTCGTCCAATTTGCTCAATACCCACAACAGGCCAGCGCCCAGGACTAGCGCCATTGCGAAGGCCAGTGCAAGGTTCCTGACCAATTTCGACGCGCGTCCGGCCGGGGATGCGGGCTCCAGCACGGAGACATTTTCCTGGTCCACGGATTTGCCCACGTCCACAGTTGAGATGACTGAAAGCAGCTTGTCATAGGCGGCCTGAGTGCGCTGCACATCCTGGCGCAGGCGGTCGTAATCCACCATCTTGCGGCTGGCCTCCAGGGCTTTGCCTTCCCATTCACGGAAGACTTTTTCCAGATTTTTGACTTCCAATTGCAGCCCGTCCCGGCGATTAACCAACTGCTTCATAACCTCGCTTCGCGAACCCTCCACCAACTTCTCCTGGGCGGCGATGTCTTCATTCAATTTAAGGATTTTCGGGTGCATCGGGCGCAGGCCTTTCGAGAGCTCGTCGCGTTTATCCTTGAGGAGTCGAATTTGTTGATTGGCGCGGAATAAATCGCTTTGCGGTCCGGTCAATCCGGCCATGATATCCTGAGGTGATGCTTCGCCGGCCGGTGGTTCGCCTGGCCCGCTCGGTCTGGTTCTGGAGCCGATTTCAACCCATTGATCAGGCTGGACCAACTGTAGTAATTGCAACTCAGTCCGCAGCGTCGCCAACTGCCGGTTCAGCAAAGCCAGGTAGCTCCCCGCCCCACTCCCTTGCTCCTGCAGAAAGACCACGTTGTTCGACATTTGAAACGCGTACATTTTCTCTTGTTGCGCTTTCAATTCATTGGCCAACTGATTCACCTGCCTGGCCAACGAAGCCACCGCGCGATCGGAGGTCTTTTCCCGGCTCTCACGTTTGAAGCTCAAATACTCCGCCATCACTGCATTGAGGAAGGCCCGGGTGGAAAGCGGTTCGGCACCCGTGGCGTGAAGCTCCAGAATGCTGCTCTTGGAGGATTCAACCACCTTGAGTTTGAAGAGCTCAGATGGCTCGGCGTTTGCCGCATTGACCGAAGATCCATGACGCAGAAAGTCCGCCATTCCAGGCACCGGTTTCAATGGAGGGGCATTGGAAAACTGTTTTTCCACGGTCGCCAGCGCGCGTTCTTGAATCACGCGACTGCGAAGCAGATCGGCTTGAGTGCCCAGGAAGTTAACCAGTTCCTCCGTGTAGAGCCGCCCCTCAGAAAGGTCCAGCTTGCCGGTCAACCACATTCGCGCATCGGACTGGTAGGCTGGCGGCGTCGCCAGTGTAATCACCAACGCGGGGACAACGGTGACCAGGAGGATTAGCGCCAGCACCCACCAGTATTCGCGCAGCAACACTTGATGGCGATGCAACCGAACAAAAAGCCGGGAGGTGGCGACAAAATGATCTGGTGGCGCCATCAGATCCAGCGCGGGCGTCGTGAGCTGGTTGTTCGCCTTAGCTGGCTCATTATGATTCTGGTTTTCCATGCGTTCTCTTGCCTACTACTTGGTGCGTATACTGCCACCGTGCAGGAGCGCGGCATTTATGCCGCTTCAACGTCCGTAGCGCGATGAAAGGGCCTGATAACCCGGGCGCTTCCGAGCGTTCTGGGCGTGAAGCGGCATAAATGCCGCGCTCCTGCGCCCCCTACCACTTGACTAACCGCTCGGGCACCACGATCAAATCTCCTGCTTGAACCAAGACATCGTCGTTCAACTTTCCTTTGGTCCAAATCTCCTGGACGTTAATCGTTCGCGTCTGTTCGCCGGCAGCCGTTTTCCGGATCAACCGGACGTTTCGTTTGTCTGAAAAATCACTGAACCCGCCCGCGTTCAAAATCGCCCGGCTGACAGTTAACGTGTCCCCGGCCGGAATATCATACCCGCCGCTATTGCGAACCTGGCCCGTGACATAGACTTTGCCCATCACCCGAGTTTTGTTGATCACCTGAGCCGAAATCATCACCGTGGCGGTGTAGTACAGGCTCTTTTCGAGCAACCCCTTGATCTCCCGCGCCAGTTCGAGACAGGTCTTGCCACCGGCACGCACCAGGCCAAGGTAAGGCACTTCCAAATCTCCTGAATCGGTTATCAGCAGTGTGCGAGGCTCGTCCTGGTCTTCAATTACCCGATAGGTGATTCGATCTCCCGGACCCAGCTTTTGGTGATTATCCAGCGAATTCATTGAGCGGACAGTACCCGTCAGAAACGCTGGATGGTTGGTTTCGCTGGCTGCGATCGCATTGAAGACCAACAGGCCAAAAGACAATACGGAAGGAAGAACGAAACGTGTGTTCATACGGAAGCGCGGACGCCTTTGTCCGCCAGTTTGAGACTGGAGTCGCGGACGGCCTCGTCCGCGTTCATGTTGTTGTATTCAAATAGCAAAGCAGGCGCGGATGGGGTCCATCCGCGCACTGCATCCCCCAAAGTCAAAATCGAAAAGTTACATCCAGGTTCACGAGGTTGCGATGCAAGCTGCGGTCCACAGTTTCTGAATCTTTCAAAAACAATTCGTACGCCACGCCCGCGCTCCAGTACTTATGGAAACGATAACCCACGTGAAAACCAGCCAGGTAATAAACAAAATCCTCCTCAAAGTCCCCTCCAAACTCTTTGGATATATTCGCTGAAGCATGCCCTTCCAGGTCAATATCCTTAAGCACGTCCGACGTCACCGAGTAGCGGACGTAAGTGGTCCTAAGGTTATTAGCGTTGTCCCCCAACAAAGTCTCGCGCCCCGCCGCCAGCGAATGGGTGAGCCAGCGCAATTCCTGGCTAATCTTGCCGTAGGCGTACCAGTTATCATAAGCGTTTCCGGGCGCTGAGGTGCTGTCGAATCGTGCCATATCGTAGCCGCCACCCGCCCGCAATATCATTCCTTTCGGCAGCCGCACTTCCGCAAATGGCCCCACGCGCGCCCGCCAACTGTCATTCATAATCGTTTCGCGGTCGAAATTGTGCAGGCCAACCTGCCCTTCCAAACCCGCCTTGGTCTTGTCCCCTAAGAGGTAGTTGGCGCTGCTGGTGAACCATTCAGACACTCGATTCAGATATTTGAACTCGTCAGTCGTAGAGATGAAATTCTCATGATCATAGCCCACTGAAAGGATTACCTTATTCAGGTCCCAATCCACCGTTGCTCCGATAAAGTTGTCCAGGCGATCGAATCGGCCTACGTCCGTGAAGTTGTAAATGTGAGACTGATCAGCCGTTTGTTCATTAAAAACCAGCGTCTGTTGGTAAGAAAATTTCTCATGCAGTTTGATGCGAAAATCGCCTACGAACAGATTAAAAACCAATTCCGAATCCGGGCTGACCAGAGGCGCATCGCTATTCAGGCTGTGGTTTTCAGCGAACCAGTTGTAGCTCAGGCCGACCGAGAACTTCAACTCGTTGAGCCGGCCCACGGGCAAAAGAGCAGCCAGGTTGACCGCCGGGTTAAGGATAAAATCATGACGCCGATTAACGCCGCTAAGAAAAACATTATCCGTGTACGCCGCGCCCGCGCGCGCTTCGGTTTGAAATCGAAGGGCACCGTAATGAATGTTGTAATCCTCATTCGTAAGCGACCGCCTGAGTTCCTCAAGAGCCCGTTCTCCGGTCAGTGACCCGCGCGGTTCCGACGGAATTTCGGTTTGTGCGCGCGCCTCGGAAAGGACGCCCCCACTCAGTAAAAGTAAACACAGAGAATATGGATGAGCCGGGCCCGCGCAATTTTTCCACGTGAGGCGATTTTTCATCGGGTGCCTCTTGACACTGCCACCATCGGAAGCGCCTGGCACGGAGCGCGGACATTCCTGTCCGCAGCAACGTCCGACAGCCCGACAGGAACCAATCCTGGCCTGGTCGCCAGAATGGGGGTTGCTGCGGACAAGAATGTCCGCGCTCCGTCGCGGCAGTGTCCAGATGCGCTCTTTTTCATTGGCGTCTTGCGTGAACAGCAATGTCTTGATTGGTCCTGGAGAGCAGTACAAAAACATTGAAAGTGGGGCCTGTTGGGAGGGGCGCTTTTAACGGTCCGTTCGGTTTAGCCACCGTCAGGCCGCTCATCGGCAATTCCAGCGCTTGCCCGTCGAAGATTCCGGTGGCTACTGGGGGCGAAAAAAAATCCTCTGCGTTCCGCACCTCGAAAGCGTCGCCAACGCGAAGGATCGAGCAAACGTCAATTGCGACTTTGCTCAACCTGTCCCAATTATAAACCACAACGTTCGCCCGGCCCGGCTCATAGCGATTTGGCCGCACAAAAACTTTGGTGCCCTGCAAGCGACCGCCAGTGCAGGAACTGTTCGAATCATAGCCGGTAGCCTTCTTCCATTCCGAAAAATTGCATTCTTTCGAGTTGAAATGAAACGGCCTGTGCTTTGAGGGCCCGGCGTAACAGTTATTGTCCCACTTGGCCGCGAGTTTCGTCAGGTTTTCCTGCAAGTCCACCGCATAATCAGAGTTTTGCGGCGCAAATACGTTGCCCGAAACAGTTGCGTTGCTCCAGTTCTTCACCACAATGCCTTGAGGCCAATAGTTGCTGTCCAGCACCAGGCTCCCGTTCACGTTCTCTCGTCCGATTTGCACTTGCGCCAAGGTCGTCGGGTTACCCGTCAGGAATCCCATATTATTCTTGAGGACGATATTGTCAGCGCCGACCGCCGGTGCATCTACTCCGATGATCCAATCCCGATAAGGCCTCACGCTTTGAAGCGTTCCGGCGCCAAAAGCTACATTTCCATCCATTGTCAGATTTCGCAAATGGCAATCTGCGCCGCTCGCGTACACATGGAAATTCGCTCCGGTGCTGTTGAAGCCGAGGTTGTCGCAGATCTCTCCGGAACCCTGCAAATAATAGCCGTGGCCCTCGGCGTTATCTGGTGAGGCCCAACCCGTATTATAGACGATGCAACCATAGATCAGCGTGTTAGTGGCCTCCTGGGAAGTATAGAACCCGCTGCGAACCGAATCATGTACCACCAGGTTGATAAAGCTAACATTGGGCGCGTA
>PSRM01000070.1 GCA_003176045.1 Verrucomicrobiota bacterium | reverse complement strand
CAAGAGTTTGGACGTTGCTGCGGACAGGAATGTCCGCGCTCCGTAGCGGAGCTATGGCCGCCTAGGGTTCTGGATCGAACGCTTCGGGAGTTTGGATGTTGCTGCGGACAGGAATGTCCGCGCTCCGGTCCTAGTGCCTTCTCAAAATCAACCGGTGATCCACGCGCTTGGTCTGATGGAACTCGAGGCGCGGCAATTCCGTCAGAGTCGGAGATTCGGTTTCATTTAAAATCGTTTTCGCCAAAGCTTGCAAGGCGCGCCAGCGGGGCCAGTCGAGATCGGGCGCATGGCCTATCTGCCGCAGCAGGCTGCGCCATTCGATGATGACGCGGTCAATGTCTCCCGGGCCTACCAGGTCGGTGATCCACGCATGTTTGTTAAGGGGATTTTTGTGGACGGAAGCGACGACTTGCTCGGCGCCGGCGCCGTAGCGCGGCGGCACGCCGTTTTCGAGGTAGCCGGAAATCGTTTGCAGACCAAAGCGCTCGTGGCAAACCATCGCGAGCCGCCCGCCCCAGCGGTTGCCTTCATCACCGCAAAAGCGGAATCCGCCATCGAGATTGGCCAGGTCATAAATGAGTTCATCAAGCGGATATTTCTGATCTTCCAACGCAGCGGCTATCGCCAGGCCGTCGCCCTGCGAGAAGAAGCTGACGAGCCGGCCGCGAAGCGTCGGCGCGCCGGACTCATCCACCAGGCCCAGGCGCCGCCAAAGCATGGCGGTGCCGGCGGCGGGAGGCAGTTGACGGCAGATGGGCACCAGCTCGCACACAGCGCAATCGGATGGCAGGACATCGCGCTCGGGCGGTTTCCAAAGCGCGACACCATGCAAATCCACGGGCACGCGGAGGGTCAGGTCGGCGATGCTGACCCTGGCCAAAATCTGATGCTCATCCTCTTGAAACGCAACTACCGGAGTTTTCTGCGACGCAAGTTTCTGCTCGATCAGAGGCGCGATTTTTTCTCGCCACACATTCAGTGGCGCCTGACGCCCATTCCAGTTGGTCAGCCGGCGCACCCACTTGGCCAGCCTGACCCGATCATGGCCGATTCGGTCGGCGACGCTCAGCATCCGGCCATAAATTTTCCCGTTTTGGTCGTCTGAGAGCAGGCAAAGGGCGCCGTGACCTACTTTTTCAAGGGCGGCTTGAATGGAGAGCACAGAAACGAGCCGAGGCGATCCAGGGTTCTTCAGGACATCGTGTTGCGTGTTGCGTATTCCGTTCAGAACCAAGTCAGTCGAAGGGTCCGGGCCTGCAACGGAACACGCACCACGCAACACGTCATCCAGGGCGACGATTTCACGCAAAGGCTTTTGGACCGACTCCCGCATCATCTCCCACTCCCCGCGACTATTGAGCATCTGGCGCACGCGTTTGCGGACGTGGCGGGCGCGCTCGGAATCTGTGCGGAGGCCGCACGGGGTCTGCGGATGCCGCAGTGATTCCTCCACGCCCAGGACAATCGGTCTGGTGGAGAACAGCCGTTCTTGAGTACGCACCGCTTCGTGGAACGGGTCGCGCCCCTGCTGCGCGGCTGTGGCCATGATGCCGAGCAGGGCGGCCCAGTCCACGGCGGCCGAGCGGGACAGGTGGCTCGGATGCGCATCGAGCAGGCGCAACTCGTTGGCCGTGATAAGCACAAAGCCGGTCTCGTCGAGTCCCCGGCGTCCTGCCCGGCCAAACATCTGCAGGATTTCGTCGGGCTTGAGCAATTGTTCGGCTTGGTCGCGCCGGTAGGATTCCGCCGCCAGAGCGACGCTGCGCAGAGAGAAATTAATCCCTGCGGCCAGGCCCATGGTGGCGACGACGACTCGTAACTGGCCTGCTTTGGCCAGAGGCTCAATCACGCCGGCGCGCGCACCGTAGCTCAAACCGCTGTGATGGTAAGCGACGCGGCTTTTTAGGAGGCGAGCCAGGTTTTCGCCGACAACCAGTTTCTGCTCGGCGCTGAGCTGAAGCGGATTGGGAGTCGGGAGCTGGCGCGCCAGGTCGGAGGCCATGCTTTCGGCGGCCAGTCGGCGGGGGGCGAAGATGAGGATCGGCCCTAAATCTTCGGCGAGAGCTTTGGCGACCAGGCGCGGCCAATAACCGCGGATCTCCGCTGGCAAGTGATAGCTCAGGCTGTTGGCATGGACTTCTTCGAGCGGCACTGGCCGATGCTCGTGCCGAATCAGCGCAGCTTTGCGGCCCAGGCGTTGCAGCCATTTGATGACGTCCTGCGGATTGGCGACGCTGCCGCTCAACAGGAGCAATTGGGTTTGCGGCGGGGCCAATGCCAGGGATAGCTCGTAATTCAAGCCGCGGTCCAGGTCGCCGAGCATCTGGTACTCGTCCACTACGAGCAACGCGGGGCCGTCTCCCTGGATCAGCCTGTTTTTCTGCGTCTCCAACGTAGCGACCAGGACTGGGGCGTGAAGATTTTCGGCCAGATCACCGGTAGCGATTCCGACATCCCAACCCCGCGCCCGCCATTCGGCGAGCTTATCATTGGCCAACGCCCTGGTGGGGACAGTGTAAATGGCCTGGCCGCGGTTCTTTCCCTGTTTGGACCAAAGCTCGAAGATGAGCGTTTTGCCCGAGCCGGTGGGCGCCTGGACCACAACATCCTTGCCATCGCGCAACGCGGCCACGGCCTGTTGTTGCCAAAGATCGGGCACGACCACCTGGTTCAGGGCAGGCAGGTCGGCCAACTGTGAGGGCAGAGCGGGCACGAGACTAAGGAGTTAAATGAGTTAAATGGGTTAAATGGTTAAATGAAGGCGGCCACAACCATAATCAACATAAACGGGATTCCACGAATCCGAAATCCAGAAGTGGTGTTTGAATCAGTAAAGGGCGCCACTGGGGGGACGGAGCGCGGCATTTATGCCGCTTCAACCCCCGAACGCACGGAAGCGCCCGGATTATCAGGCCCGTTCATCGAGCTACGAACGGTGAAGCGGCATAAATGCCGCGCTCCTGCACGTGGCGCAGACAGAGTGAAAGACAAAGTGGCCTAAACCGAATTAACCCCCTTAAGCGTCGCATTGCAATTTGACTTGCCCTCAGGCCGCCCTTAAATTTTGGCACATGCTTGCGGCTGATTCCAAAGCAGAGTCGGTGACCATGGCGGAGACCCTGAATACCGAGCCAATCTATTCCTGGAAACAGATTATTGAGCCAGTTGAACCGTTCCTCGAGACGGTCAGCCGCCGGTTGATGAAGGAGGCAAATTCCTTTGACCCGGCGATTTTGCCATACGCCGATTACGCTCTGAACGGCCATGGCAAACAATTGCGTCCGGCCCTGGTCGCCTTAACTGCCAACGCCCTCGGCAAAACACACGATGCCCATGCCACGGTGGCTGTGATTATCGAGATGGTGCATTTGGCGACGCTGGTGCACGACGACGTGATGGACGAGGCAGAAATCCGGCGGGGGCGCCTGACCTTATCTGCGAACTGGGGGAACGAAATCGCAGTTTTGTTTGGGGATTGCCTTTTTGCAAATGCGCTCCGTCTGGCAGCAAGCTTTCCTTCACCGGACATTTGCCGGGCCGTTGCTGCGGCTACGAATACCGTTTGCGCCGGGGAAATATTCCAGACGCAGCACCGGCGCGATTTTCAATTCACGCGCGAGAAGTATTTTAGAGCATTGGAGATGAAGACGGCTGAGTTGTTCGCGCTGTCATGCGAACTGAGCGCGATGCTCAGCGGGGCCAGCGCCGAAGAGCGCACGGGGTTCCGGCAATTCGGCCTGGCGCTGGGCACAGCTTACCAGGTGTATGACGATTGCGTGGATTTGTTTGGAACCGAGGCCACAGCCGGCAAATCTTTAGGAACCGATCTTGCAAAAGGAAAGCTAACATTGCCAGTGCTTCTGCTTTGGGAGCGCGCCAACGCAGCCGATCGCGCTTCTCTGGAAGGGCTGGTGCAGGACTGGAAGCCCTGTTCCATGGATCGATTGGCCCGGCTCCTGGCGAAGTACGAGTTGCTGCCTGCTTCGCTGCAATTCGCGCATCAATATCTCGAAAAAGCAGCGCAAACACTGCGCTCGATTCCGGCAGCTAGTGGACAAAGCGGGCTCATGGGGGTGATTACCTACCTGGCTCGGCAGGTCAGCGGCCTATGATTATGGCCGAGCCACCAACCCGAAAGGTTTCCAAACAGAGCCGCGACCGTGAGGCAGCGCCCCAACCAGCCCAAAAGGATCACCCTGGCGCGGCTTCACCGGCGGGTCAGAGATCGTCTCAGCCCGGCCCAAACGACAATTCCGCCCCTGCTTCACCTCCAACTGATGAAATGGTCCTGGTTAAGCGCGCCCGAGACGGCGATTTGACCGCTTACGACGACTTGGTTCGCCGCTATCAGGAGCGCATTTATGCGACGCTTTATCACATGACTTCCAATCACGAGGACGCCCACGATCTGGCGCAGGAAGCGTTCATCAAGGCCTTCCAGGCCCTCCACTCATTCAAAGGTGGGTCTAGTTTCTATACCTGGGTTTACCGCATCGCCGTCAATAAAACTATTAACTTTCTCAAGCAACGGCGGAACAAGGCACAACTTAGCCTGGATGATCTGGATTTCAACGCCGAGCACGACCCTGACCTGGTCGCCCTTATTTCTGAGAAGACCCCACGGCGGGAAATCAATCTGGCGGAACTTCAAGAAAAATTGAACACAGCCATGCAAAAACTGTCAGAACCCCATAGACTGGTTGTTACATTGCACGATGTTCAAGGCTTGTCACACGAAGAAATTGCTGAGATCATGGGTTGCAACATTGGCACCGTCAGGTCCCGGCTGTTTTACGCGCGCCAGCAACTGCAAGCTTACTTGTCCGATTATTTGAAATGAGGATGAATATGACTCCTGATCACGATGAGTTTCGCGATTTGCGCCGGCTGTTGGCGTTGAAGCGCCACGAACAGCCGCCACCGGGTTATTTCGAGAGCTTTTCGAGCCAGGTGATTCAACGCATCACCGCCAATCAGCGTGTGCGTCAGCAGAGTTTGACAGAGCGGTTGTTTGGCCCGGGTTCTTTCTGGCTTCGGCGCCTGGCCAGCTTCCAGAGCAGCCCACTCATGGCCGGTACCTTCGGTGCCGCTGCATGTGCCCTTCTGATCTCGGGGATCGTTTATTCCGAGCGGCCCACGGCCCACGCAACATCGAATATTCCGCAACTTGCCGTGACCGAGGTCACTCTGGCGCCGGCGCAAGCGCAAGCGCCCGCCCCATCGGTAAATCGGTTGTTCTTTGGTCCTTCGACGCAAGTAGCAGAAAATCCTACAGTAGGTTGGGTTCCGGCTACGGTTGTGCATCCCGATTCGCTATTCGACCAGATCAAGCCGAGAATGAATCCGGATTTCAAGGTGCAGCCGGCTAGCTTTCAGCAGCCGTAAGGTCTTCTAACTTAGTCGTCAACTTAATCGCAAACTTAGTCGAACGAGAAAGTTTCCGACTAAGTTCTCGATTAAGTTTGCGACTAAGTTTTTTGAGCTAATCCCCCCGATCAAACACCATCTCCAGCCCGGGTCCGCCCATCGTTAGCCGGTCGCCTTCGACGGTAGCTGGCGCGTCTGAACCTGAGACGGAGAGCGAGTATTTGCCGGCATCCCCCTTGCTCCATTGACACTGAACATTCTGGCCGCCCACAGAAGGCCCGCCTTGAACTAGCGGCTTGGGCGGCACATTCCGCAACACCGCCGGCCCTTGATCGGAAGCACCGGCCGGGTCAGGCATCGCCATAAACGTGGTCTTGGAGAACGCGACGGTCATGTCGTGTTTGAGCCTCTGCATCTCCCTGGCGGAGATGCTCGCTTTGCCTTTGCGCATGGTAGCCATAGCCACGTTCACATTGAATTTCCAATGCCCGAGAATGTTTATCGGATCGTACTTCTCAGATCTGCCGGTTTGCAAATACGTCCGGAAGTCTTTCATATTCGGCAGCAGCGTCTCCCAAATGGTCTTCAGCATCTCAGGATCATTCACAATCGCCTGCACCCTGGCTTCATCGAGCTGCTCCATGATGGGAGCCGTCCGAGTGCGTAATCCAAGAAACTCCTGGTCTTTGCCCAAATCCTGGAACTGTTGGCGTTCGGCCAGCGAGAAAAAGGCCGGATAACCGGCCAGGCGCGCGTCCACAAGCGGGTTGCGATAAAGGAGGGCGGCCAAATCGGCGGCGTCGTACCAACTCTTTGGCATGCGATCAACCGCTCGCGCCACTTTTGCGAAGCCGCTGGCTTCCAGGTCTTTGGCCAGGCGAGTGGTTATTTTCATCCATTTCGGATCGGTATCCGAACCGCTCAGGGGGACGGTCCAATAACCGAGCATGTAAACCACGAATGAGATGAGCACCACGTACGCAGCGCCATTGAACAGTCCGAGGCAAAAGCCCACGCGACTATTGAGCCGTTCCCACAATGCCTGCTTCAGTTCCCCGGCCTTGTACCTGAAATGAACGTCAACTTTTTGGTGCGCCATGAGCCCGAGTGTCTTGAAGATTGCCGAGATGATTACAAAAAATATGGGCGGTCCGAGCAACCAGAGCACCACGGGATTTTTGACGCTGAAAGCCATAAGCGCAGGTTTGGCCCATTTGCCCACCAGAGGAGCCAGCAGTGCCCCGACTATTATCCCGATGAATGAAACCGCCACTCGCACCGCTCCCTGCCGGTACCCCAGCGCAGCCACAGAGGCCATTATCAACAAGGCAATCAGCCAAATCGTCATGCCGAAGAATAAAGGCAATTTCGGGCACGAAAGCACGAAGAAAATGGCGCCCCGCAATAAGGGAATGGCAAGGCCGATACGAAACCGCTTAAATGCGTCAACTTTTGGCAGCGCTACGCTTCAAAATGGCTTAATTATTGGCACTTGCTATGCTTACTAGACGCCCGGCGGCTTGCGAGCCTAAAGCGGTGAGGTTAAGTCCAGGGCAGCTTTTTGTGATCCGAGAACCTAATTGGATCCTGAACGAAAGTTATATATGAAAGCAACCAAAACAATTCTATGCGTGGTCCTTTTCGGGCTGGCGGCTATTTCGCCGAGCCAATTATTGGGTTTTCCTCTCTACCTGACGTCCGCCAACGGCATGATCAGCGGCACTCCTCTGTTTGGCGGGGATGCGAGTTCGACCTCCAGCAAAGTCCAAGCGGCCCCCGTGAACCTGAAAAATATTCTGTCATTGGTTTCCAACACCGTGGCGAAGGCGTCAAGGACGAACGTTCCGGCGAATGTCAAAATCGCCTATGACCCATTTACGTTTACGGCTTACCTGACCAACGTAGGTGGTTATTTTTATAACCTGTCAGGCATTCTCAGTCTGCGCATTGATGATATCGCAACCTCATTCAGAACCAATGGCGCGAGCAGCAATGCATCCGAAAATGACCTGGCGATCATGGAACTGGATGTGAAAGGGACCGCTCCCGACGGTTCGAGTTACGAATTCGACATTTATGGGTTGGGCAACATCATGGCCTCCCTTAATTTCAGCACAGGAAGCGGGCGCTTAACGATGTCTTTGAGCAATGGCGCAGGCTATGGCCAGGTCAAAGACAGCGCCGATGGCGTGAGCAAAGGTGGATTTATGTTTATGGGCTCTGGGACAATTCCGGATTCCGCAAAAAACCAACCATACTCAGTTTTCTGGTGGAATAATCCGCAGTAGTAAGGGAAGTGGCTAAAGCGCGCTGGACTGATACAGGTGAGTGAGTAGTCTTTCGCGCTGATGAGCTTTTTTCCAGCGACTCTCTTGTCACTACTGTTCTCTGCCGGTTTCGCGTGCGCCGAGACCTTTCGCGTTGCCACATACAACGTAGAGAGCTATCTGGACGCTCCCACTCAAAGCCGCCCGGCAAAGAGCGCAGAAGCTAAGGCCCAGGTGCGCGACAATATTTTGGCTCTGAAGCCGGATGTTCTCGCGTTGCAGGAAATGGGGACGGTAACCGCGCTCATGGAACTGCAGGATTCCCTGAAACGCGGCGGACTCCAGCTTCCGTTTTGGGACCATATTAGCGGCGCCGATACAAACATCCACTTGGCCATCCTGAGCCGGTTTCCGTTCAACGTTCGCACGCCGCACACGAACGATAATTTTTTGTTGAGTGGACGCCGATTTCGTGTGAGTCGAGGGTTTGCCGAACTTGATATTCAAGTGACTGCCAACTTCTCCTTCACACTTATTGCAGCCCACCTTAAGTCGCGGCGGCCAAGCCCTGTGGCAGACGAATCGGAGGAGCGCCTCGAGGAAGCAAAACTATTGCGTCTGCACATAGACCAGCGGCTGAATACCGCACTTGCCACCAGGCTGATTGTGCTTGGGGACTTCAATGACACCAAAGACTCCGCTCCGATTCGGGCGGTGATCGGCCGTGGCAAACAGAAACTGCTCGATACCCGCCCTGCTGAGCGCAACGGCGACCCTTTTCCAGGCGCCTCATCCAGCCGCGAAGGGCGGAACGTGACGTGGACGCATTATTACAGCAAGGACGATACTTATAGCCGAATTGATTATATCCTGGTGAGCTCCGACATGGCGCGACAGTGGGTTACCAATGAAACCTGGGTTCTGGCGGCTCCGAACTGGGGAGTGGCCTCAGATCACCGTCCCATCGTAGCCACGTTCGAGACGGGTAGTGATCAGTGAAACGTGATTCGTGAAACGTGATTCGTGAAACGTGAAACGTGAAACGTGAATGCCGATCCGTCGCAGCCTAAGTTTCGAATCCCATCTTCCATCTCCTATCTCCCAGCTACCTATTATTTAGGCCGCCTTGCGCTGTTCCTCGGGGGGCTCAGAACGCCGCTCGGCTTGATCGATCTGTTCCTGTGTGGGCATTCCCTGCTGGGCCCGCTGCTCATCAGTAAGCAGCACGGCGTAGCGGCTGGGCTGGATTCTCGAGCCGCGGTATTTGGCGTATGCCTCGGTGAATTCCGCTCCAAAATAAAGAATTGCCGATGAATAATAGATATAAAGCAACACGACGATGAAGGCGCTGCCGGCGCCGTAAGCCGACGCGCTGGTCTGGCGCCCGATGTACCAGCCCATAGCCTCTTTACCAATGGCAAACAGGAAAGCTGTGCCGAGTGCTCCTGCCCAAACATTCCGCCATTTAATCCGCACATCCGGCAGGATCTTGAAAATGGAGGCGAACAAAAGGGTCGAGACGCCAAACGAAACCAGCCCATGAAAACCCGGCGCGACCCATTTTGGAATCGAGACCATGTCCGCGATCCGGTCGGCCATGGCGTTCACAAAGGCCGACAGAGCCATCGAAATAAGAAGCAAAAAGCCAATGCCCAGCACCATGGCCATGGAAAAGAACCGGTCTCGAATATAGGCCCAGAAGTTCTTGCCCGGCTTGGTGGTAACGCCCCAAATCACATTTAGTGAGTCCTGCAGTTGGCCGAAAAAGCCGCCCGCCCCGGATATCAGCGCAACCGCGCCGATGATGGTTGCCATCAGGCTGGCTCGGGTGTGCTGGGTTTTGACTGCAGTGGCTTGGGCTTCGTCTCCGGTGTGTTGAGCCTCGGGTTTGTTGCCATCATCGGCGTGCTGGGCTTTCATCATGGATTCGACCAGGGCCGCGGAATTAGTGCCGACATAAGAACGGACCTGTCGGCCGACCTCGTGCGCGACTCGGTCCTCGCCAAAAGCCAGCCCGGCCAGGCCGATCACAAGCACCAACAACGGACCGATGGAAAAAACGGCGTAGTAGGCCGTGGCGGCGCTTAGACGCAATGCGGCGTCCTGGTTGAAACCGTTGACCGCCTCCTTAAGTACGGTCCATGCGGACTTGAATTTCATCTTACGGAGAAACGTGAAACGTGAAACGTGAAAACC
>PSRM01000047.1 GCA_003176045.1 Verrucomicrobiota bacterium | reverse complement strand
GTTGCCGGGGTGCATGTCGGATCTCGCACAACAGAGTTGTGCGCTCCTGGCCACCGCCGTCACTGAGGCCATACGAAAAATCTGATTTCCTTCTTGACCGGAACACTCAGTTGTACGTAGTGTTTCGGCTCCAAACGGGTTTCATTTGGAATCACTCAAACTGTGAAAGCGTTCCCTTCACGGGTTTTTTCACGAAGGCGTTGATTACGGTGAGGCCTGCCATCACATTTTTGGTGCGTGAGATGGGGCGCGGCTGGCATAATGGGTCGCGTGAAACCAGGCCGGCGCGGGAAACTCTTTGTAGTTTTTCTAATGGGGGCGGTTCAGGCCGGATCATCGTCATTATGCGCCCCGGTTTCTGAAAACGAAACTGCGCTTAGCCCATCCTACCAATTCACCGCAGACTCCTGGACCATGGAGGAGGGGTTGCCCGCGAATGCGGTCCTGGCGCTGGCGCCGGCCCGCGATGGCTATTTGTGGGTAGGCGGCTTGAACGGGCTGGTTCGATTTGACGGTGTCCGCTTCGTTCACTTCCACACCTGGGATGGTCTGACGAGTTTGCAAATTGGACATTTGCTCGAAGACCGGGCTGGCCGCCTTTGGATTGGCACGGAGGATGCCGGAGTCATCATGCGCGAGGGCGGTGTCTTCCATGCGTTCGGGCGGACGAACGGGCTTGGCGGGGAGCGCGTCCGCGCGCTGGCAGAAGATGCCGAGGGAAGAATCTGGGTTGCGCACGAGGCGGGTGTGGCGCGTTGGGACGGAGGCCGTTTCGTGGACATGGCGCTGCCGCAGCCAAAAAACTGGGTGGCGGGATGCACGTCGGTTATCTGCGAGAGCAATTCGGTTTGGGCGGTCAGGAACGATTGGGTGCTTCTCGAACGGCGTGACGGTCGGTGGCGGTCGGGTCCGCAGTTGCCCCCGAAAAGCGGCTTCCGCTTCGAGCAGATCTTCCGCACGCGCGACGGCGCTTTGTGGAGTCAGCTTTCTCCCTTTGGTTTAGCGCGACTGACTGCCAAGCAGTGGCGCATCTTCGGCGCGGAAAGCGGTTTGCCCAAAAGCTATATCAACTGTGTGCTCGACCAGGGTGAGAGCGGCTTGCTTTGTGGCACATTTGAGCAGGGCCTGTTTCTGTTCCGGGACGAGCGCGCCTCGCCGGCGGGAATGAATGAGCCGCCGGAAATGGACGGTGTGCTCTCGCTGCAACGGGACAATCTGGGCAATCTTTGGGTGGGCACCCGCAGCAAAGGTTTGCTGCGCCTTCGAAACGCGCGTGTGCAGGTCGTGCCGGGCAGTGAGCGGGCGCGGATCGCTCGAATGGCCTTCGATACTCGTGGCCGCTTATGGATCAGCAGTGGACAGGAACTATGGTTCGAGCAGCAGGGCCGGCTTGTGACCGTAGCTCCCCCGGCGGCTGCGCAGAAGTTCCCCGTGATCATGTTGAAGCCTTGCGCGGCGGGCGGTGTTTGGTTGAGCGTGGCGGGCAGCGGTCTTTGGCAGTATGATCCCGACCGCAACGACAGACCGGTCCACAAGTATAAAACGGAGGAAGGCGATTCAGAACCTTTAGTGCTGGCTAATGACCGGGCGAGCGGGCTGTGGTTCGCCACCGTAAGCGGGACGGTCGGTCATCTGACCGAGGAAGGCACGAACATATTCCGTCCATTTGAACGGGCCGCCCGCAAGCGCATCGGTGGACTGACGGCATGTCCCTCCGGTGGAGTTTGGGTCCAGGTCGAGGGGACCGGGTTTTTGCGGTTGGACGAGCAAGGCCAGGTGCAGGAGCAAATAGGCGCGCGCGAAGGGCTGGCGGTAAACGCGATCCGTTGCTGGCTCGATGATGGGGAAGGCGGCGTGTGGATCGGCACGCCGATGGGCTTGCTTTGGTGGCGAAATTCCAGGCTGCTCGTGTTCGACAGCCGGCACGGGCTGCCGGGGGAAGCCATCTCTAATCTCGTCGAAGATCGGTCGGGCCACCTTTGGTGCGCCGCCAACAATCGCCTGTTCCGTTTGACCAAAAGGGAATTAGCGGACTTCGCAGCAAGTAAAACACAGGTGGTGCATCCTCTGGTCATCGGGCGCAGCGATGGCTTGAAGCCGAATCCGTTCGCTTCTGGTTTCTACTCCCCGGCCATCCGTGGTCCCAATGGCCGGCTGTTTGTCCCAAGAATCCATGACGTAGTAAGCTTCGATCCCGCCGAATTCGAGCAACCTGCACCGGCCCCTCGCGTAATCATCGAGGAAGCGCTGGCGGATGGACGGCAGCTCGAGTTGCCAAACTCGATGGACACGCCCTTGCGAATTCAGCCCAGGACAGGGGAATTCCTCTTGCGCTACACCGCTTTGCAGTGCGCCGCGCCCGAAACGCTCCGCTTCCGCTACCGGCTCGAGGGTCTGGATGAGCCCTGGACCGAGGCCGTAGATCAACGCGCGGCTAGCTTTCGCCGGCTGCCGCCGGGGACCTATCATTTCCGCGTTACTGCGTCAGCCAGCGGCGGCGCTTGGGCCGAACCGGGCGCCTCGCTTGCCTTCATCATTCTGCCCGCGTGGTACCAAACCCCCTGGTTCCGGGTTCTGGCGGAGCTGGTGGTGGTCGGCGGGGCCGCGGGTTTCTACTGGCGCCGGATATCGCGGCTCGAGGCCCAACGAACCGCTCAACAGAATTTTTCGCGCCGGCTCATCCAGTCCCAGGAGCAGGAGCGCAAACGCATTGCAGGTGAATTGCACGACAGCCTCGGCCAAAACCTGCTCGTCATCAAAAATCGCGCCGACATTGCGCTGAAGGCCAGCACCTCGAGCGCGCCGGAACAATTTAACGAGATCTCCCGTGTCGCCGCTCAGGCGCTCGCAGAAGTCCGCGAGATCTCGCAAAACCTGCGCCCTTACCAACTGGACCGGCTCGGTTTCACGCGCGCCGTGTCTGGCCTGATAAAACAGGTCAGTGCTTCATCGGCCCTGAAAATCGCGGCTGAGATTGCGCCCCTCGACCGGGTGTTCCCGCCGGAAGCCGAGATCAATCTGTATCGGATCGTGCAGGAGGGCCTCAACAATATCCTCAAACATTCCGGCGCCACCGAGGCGCGCATCACGCTGCAACAGGACGGTGCTCGCGTGCGTTTGGTGATCCAGGACAATGGCCGCGGCTTTGATTTTCCGGCAGCTACTCAGAACCCAGCCCGCGCCAGCGGCATGGGCTTGGACGGCATCGCCGAGCGCGTCCGCATTTTGGGTGGCAAATTGGACCTGCAATCCCGGCCCGGCAGCGGAACGCAGATGAAAATTGAACTTCCGCTGCGCGCGGGGCCGACACCTGACACTTGACACCTGACACCTCACACCTCACACCTGACACTTAAGACATGACACGCCGTAGTTCAGAGATCGCGCCTTTGACCATCCTCATGGCCGATGACCATCCCATGTTCCGCGGCGGCTTGCGCCAGGTCATCGAATCACAACCGGACCTTAAAATCGTCCACGAAACCGGTGACGGTCAGGATGCCTTGCGCATGGCGCTCCAGTTGAAACCGAAGCTGGCAATTCTGGACCTGGACATGCCCGGCAAGAATGGCCTGGAACTGGCTGCTGCCATCGAACGCGAGCGCTTGCCCGTGCGGGTTATCATCCTGACGATGCACCGCGAAGAGGACCTGTTCAACGAAGCCGTGGACCTGGGCGTGCTCGGCTACGTGCTCAAGGACAGCGCCGCGGAGGATATCCTGCATTGCATTCGGGCCGTCGCCGACGGCCAGCATTACCTGAGCCCGGCCGTATCGGCCTTTCTGGTAAATCGGCGCACGCGCGCTGAATCGCTGCGCCGCGCCAAACCGGGTCTGGCCGACCTCACCCCCGCCGAGCTGCGCATCCTGCGCCTCATCGCCCGGAACAAGACCAGCAAAGAAATTGCCGACGAACTGCACCTGAGCATACGCACTGTGGACAATCACCGTTTCAACATCTGCACCCGGCTCGAACTGCACGGCGTCCACAGCCTCGTCAAATTCGCCTTCGACCACAAATCGGAGCTGTGAGGTCTTGAGGCGGGAGGCCCGATTCATGGCAGGCCAACGGCCTGGTTCATACCAGCCCAGGGCAACGCCCTGGGTTAACGTCACAAGAAACCATTCGAGCGCTGAAAGCGCGCTTCACCCGCCGAGTCGCTCTAATACGCCAGGAAACGTTTGAGGTTTGTGGGCATCAACTCCCGCAGAGCAGCGGCCAATTGTTCGGCGGTGATGATTGGGGCGGGGACAGCCTTGTCCCCGCGCAGCACTAACCCGGCAGCAGCTCCTTTAGTACGAGGCTAACCTCGCGCGTGCCCTGCCTGGATTGGACGCGTAGCCGGACCCGGGTGCCAGGAGGTTCCGTGCGAAACCGGCGACGAAGAGTCACCAGTGAGCCTTCCGAAACTGGTGCGCCATCCACGGCAATGATTCGGTCCTCCACCTTCAGCCCGGCGCTCTCGGCCGCGCTGCCGGTGGTGACGTCAAAGACTTCCAACGCCGCGCCGGCGCGGTTGAGCCACATCCCGGAGCGGTCATAAATGTCCGGCCCGGCGGTGCCGGAGTTCGTTTCGAAAATCATCTGTTGATGTCCGTAATCAAATGTAATGTTGAACCGTTTTAGCACGCCCGCGCCAACGTTTCCCGCCACGTACGGGCTCACCAGGGCCCCCTTTTGCTGCAAACTGATGTCTGCGACTGGCGACCGCACAACCACATCGCCGAGCCGCAATTCCGAAGCCCTGGTGACCAGGCCGCGAGCGGCGCCGCCCACACCCCACCCGATGGTCGCTTCGAAGCGCGGGGCCATCTTTGCCCGCAAATCGTGCTTCTCCGCGAAAGGCCTTAGCAGCGATACCGAGCAGCGGCTCCCAGTATCAATGTCGAATTTGCCTCCGATCCCGTCAATGCTGCCTTCCACCTGCGGGATACGGTCGTTGAACTGAAAGGGAACAACTGTGCCAGCACTCTGGTAAAGGAACGCAGAAGGCAGCGTCAGCGTCAGTTGCCGCCGTTCGTAATCCACTCTTACCACGAACCGTTTGAATATCTCATAACCGATCATACCGTTCTGATCCACTCCCTCGACGTCGGCGAACGGTTCCAGTCCATAGACTACGAAAACTTGATTGCTGATCGTGACATCGCCGACCGTAAGCGATTGAAGCCTGGCCAGCGCGATATCTTCGGATTTTTCGCCCACCCCTCGCCCTTGCAACGCGCCTTCAGTCTTTACCCCCAGCCGGGCGGCCACCGATGGGGTGATGACGTTCTCGCCGCCAGTGTCGCAGAGCACCGAAAACGCCCCTTGGCCGTTCATTCTGACGCGCACATAGATATGGTTGTTCGCCAGCTCAAATGGCACGGTCGTGGACGTCTTGCCCGTAGCGAACGCGAAGTCGGGCGGCGGCGGCGCGGGCATCTTGAACCGCTCCTCGTCCATCGGGAGGTTGAACTCCACGTTCTCCACCGTGATCCACTGGTCATAACGCTCTTCGCCATTGGTCGAGCGCAGCGCGAACGCCACCTTCTTTCCCTCCACCACCCGGTAGTCGGAAAAGAATACTGTGCGGGTTTCGATGGCCGCCTTCTCCACCGTCCGATCAATCAGCCAGGTGCTGGTGTCCAGCCATAGGTCGAACGGGCGCCCACCCCTGGGCGTAATCCTCAAGACCTCGAACTGGCGCTCCCTTTCCTGTTGCGGCCCGGCGTCCTCGATCCGCGCCGGCCAGCGGTTGGTGTACCAGTATGCCAGGCATCGGCGATACGCCTCGTTGACTGCGCCTTCAACCTCATCCCCACCCTCCATCTTCTTGTTCTGGCCGGAACTGTCCTGGCTCCATCCAGCCTGGCCGTCCCATCCCTCGGCCCCGCTCAGCGGTCCAATGCTGAACCGAACGCAGCCGCGTCCGCCTGTGACATCCTCCCAGTTCTCAGCGTGGCCTGTTAGCCCGCCAGTCTTAATCTGCAACCTCGAATGTGCTGTGCGCACCGAATCCCACACCTGACCGCCCGCCGCAGCCTTGGCCTTTGCCAAAAATGCATCCGGGTCCGCGCCCAACGCCGAAAGCCCTGTGCCCGGATGAATGCAGAGCAAAACTGTTAAGAAGATTAAACGTGGTGTGATATGCATTGTCATCCCCCTCATAACACATCCCGGCCAGAATTTGTTTCAACGAAAATGCCCCCATCTGTTCACCCTCTGTGGCTCTGTGCCTCTGTGGTTCGTTGATTCGATTCTCTTTGACCGGTTATCGCAGCGCCTCGGCGAGACCTTTGCATCTGCGCAACTTTCGACTTAGGCTTGCTGACGCAAAATGAAGAAAAAACTGAGAACCGAGGTGAGGTCGTGGGGAACAATCGTTGCTGAGAAAGGCCGGGCCGAAGCCAACAAATGGTCCAAAAAGAAGCGGGAAGAACTTCTCCTTAAAGCGACGCAGTTGATTCGCTCCTCTTGACCGGCGCTTATTGAAGTTCGATTTCGTGCTTCAGCAGACGATTGACGAGGCTGCCAAGCTCTTCCCCACGCTTTTGTGCCGCGGATGCCAATCGAGCCTGGACATCTGGATCAAGGTACACGGGCAGGTTGAACCTGGCGCCTGGGCGATAGAATCGCCCACGTTCTGCCTTCGAAAAGTCGTATTGTTTTTTCACGTTTAGGTTGAGCCGTATTGTCGTAGCTCGCTCTTCGTTGCTCTACGGGCCGAGATAATGCGGCAGACTGATGCATTTTCGCCCGCGTCCCGCCACGTATGACACACTACCACTATCTGCCCTAAGCCGTCCATCCCCAAAGTAATCCAACGGGTATCCCCTCAGTCACGGCGGGCGCAGCACAGGAGCGCCCAACTCCGTTGGGCGAGTTTCTCGGCAAGCTGCGC
>PSRM01000219.1 GCA_003176045.1 Verrucomicrobiota bacterium | reverse complement strand
CCCCGCTGGACGGGATAGAACCATCCAAGCGGGACCTCCTTGGCTTGTCTTCGCAAAACCAGGATACTCGGCGTTGTTCGGGTCGGGAACCCGAACTCCGACTGGATCTCCGCGCGGAGCCGCCTGCATCTCCCAGGGTGGGATTACAGCAGGCATTTGAGACGGACCGCGCTCCAATTCCGACCTGCTTTCGCAAGATTAAGGCTGGCTGGGAGGAGTGTTGTTGGTGCTGGTCCCAGAGGGAGCAGTTCCGGATGGCTGATTCTGGCTGCCGCCTGAATTGGCGCCGCCGGGTGCGGTTGAGCCACCCTGGCTGGAGGGTGTGCTTTGCAGGTTGGTGCTCGAATTGGGCTGTTCACCGGTCGAGTTGCTGCCGCCTTGTTCGCTGCATCCAACCAGGGCAAGGGCAAGTGCTGCGCTCAGGATCAGGATTGATTTCTTCATAGTGCTTTTTCCTTTGTTTGGTATTTGCCTGTCCACGTTTAGTGTCGAATCTAAGCTAGACTTTTGGGATTTGCTCTCAACCCGGTAAAACCCTTCTTTCGGCGGCGGCAAAAGCCCCAACGAAATGAGTTAATTGAGTTAATTAGGTTAAATGAGTTAATTAAGGGCAAATGGCCGCAGCGGGACATTTGCTACAATTGGTGAAGGCCTTGAGTACGGATAAGACAATAATGAGCCGAAGGTTCGGTTAACTTAATTAACTTAGTTAACTTAGTTAACCTAATTAACTCTGTTAGATGCTACGAGTGTGCTACCTGAGCCCAAAGTTTTCGCAGCACATCCCTGCTATAGGCCAGGTGGTGGCGGTCGGGGGAAAACACTTCGAGGGTGATTGTGCCGTCGTAACCTGCTTTCTTAAGCGACCTAAGATGCTGTTCCAGATCCAGGTTACCTGCGCCCAGGGGCAGGTGCAGGTCTGCGTTGCCGCCTTTATTATCATGCAAATGCACGTGCCGGATTCTGTTGCCGTATGCAGCCAGTAGTTCATCGGTCGTGTTGCGCGTCACCAGCAGATTTGCGTGGCCGATATCGAGGTGAAAGCCCAGCTCAGGCATGGGGTCGAGCAGTTCTGAAAGCTGGCTCACAGTATTAAAGCTGCCCGGGAGATTCTCGATCATCAGGCCAATGCCGACCTGCCGGGCGGCATCGGACAACTCACGCATAGTCTTGAGGTTTTGTTCGATAATAAATTTGTGTTCGTGCAATGGGGCTTTGCTGTCGGGGTGGAGGTTCATCCACCGCGCGCCGATTTTAGCAAAGGCTTCGAGGCATAACTTCAATTCGTCCACGGCCGCGCGGCGCAGAGATTCGAATGGACTGCAGAGCGGAAGGTAATAGGCAGTGTGGCCGATGACCTTCAGGCCGTGGTGCTCGAGAGCATCGCGAATTGCGCCGGGATCTACTTGACGGGCTGAGGCCAGGGGTGGCTCCAACGTAAGATCAACGAAGTCCAGGCGCATCTGAGCCATCCAGGCGATTTCCGCCAAGAGGTCTTTCCCCGGATGATTCATCGCGCCGATGATCATATTAAACTGCCAGAGGGACACCTTCTGGCATTAGGGCTGTGAACCAATCTCGCGTGTCCAGGAGGCGGATGCGGTCACGTTCGCAACCGGGGCGGCGGGTTTGGGTGCTGCGAAACCTCCCGGGACGCTCCCTCACGGTCGCGGCTCTGTACGGTTGCATCTTCAAAGCATCCCAGAGTGATGGCGGCAGCAATTGGACGCGCCTGGGGCAAAGCCAGCCGTAAACCGTGAGCAGGGCTCTCAGCAGCGGCGTATCGTCCTCCAGGCGCGCAATCAAGTGTTGCCAGTCCAATTCGGGCCCGCGCTCGTAAAGCAGATTGAACACGTCGGTCCAATCACAATGGTCGCGCTGGAGGATATAGAGCTTGCACCACATGAACTCCTCGCGGGGCAACACCAGCAACTGCTGGTCACGAATTTTGGCCTCGCCGGCCCTCGAGAACCAGGTGTCGTCCACCTGCGCCCGTTGATTTGCCATGGACCAGATCAGGTCCACGATCACGTCCGCCCGCACGCTGCGATGAATCCATTTCCGATCGTAGGGAAGGCGTTCAAAATAGTCGCTGAACCCGGCGCGAGTCAGCGCGGAAACCGCGCGCGCGCGGTCGCGGGGATGGATGTAGAAGTCAATGTCCTTGGTGTCGCGCCATCTGCCGATGAAAGTAGCAAGAGCGAACCCCCCGCCCAACATGAATGACACGCCTGCGTTACGAATGGCTTCGATCGCCTCACGATATATGGGCCATTCGGCATTGGAGATTCTTTGGGTCCAGCGGAATTTCTCGCGCTCCTGCGGTGGATTAGATAAACGCCTCCGGGCAGTTGGAGGCGATGCGTGCTTGTGAGTTGTCACTGATCAACAGGAACGTGCGGATTTCCGGCCATTCGTGTGCCCCCCCATTCGCTTGCCAAATTCGGATTTCGGATTTCAGATTTCCAGATTACCCGTTAACCACCTCACCCCCGTTCGGGTGCAGAACTTGTCCGGTCATGTAATTGGAATCGGTGGAGGCCAGGAATACGTAGCACGGGGCTACCTCCATCGGCTCTCCCGCGCGTTTGAGAGGAACATCCGTGCCGAACTCAGCAACTTTATCGGCAGAAAAAGTCGAAGGAATCAGCGGAGTCCAAATCGGCCCGGGAGCCACGCCATTGACCCGGATGCCTTTGTCGGCCATGGCCTTCGCCAGCGAGCGAGTAAAGGCGACGATCGCGCCTTTGGTCGAGGAATAATCCAGGAGTTGCGGATTGCCTCGATACGCCGTTACCGAAGCCGTGTTAATAATAGTCGAGCCCGGTTTGAGATGCCTGAGAGCGGCCTTGGCGAAGTAGAACATCGAGAACACGTTGGTGCGGAATGTTCGCTCGAGCTGTTCCTGACTGATTTTGGTGAGGTCTTTCTGAGGATGCTGCTCGGCGGCGTTGTTGACCAGGATGTCCAGGCGGCCAAGCTGCTGGACGGTATCGTCCACCATTCGCTGGCAGATCTTCTCTTTGCCGATGTTTCCCGGATAGAGGACACATCTGCGACCCTCGCGTTCTACAAGGCTGCGCGTCTCTCGCGCGTCCTGGTGCTCTTCCAGATACGCGACGGCGATATCGGCGCCTTCACGCGCGAACAGCACGGCCACGGCTCGGCCTATGCCGCTATCCCCGCCTGTGATTAACGCAACCTTTTCGGCCAGCTTGCCACTGCCCTGATATTCAGGCAGGGCGACTTTGGGCCGTGGCCGCATTTTGTATTCGCGTCCCGGTCTGCGGTTTTGATGTTGCGCAGGCCGGCGCACTGCATTTGGTTTTCTTTCGCGCCCGATCATGAACCGCCATCACCCCTTCCTCGTGTGCGCAGTGAGCGCTCGGTAAGTCGCCCCTCCTCGTTTCGATTTTCTTTCATTCAGCGACATGTCGCCGCACTCCACGTTCTCCTACGGCGGTGTAGTTGGCGGCGGCTGAGGCGGGGTTAGACTCTGAGGGTCGCGGATGTCGCGTCGATCCATGCCAGGGTTAAATGTGGGACTGGCTCCCGTTCCAGAGGTGTAGCTCTGAGAGCCATTACCTTCGGTCCCACCCTGGTAGGTAGCACAACCGCCCAGCGCCAGAACTGCACACAAGATGAGCCCCATTTCTTTCCGCTTCATATCCCTTTTCCTACCCTCCAAGCGGCATGCCCGCTGAGCAATGGAGTTTAGACCCCAAGGCGAAAGCAAATCCGCAGGCCGAAGAGGGAGCGCGGCATTTATGCCGCTTCACCGTTTGAATTGCCGGCCGGCCAGAATTTAGTCAGGCACGCCTTTCAGTTCAAACGTTGAAGCGGCATAAATGCCGCGCTCCTGCCGCAGTTCGCCACGATCATGGCGTCCTCTGCTAAGAAGCGAATTGTTGTGGCTTCGCTCAGTCTTCGGACTATTTAAAATAGATGGCAGCCACCTTCTTCGCTAACGTCGTCGCAAGCTGCTCGTCGGTGTTTGTCAGGATGATGATCGCCAGTTGGTCGTCGGGGAAGCGTTGGATGGTGGCGGAGAAGCCGGAGGTCGAACCGCCATGCCCGATGTTTTTGTGGCCATCAAGCGTATCAATGAACCAACCAAATCCGTACTTCGTGGCTCTGCCGTTGTTGAGTCGAGACGGCGTCCACATTATTTCCTTGGTTTTCGCGCTCAACAGACTCTCGCAATCCAGCACCGCGTTCCACCTGGCTAAATCGCCCACGGTCGAGGCGATCTCTCCTGCGGAGAATACGTCGGTCAGGTCGTAATCGCGATTGATCCAGGTGCGGTTGGTTTGCTCGTAGCCCGAGGCGCGGTTCGGAATTATCAGGGCTGGCAAGCGGTTTGTCGTGGTGGTCATTCCCAGCGGTTGAAAAAGCCGCTGATTCATGAACGCCCAATAATTCGTGCCGCTCACGTTTTCAATAATGAATCCGAGCAGATTAAACCCAGTGTTGCAATACCGCCACGCTTCACCGGGCGAAAACTGAAGTGGCCGTGCGCCGATGGCTTTAATGAACTGCTTCTGGCTCAAGTGCCGCCGCAACTCAAAGCCATCCAGCCCGGTATAACTCTCGATGCCTGAGGTGTGGGTCAGAAGGTGGCGGATTGCAATGTCCTTCCAAGAGTCCGGAGGGTTCTGGAGGTGTTGGCTGATTTTGTCTTCGACGGACAGTTTGCCGTCTTGCGCCAGGAGGAGGATGCCCGCCGCGGTAAACTGCTTGGTGATCGAACCGATTTCGAAGACCGTCTCCGGTTTGACAGGGACTTTTAGCTCAAGGTTTGCGAAACCGTAGGCCGACGTCTTCACCGCCTTGCCGCTCTGGATGACCTTCAGGGCCAAACCGGGAATCCGGTGCTGCTTCATCTCGTCTTGCAGATAATCGTCAACGCGGTCGGCTTGAGCCACGTTGGCCGCTAAGACAAAGGCAAGCAAGCAGAGCCGAAAATGCGAAGATGTCATCCCAGGCATATTGCCTCTGGGGCATTGTGCTGGCGAGGAAACAATTGGGTTTCCGGTCACGCGCCCTTCTAATCAGGGGCGAAAAGCTCCGATAGGAGCGCCATGTTTATAGTCAAGCGCGCACAGCCGGTCCAAGCTCCGTAGGAGCGGCATGTCTAGGCGCTCTGAGCGATCAAGTTCTTGTGCCGCTCCTACGGAGCTTGTTCGCTTTCACGGTCGGCTACTATAAACATGGCGCTCCTATCGGAGCTTGGGGTTTGCACGCGGCGTGACACTTTTGGTCCCACGCGGTCTAACAGATCAGATGAACCTTAACAGGAGAGCTGCTTATGCCCAGTTACAGCTATGTAGCCGTTGATCCGCAGGGCCTGGAGATGCGGGGCTCGTTGGATGTTACAGATCAGAGCGAGGCTTTGCGTCGGATAAAAGAAATGGGTTTGTTTCCGACCCGGGTCCTTGAGGCCGCCGTGGGGAGAACGCGCCTCGCCCGGACCCAAACAAAAGGCAAACGTGCCCGGCGGATTCTCACTGGGTCCATCTCTATCCCCGGATTCGGCGGCAGGGTAAAACCTGCGGTGCTGACCGTGTTCACCCGCCAGCTTGCCACGCTTGTGGAAGCCGGGATGCCGTTGCTGCGGGGCTTGCGCACACTGCAGGAACAGGAGGCGAACCGAACACTCAAGGGGGCCATCGGCGATATTGCTTCGGCGATCGAGGGCGGAAATTCGCTTACGGAAGCCGTATCGATGCATCCTAAGATCTTCAATCGGCTGTATGTAAATATGGTCAGGGCAGGGGAGATCGGTGGCGCGTTGGAGATCACATTGCGCAGACTGGCGGAGTTCATGGAGAAGGCGCAGAAGATCAAAGGCCGTGTCAAAGCGGCCATGTTTTATCCTTGCGCCGTGGTGTTTGTCGCTTCCGCCGTTCTGACGGTGCTGGTGACATTCGTTGTGCCGAAGTTCAAAGTGGTTTTCGATGGCCTGCTCGAAGGTCGAGCACTCCCTGCCTTTACTCGGTTCGTGTTTGGCATCAGCGAAGCGGCGAAGACGCATCTGCCGGGCACGGCGATGGTTTTGCTGGGGCTGGTGATGCTGCTGGTTTTGGCCTTGCGCACGAACTCAGGCCGGTGGGCTTTTGATCGTATCAAACTGGCACTGCCCGTTCTTGGACCCGTATTCAGAAAAGCCGCCATTTCGCGTTTCGCCCGAACGCTCGGAACGCTGGTTGGAAGCGGCGTGCCCATTCTTCAGGCGTTAATGATTGTGAAAGAAACGGCCGCCAACCTGGTTCTCGGCGGCGTAGTAGCTTCTGTGCATGGCAGGGTGAAGGAGGGCGAAGCTATTGCTCCCACGTTAAAAGCTTCCGGGGTGTTTCCCGCCATGGTCTCGGGAATGGTGGACGTCGGAGAGCAAACCGGGGCGTTGCCCGAGATGCTCATGAAAATCGCCGATTCCTGTGATGAGGATGTGGACAATGCCGCAAGCGCGATGACATCTTTGTTGGAGCCGGTGATGATAATCTTCCTCGGAATAATAGTGGGCAGCATCGTAATCGCGATGTTCCTGCCGATTATTTCCGTCACGACAAACGGCATTCCGGAGGGGGGCGGCAGAGGGGGAGGGGAGTAGCGAAGCGCCAAAGCCCTCGAGATCGGCGTGCAAATCGCCGGATTGTAGGGCAGGCTTTCCAGCCTGCCGGTTCAGGGGCTTTCTAGCCCCCTGAATGGAAGCGGCGCTGGAAAGCGCCGCAACCGGCAGGCTGGAAAGCCTGCCCTACGCGGATTGTGGTGGTCCACCCAGCGTTGTTCCGCATTTGCACCATTGCATAGTTCAGGCGAAATTAGGCAATGGAGGGTGATTCGGTATTGGTGATAGGTGGGGGAGTTGCAGGGCTGAGTGCTGCCCGCGTTTTGGCCGAAGCTGGATACTCAGTCAGTATTCTAGAGGCTCGCGAACGGCTTGGTGGCCGTATCCACACAGGTTCGTTTGCTACCTGCCCGGTCCCCGTGGAATTTGGGGCGGAATTTGTCCACGGCTCGGAAAATGACACGTGGGAGATCATTCGAGAAGCGCACCTGCGCACCATCGGGGTGCCTGACCGTCATTGGGTCATATCCAACGGCGGCATCTCGAAAGAAGCTGAGTTTTGGGACAAATTGGATCAGGTCACTTCGCGCATAAATTCCGCCGCGCCAGACCAGGATTTTCAAAGTTTTTTAGATCAGGCCTGGAGTATCGAGAACTCCGCGAAGTGGCTGGCGCGCGAATACGTGGAGGGCTTTCACGCGGCCAAAGCCAGCCGGATGAGCATCCACGCTCTTGCCAGGGCTGCTACGGAAGCCGAAGCTGAGGGCGGCACCGAGCAATTCCGGCTCCGCGACGGGTATGGAGCCTTGGTGACCTGGTTGGCTGGCCAAGCCGAATTAGCTGGGGTCCAAGTCCACCGGCGGGCGGTGGTGAAAACCATCCGATGGGAGCAGGGCAGGGTGGAGGTCGAGGCCCAAACGCCGGCTGGCCAGCGCAGTTTTTTCAGCGCTCAAGCGATAATCACTCTGCCCTTGGGTGTCCTCAAATACAATGGGCCGGGAGCTGTGGTTTTCGAGCCGAAACTACCCGGGAAGGAAATGGCGATACAAGGACTGGAGGTCGGCTCCGTGGTGCGCATTACATTAGTGTTCCGATCTGTCTTCTGGCCGGTTAAAAACTTTGGCTTCCTGCACGCACCGGCCGAACCGTTGCCGACCTGGTGGACGGACAAACGAGCGCCGATTTTGACCGGATGGGTTGGCGGCCCTCGCGCCGCGCGGCTCGAGGTTCAAGGCGCGGAAAGAATCGAGTCAGAAGCTATTCGCTGCTCGTCGAGGATTTTCAGGGTCGAGGAGGCATACATCCGCAGTTTGCTCGTTGCCTCGTTCACCTGTGACTGGAGCAGCAATCCGTTTAGCCGGGGCGCCTACAGCTATTCGCCGGTCGGCATGGCGCAAATGCCAAAACGCCTGGCTGCGCCGGTGGCCGACACGTTGTTCTTCGCGGGGGAGGCGACGGATACCCGAGGCAATCAGGGAACTGTGCATGGGGCGATCGCCTCGGGGAAAAGGGCGGCAAAGGAGATTCTGGCCGTCGCGCAGCCAACATACGCCTGAGGCTATGTGTTTCTGCCTGTGTTTGGCCTCTCATTAACACCGCGGCTTTAGCCCGGTGCCAGGATATCCAAAAACCGAATAACCGCTTCAGCAGTTTTCCTTTCTCACAGAAAGCCGTTGAATGAAACGGCTTGGGTTCCCGGGTCGGCCAGTCCACCGCGCTGAAGCCGCGGTGTTAATGAGAAACCGGTCTTCGTCACGCAAGGTGTGGGGACAGAAAATCGTAAAAACTTTTCAACAATCACTTGACTTTTTTTGCGAAAATGTGTCAATCTCGCA